>DYOK01000141.1 GCA_020720565.1 Acetofilamentum sp.
ATTTTTATAGCCGTTGAAACTCAAACGTTGGATAGCCTTTTTGGTGCTGACTGTTGTAAAAATCGATAAATCTAAGCTTGAAAAAATACCCTTGATAGTTCTTTATCAGATAATTTCTATTGGGAACTACGGAATAAGTTCCATTATCGAAATCGTAATATTTCCACTCGTAACCAATGCTATTGAGTTGACGATTCATTACAAAATGTAGCGTATCGGCTAGAACAATGTTATCAAAAACCAAACTTGTATCCATGCCTGCCCAAGTGTAATACGGATTGAGTAAAGCCCCACGTAACAGATAGGGTACCGGTTCGCCTTCGTTGGTATAGATAATATCCTGATAGCCCGCAAACAAAAGCGTCCAATCGGTTTTAGGTGGTTCAATGGGCACAATGCCGTTATCGAACGAAAAACTGACGTAATTGAGCGAAGGATCTTTTTCGATCACGATCGTATCCTCCAATAAGCCATTGAGTTTAGCGTGACGCAAAATATATTGCCCATGGTCGCCAATTTCGATACTGATTTTTCTATTTCCAAGGGGCAAGTAATCTAAATCGGTTCCCCGATTAATCAGCCAAATTTCGTGCGTCGAAACGGCTGTTTGGCCGACTTTCTCGTACCATCCATATAGGGCCATGTCTTCCACTCGACCCGATGGATTGTCGAAATTTGTGGTAATGCCAGTCGAAGATTTTAATAAGTCGAACTCGGTATAAGCCGAAACACCAGCCGCCATGGTTTTCGCATTGTTCAATATAATGTGCCAAGAAGTATCGCTACACGAAAAACCCAAATCCCAGTCGTCAAATTCGTGGGTCTTAATTGCTAAATTGCTTGTTAAATCGAAAAATATTTGGTTGGAATAGTTCTCGCCCATGGCCACTTGTCCGACCTGAGTATCGCCGCTCGTTGGTGGCAAATAAATGGCCTCTTCCTCCTTAAAACACGAGCTTAAGAATAATACGACCAGCGTACTTGTAATGAAAAATTTGTTCATCTATTTGTATTTTGCCCTCCTATCCCCCAAAGGTGGGAATAGGGCGGAATGTATTTTTCGTTCAGAGGGATGTCTTTTGCGCTCAGCGGGATGTTTCATCTATTAATATTTCGAGAAACTGTACTTTAACGATACAAACCAAGTTCTGCCCCAGCCAACCAAAGGCGACTCTGCCGAAGATGACCCATGCGAGCTGGTACTTCCTCCGCTCGAATTTGAAGCTATTTCGATATTGTCGAACAAATTTTTAATCCCAGTAGATATCGTCAATTGGTTACTGAACCATTTTTTAGATGCAATAATATCCATCTGATGATAGGGTTTCATAATGTTCAGTTCTAAATTTCCAAAATTGGTATAGTAAGGGTACTCCCCAAAATATTTATAAAATAACGACACATGTGCTGTATTTTTAAACAGGTTAAATGTGAGGTCGGCATTGAGGTTGTTGCTATACAAATATTCGTTTTCCTTAACATAATCGGTACGTCCGGTTCTGGAAAAACCTATTCCGAAGTTTACAATCGGAAGAATCTTAATATCGGACTGAACTTGAAATCCCAACGATTTAAAACTCCCTACATTTTCGTTTCGATATCCTAAAGCATTGTTGGGGTCGATTTGCACCAAAGCAATCAGGTTTTCCATCTGGTTATAAAATCCTTTTAAAGTCCAATCGACAAAAAAATCTTTACGCTGCCAAGGATATGAAATTGAGCTATTAAAATTATGCGAATACTCTGCTTTTAAATTTTCGTTCCCTTCAATTTGGTGATTGCTATCGTAAAAATTTAGATACAATTCTTTAAGCGAAGGTGCTCTAAATCCCCTAGCATAAGATCCTCGCCAAATCACTTTTTTAATTTGATATTTAATATTTATCGCTGGAGAAATGGGTGCTTTGTATTTGGTATTATAGGCCATTCTAAAACCAGGTTGAATGGTAAAATTCTTAAATGCATCCCACTTAATATCGACAAATGCAGCAAAGTCGTGTATGGCTTCTTGCGACGATTTTAGACGCTTGCCTGTTCCAAATTCAAGATTAACATCGTATCCTGATTGGATTAACCACTTTTTATTGGTGGTTTCGTATGCATAAACCCCACGAAACAAACCGGCATCGAACCTTGTGGTATCATGGGCATCGGCACTACTGCTTAACACAGAATTAAGGCTTGTCATATCTTTGTAGTATTCTAATCGGGTGCGTTGATAGAACGAATACGAGGCAATTCCTGTATATGACGAATGTTTGCCCCAAACATTTTTTATCGAAAAATGATTGCCTGCTCTGAGTGTATTAAACCAAGTATCTTTCCCTTCAATCACATAGGGTGTTTGCTTCAATAAGCCTCTGTCGAGCAAGCGTTCGTTAAAAAAATCGATTGTGTTTTTAATTTCCATCTTTTTAACGCGGAAGGCATAATCAAATCCTGCATGGTACTGCTCTTTGGGCTTATAAGTTTGTGTTCTATCAGAGGGATCAATATCAAAACCACCAAAAAAATTACGTCCTAAACTGAGCCCTAAAAAATGGGAATTAATTTTAGCAGAGCCTTCGAAATTTATATTATCGGTCCCAGACGATTCATGATAAGCCTCAGCACCAAGTTTCCATTTGCTATACAAGTTTTGTTTAGTAATTAAGTTAATAACGCCAGCCAAGGCATTGCTTCCGTATATTACCGACATCGGGCCTTCGACGACTTCGATATGGTCAATTTTTGATAAATCGATTTGACTTAAATCGATATTCCCGTTCACACGACCAATAACCGGTACGCCATCGATTAAGATTTTTACATTATCGCCAGAAATTCCTTGTATTTTCACCCCTGTGCCAGTCGATGGGTCGTTACTAAGGCTGATATTCAATTCCTTCGACAGGGCGTCTGTCAAGCTTTGACCTGCACTTTTTTCGATATCGTCTTTGTCGATTACCTTTATCTGATAAATGGATTGATCGATTGGCGTGGCTTCGTGATGCCCTGTAACCACTACCTCGTTTAAATTAAAACCCGTATTTTTAAGCTGATATTTTATCTTAGCTTGATATGTTTTAACGGTATCGAAGATACTCTGATAACCCAAAAAACTAATCGATACAACAGTAGGACCTGTCCAATTAAATTCTGCTAGGCCTCTACTGTCAGTTACCATATAATGCTGCACTTTTGTGGTCTGATCTTCTGTACATACGTGCACATAAGGCAAACTTTGTCCCGATTCTTTGCAAACCGCTAAAATTTGCATCGATTGAGCCATTCCTAAACTATAAAAAATGACCAATATTACGGTTAAATACAGTTTGAGCATTGCAGAAGATTTAATGACATAGGTTATCGATGGCGATTAACAAGCATTTCTATTCGAAGATTCCAATATAAAGGAAGCCCGATTACCAGGCTTCCTTATATTTTAATGTGGTCCAAATATCAAATTATAGTTTTACAAATTTGCTAGTGCTGGTTTCGTTTCCATTGCTTAACACAATTTGGTACATTCCGGCAGGCCATTGGCTTACTTCTATCACGGCTTGATTAAGTTTTTCTTGCGCCGACATTTGGCTCTGATAAACCAAAGCACCATTTAATTGGTACACATTCAAAGTAACATCGCCCGACATATCAAAAATACAACTTACTCGTTCAGTAGATGGATTGGGATAAACTGTGGTAAATAACCCATTCACAGATGGCACCGAGGTTTGTGTCAAATTTTCTTGGTTAAACGTGAAAGTTCCTGTGCTCATACCGCCGAACCCAGTAAAATACATTTTCCAAACGTCGCCATTCTCGACCTGAACAAAATACACCACTGTATCTATTAAATCGTACGCACTGGTTTCCATATTATACGACTTCCAATCGCTACCAATGGTGTTGATGACATCGGTAAAAGCTTGATCGTTGTAAGCGGTAAATGTACTTTGGTCGAGATTCGACTGACGAACTTCTTGCACAGATACATTAGGCGAGGTTAAAACACCGGCCACATTGTAAGGTATTGAGGTGTCGTAATATTTAGTAAACAACAATTGCCAATCGGTAGCAGGGGCTTCTTGTTCGACAATGGCCTGATTAAGAATCGAATAGTGTATAAAATTAAAGCTGCTGTAATCATCAGCATCAAAATTAACTTGTTGTTCGTTGGTGCCATCTAAATTTGCATATTTAAACGTCCAAGTGTTTTCAACGGCATTCTTTTGCACAATAGCCAATTTGCGGTATGTGGCATCGCTTAGTTTGACAATAAAAATACTGTCACCGGAAATGGTGTGATTACCCGTATTGTATGTACCCCAACCATAGTCCAATTGATCCCCTGGAATTGCATTGGTAACCAAAGCCCCTACAAACCATGTGGCATATGAGTTATACATTTTAGGCCATGTCGAAACATTAGTAATGTCGAGCGTTTCGTCCCAGTTTGCAATAGAGCCATCGGGATAAGTATACACATTAATGCCATTTCCGTTGTTGGCCAAGATGCTGATTTCCATTTGATCGGTAATAAAAGCGATATCCCAAGTGTTGCGGGCTACAGTTTTAACCGAACCATTATCGAAATGATAAAACACTTCGTTGGCGTATGACGCTCCAGTAGTTACGGTTCTTGTGGCACCACTTTGAGCATCGCTAATTTGGGCGTTTAATATGGCATAAGTGCCTAAAAACAATAAAGATAATAAAGATTTTTTCATGTGAAATGTTAATTACGAACCCACATAATAGACATATGGATTCAGTTTCTGAATTTAGGTCTTGGACCTATTAAAAATTTTTAATTGAATAGTTTAGCCCTTTTTAGAATAACTAGCACTGCATTTATAAATTTTGCGATTGGCAAAACCAAAAAGATTGCCAATGCAGAATGCGAGAATGTAAGTTAATTCGATAAGGCTTTTTAAGACACAGGAGGGCCTCTTAATTGCAAATTAGAACCTGGTTCTAATTGATATTTGGGTTCAACGATTTGAGCAAAAAACCAAATCTTGTAATCCAAAATGTTTTTAGTATTTTTTGATATTTCAGAAGCAAGGCCGATATGCAAGCCATAGTCTTGATCGTAAACAAAATCTTTTCTGTCCGATTTTTTGATTTTGAGCAAAAGCGGTTGTTGAGCTTGTAAATCCATCTTAAAGATTAACTTTAAGTGCATATTGACCAAGTCTTCGATCACCACCCATCCAAAAAGGACAATGACCAATACAAAAAACTTATGATGCCAATTGGATTTCATATTACAAAGATATAAAATTATATAGTTTCATTAATTGCAAATTGGATGAGATTTGTCATAACATTAGGTATAATTATGCTTTATAACATTTGGCTTATTTCGAAACCTTATTTTTTGGGAAAATCATTAAAATGCCAATTATTAAGAAAATGGCAAACATGATGCCTATCTCAATACTGTAATGTGTTGGTTCAATCCATATTTCATGAAACAGATTCCAACGACCGACAATTTCTACAAAATTCCAAAAAATTATAACTGTAGGAATTGCATATCGAATGGCATAACTCAACGATTTTATTTTTACCAGTTTAAATATCAATATTAGAGACCAAAATAATGAACCAAATGCCACAAAATAGGTCAACCAATGCCGATCGCCAGCAAACCTCTGATCATAAGAAAAAAGCAATACCAAATAAAAGGTCCATAACAACATGATTAACTCCATGAAGGTAGTCAAGGCCACGTTCCGTTTTCCTGGCTGAATGACTATGTTGTCTTTGATTTTTAGCTTTTGTTGAAACCAATTGAAAAATTGACAACCCGATTTGCTTCCAAACAAATAGTACAACATAAAAATCACCCAAAAACCAACTGTTGATGGCATTATCAGATACTCAGGTTTGGTTGCAATTTCTGTTCCATCCATGAGTGGTGCAACTTGGTAGCGTTTGGCATAATACACAAATGCAAACTCAATCCATCCCGTCCAAACCAATAAGCCCGCAAAAAGGCCCAACAATGTGGCAGTTATTTCTTTACCCGAAAATATACCCCATAATAAAAGAATCAAACCGAGTACTCCTAAAAAGAACGCAGCCGAAAAAATATGTTCAATGCCAAAGCTGCGTTCCATCAAAATCATTCCTGCATGACCTAACGGCATGGTCAAAAGAACAATTAGAAAAGAAAATATGCCAATAAAAGGTGTTTTTTTCATCAGGAAAAACTTGCCTAAAGATAAATTTATATAATTGAAAATAGCATCAAGAGCTGTTTAATTTGTTAAATCTGAGCCCATCAATGCGTTCTGTTGAGGTTTTCAGTTCTCGGTTCAACAAACATTATTGAGTGTAACGGTTTGCGTTTGGTTATTTTTTGAACACACCAATCTTCTTTTATTAGATTAAGTTGTCCTACTCCAAAATAGCGAATCGATTGACTTTGTTGAGAGAGTTGAATCAGTTTCATAATTTGATAAAATTAATTGTAATAGCACAGAAAAGTAAAAGGACCTATGATGGTTTTTTTTGTTGTCATTGCAATTTTGCTAATGGATAATAGGGCTCTAAGCTCGAGCAGTTCGTCGTTTGACAACAACATATTGACTCCACTATTACCAAGTGGAATGATAATCTTTCGATTGAATTTAGAGTCTTTATTTTTTCGCTCCCACGATTCTCCATCAATTTTTGAAAGATAGTTCGCAAAACTATCGTATTGGGATTGCGAAAAGTTAAAATTCAAATTTTTGAATTCAATATGAATAGCGTCGCATTGATTACAAATAAATACTTTGCCATGTCTAGTTATTTTTTCCATACCATATAACGTAAATAAGAACGATACAAAAGTACAAGCTCAAATTAGGCAATCAATCCCCAAAAGTTGGGATTTTTTATTTACGAATGCTGAAAAATGGAAATTAACGCATTTTATATCGATTATTTGAAGATGTTTTTGGTATTAA
>DYOK01000142.1 GCA_020720565.1 Acetofilamentum sp.
TTAGTACCTTCTAATATCTTTTATATTCACCTTTTTAAGGGTTCCGAAAGTTTCTAATTTTTTTAGGTCGATGTTTTTGGTATTTCCGGTTATGATGTAAACGGTATTTTTACCCGACACAAATTTTTTGTAAAAAGCGGTGATATCTGTAAATTCTGCTTTCTGAAAGTACTCGTAATTGGTTTTTCGGGGGTCTTCGGTATAACCTTCTTCTAACCAATAGGCGGCACTGTACGGCAGCCATCTAAAGTTGGGTTTGCCCGAGTTTACGGATTCTCGGTTGGACTGTTTGATGATGTCTAAACGTTCAGGCTTTTCGGGCATAAAACTTATTATCGAATCTAAAGCTTGAATGGCATCGTTTGTTTTGTCGGATTGGGTATTCATAAACCCAAATAAATAGCCTTTTTCGTCGGGGTACTTGTTCGAATATGAGTTGTAATAAGCCGAAGCGCCATATGCCAACGAGCGGAACTCTCGAATTTCCTGGAACACAATCGAACTCATACCTCTGCCAAAATAATCGTTAAAAAGTGAGGCTTGAATTTTCTCGGTACGACTTGTTTTTTCGCCCGGAACGTAAAGATTAATGGCAGACTGAATGGCTTTTTTATTGTCGCAAACAAAAACCAAGTTTTCGGAATAGGGCTGTATGTGTTTAATGCGTTGGTCTTTATCTTTTAATTCGGCTGCAAATGGGAAGTATTTGTTCATGGCCTGAGCAACCACCTCCGGTGTTAGTGTCCCCACATAATACACGTTGGTTTCGTAATTTAAAACTTGTTTTAGCGAGCTTAACAATTGCTCTGTGGTAAGTTTGGCAATGTCTTTTGCAACAAGTCGGTCGAGGTAAGGCGATTTGGGGCCGTAGAACACATAATTGTAAAGTGCATCGTCCATGGCATTTTGGTCGTCTTTGGCCAATTTTTCTTCTTGTTTGATGTTTTGAATCAACTTATCGATTTGCTTTTGATCGGCTTTGGTTCGCAAAAGCACTTCGGAAAGTAAGCGTACCGATTCTTCGAGATTTTGGTCGAAACCACTCATGTAAATGGTAAAGTTTGAATTATTGGCGTAAGCGTAATATTCGGTACCAATTTTCTGAAACGCTTTTCTAATTTGCTGCAAGCTCATCGAGTCTGTGGCCAGTTCTTTTAGCAAATCGGCAGCGGGGTCGAGCAGCTTGTCGGTGTCGGTGCCGACGCCAAAGCTGATGTTTAAGCTAAAAATGTCGTTAACTTGATTTTGGCTTGAAAATAATTTGACTTTGTTACGAATATCGTTTACAGCAAAGTCGGTTTTAAAATCGGTAAATTGTGGTGTGGGAACAACCGTCGGGATGTTTTCGAGCGATTTGGCATATTCCGATTCGCGGTCGGAATTGGCAGACGGAATAGCTTTAAATGGGGGCTTTTTTACTTTTTCGCCTTTTTTGGGCAAACCGGGCCCGTTAAAATACACCAGTCTGTTTTCACCTAAATATTGATTGGCCACGCGTATCACATCGGCTTTGGTCAGTTTATCGTAGTTAGCTGCATCGTCCAGAACATCTTGCCATTCGAATCCCGACACAAACGCATCTTCGATTATGCTTGCTCTGTATCGGGCATTTTCTGTGTATTCGACATTGTCTTTTTTGTGCGATAATTTTAGGGAGCTAATTAGATCTTCGTCGAAAAAGCCTTGTTTTAAGGAGTCGATTTTTTGCATCACAATCAGCTCAAGCTCATTTAACGATTTGCCACCAATTACTTTGGGCATCATATAAACGGCAATCACGCCTTCGTCGTTAAATTGCATCACCTCGCTGCCAATTTCCATGACTTCGTTTTGTTCTTTGAGTTTGTCGAGCAGACCCGTACCGGCATTATTCGAAAGTATATTGGCCATCAAATCTAAAGCATTTTCGTCGGCATGACGGTTGGGTACGCCTCTGTAGGCAATAAAACCGATTCGGATGGGCAATAGGTTAACTTTGTGAAATTCTCGTCCTTTGTATGGGGCTTCTTTGTATTTTTCTTTGTCGAATGCGGGCACATTACCTTGGGGTAACTGTCCAAACTTAGCTTTAATCATTGGCATCACTTTTTCGGTTTCGAAATCGCCGGTTAGAATCAGCGCCATGTTATTAGCCACGTAGTAATCTTGAAAGAATTTTGCCATTTTCGACAACGATGGATTTTTTAAATGTTCCACTCGTCCAATAACTTGCTCTTGACCATAGGGATGCTTCTGAAAGATTTTTTTCATCATATCGACTTGAAAATCGTATCCCATCATGTCGGCATACATATTTTGTTCTTCGTAAACCGTTTCTAATTCGCTTTGGAACAAACGAAAAACGGGGTTTCGAAAACGCTCGTAGTAGATCTCTAACCAGCGTTCGATTTGCTGAGGCGGAAAAGTATTGTGGTAAACGGTTTGTTCGTAAGACGTATAGGCGTTTAGCTCGGTTGAGCCATACTTTTTGAGAAGTTTATCGGTTTCGTTCGGGATGGCAAAAGCCGATGCTTTTATCGATAAATCGTTTATTTTAATTTGAATTTTTTCACGTTCTTTTTTGTCGGTTGTGGCACCCAATTGATCGTACATCATAACTATGGAATCGAGAAAAACTTTTTCGGAGGCATAGTCGATTGTTCCGATTTTGTCGGTGCCTTTAAACATGATGTGCTCAAAATAATGGGCAATACCGGTGGCATCGGTAGGATCGTTTTTACTTCCGGCCTTAACCACTACCCGGCCATACACTTTGGGTTCGCTGTGGTCTTCGTTCAGATACACGGTAAAGCCATTGTCGAGAATAATTTTACTGACTTTCAAGGGATTTTCGGAGCTTTGAGCACGCGAAAATGAAATACTTGCTAAAATCGCAAAGCCGGTGATGATGGGTTTCAGATACTTTGTTGTCATAATTAAAATGATTAATTGTAAAGAGGTTTGTTTTGATGGTCTTCGACCGATTATTACTTTAAATTTTATGTTTATAGGACTGATATCAGTGGCGAAAAAAAACTGAAAAATCAAACTTGCTTTTTCAATATGGTGATGCCGAACTCGATTATATCGACTCTTGTGTGATTAAAATACTGGATACAGATTCAAGTTACAGTTAAGTTTGATAATATTCAAGTAACAGATAAACAGAGTGTTATGAGTATATGTATTAATTGAAAAATTGAAACGTCTAATTTAGACTATTTTTTAATTTATACAAGGTAAGCGTTAGTTTTTTTTATTTGCTGTTATCCTGAAAGCATATCGGTAATACAATCCATAAACAATTTACATAAAATTCTTGTTAGCTTAAACTTTAATACGACATCAACTAACTAATTCCCATTATCTTTGTTCCCATTCAAAATAAAATATCAGTTATCATATGAAATTGATTTCAATCCAAGGATTGCTTTTGGCCATGGTTCTCACAACCCAAGCCATTGCACAACAATCGAAAGTAAAAAATGTTATTGTGATGATACCCGATGGCACTTCGACCGATGTGCTGACTTTGACCCGTTGGTTCAACAACAATAAGCCACTGGCTGTCGATTCGCTGGTATGTGGAATGGTAAAAACATACAATATCGACCAACGATTCCCCGATTCGGCACCTACTTCCACTGCATATGCTACCGGAGTAAAATCGAGCAAAAAAAGCATTGGTGTCGATAGTGCTGGTGTGCCGCATTTATCGGTTTTCGAAATGGCTCGCATGCAAAATAAATCGACCGGAATTGTCGTGACTTGCGAATTTCCACATGCCACACCAGCCGATTTTGTATGTCATAACGAGAGCCGTCGTGATTACGAAACATTGAGCAAACAATTTGTGTATAATTCGCCCGATGTGCTTTTTTCGGGAGGAAATAGCTTAGTAGAAAAATATCAATTGCAAGCTCATCTCGAACTTAAACATATCCAATTGGTGACCAACAGAAACGATTTCGATAAAATTTCTACCAATAGCCTGCTCAATGCCCCAGTTTGGGGTTTATTTTCGAATTATTTGGGCGATGGTACCGCCAAATCGTTCGAATGCGACAGAACCGAAAGCGAACCGTCCTTATCCGAAACCACACAAAAGGCGATTGACATTCTAAAAAACAATCCCAATGGATTCTTTTTAATGGTCGAAGGCAGCCATATCGATTGGGCTTGCCACAGTAACGACCCTTATGCGGCAGTGACCGAGTTTGCCGAATTCGATAAAGCGGTGGCAGTGGCTTTAAAATTTGCCCAAAGCAATTCCGAAACAGTTGTAGTGGTGATACCCGACCATGGTAACGGGGGGATAACTTTAGGAAATGCACAAAGCAACATGTTATCGGTAGTTAAAAATCCGAATAAGTACGACTATGTGCATATTCCCAGTCTGATTATCGAACCGCTTAAACAGGTCAAGTGCTCATCGTCAAAATTGGCAACAAACATCGTAAAAGACATTCAATATGCCTCGGTCGATAGTATAAAAGCTTTGTATAATCTGGACTTGAATGCTCAAGATATCGAGTCGATTCAGCAAGTCAGAACCCAAGCCTATGCCGAAGACAGCTTATCGTTTTGGTTGGGCCGAAGATATAGCGATTCGCATTTTATTGGCTGGACCACCAATGGACATACGGCTGAAGATGTGTTTTTAGGGGTGTATGCACCGAATGGCATCAAAAAAATTGGGGGCATAGTTGAAAACAATCAGGTAGGCGATTATTTGGCCGAGTTGGTCGACCCCAATTATGTAGCTGTACGTCAAATGTATTATCAAGCGGCCTCGGATGTGTTTACCAGTCAGGAAATAGTGAGCACAAGTAAAGATAAATTGATAGTTAAACGAGGCAAAACGATGCTCGAATTCGAAGCCAATACCAATCGCATGACCATTGTCAATGGAAAACAACGTAAAACTATAGAATTAAGCACTTTAATTGTGAACAAAGCAGTTGAAAATGGCCAATGGATTTATTTTCTGCCCAAAACATTGGCGTATTAAGGTCTTCGACCTATTTGTTCATTTTGCAACTTGCTATTTGTCAAACTTATAGCTTACTCAAATAGGATATTGAATTATATATATTCTTTTTTGAACCTTCAATGTGTTTTTGGTATAAATAGGTCGAAGACCTTACTTTGAGCCAATTGTCTGTGCAATTTGTTCAGCCGCGTTTTGAACATGGGTCGATTCAACATCAATAATAATCGCATTTTCGATATTCCAATGGTGTAAAACATCGTTCAGAAAATCCCTTCTCACTGATATTAAAAGCGGCTGTTTCGAATCAAAAATTTGATTTATTATGGAATGCCACCCTTGGCCTTTTAATTCCAATTTTCCAACCTCGTCAATTATTACCAAACGTGTATGCTTGGTTTGTGGTAAGTTGTCGATAATGGATTGGGCTTGTTCCAAAGCTTCGGGAATAATGCTGTATTTTCCAATTTTATCGAGCAAATTGTTGGGTGTTGTGGTCAAAAAAGGAAAGGAATTTTGGTTTGTCAAGTCAACTAAATCGTAGCCAATGGTTTCTGAATTTTGCATCAATCGTTTGCAATAAAAACCACTAACAGGAATCTGATGGTCGGCTAAAAGGGGTATTAAATTGGTAATAAATTGCGTTTTACCTTGACCAATATGTCCAGTAATTACAAAAACAGGGGTATTGTTTTGATATAGACGGAGTTGTTTTTCGGCCTTGTCGATTAGATACCGAATAACTAATACAGGTTGTTTTAAAAAAACTTTTACGCCAGGTAATCCCGATATGACCGATGGCACCGACTGGAACGATAGCTCTAATGCTAGGTGTAGTTGTTTGAATGACGATTTTTGAAAAAATAGAACCACCTTAGGGTTATACAACTCTTTTCCGAGAACCGAAAAGCCAATAATAACTATTGCGGCTCTAAAATTCATTTGAACACCTGTAATTAAACCATTCATTAAAGCATTAGGGCCAGTTTGCATCGACGAAAACACAAATGCAGCCAGCATGGTAATGCTCACAAAAAATATCCAAAATTTTGGTTTTGATAATTGTCGCAAGGCCGATTGATATCGTATGGTCCAAACCACAATAACAGCTAGAACCCAAAGCACCCATACCCAAATGGGCGAATTACCGATAATGAACAAACTGCCGATTAAAATAACGATGTTAGACCAAAGCCATATCAAACTGTATTTAAAAATATCGCTTTTAGCTTTAGGCTTCATTTTATAATTTTGATTCTGAAAACGAGCGATTTCACTCGGACTATTTAAACTTCGTCCGGCTTGTATGCCAATGATGCCTGCAACAAGTCCAAACACAATGTGAATGATTAAAAATGCCACGATGGGCCACCACACTAAATCGGTTTCGATGTGCAGGTTTTTCTCAAGCATTTTCATCAGATTGGCATAGATATCGACAATATCGGTACCATAAAAAAGGATGTAATTAAGCACCCTTTGAGCCAAAACCCAGGTCATGGCTAAGACCGAACCCAGCAAAAAACCAAATACATTCCGACCCAAAATAAATACCGAAAGTTCTAAAAGAAGTGCTTCGGATAGAATGGCTACCATTGGACCAAAAATAACAGCACTTGGCGAGAGCGTTTTCATCAATCCACAAATAATACCAGCACGCCAAAAAATGCCAGATTCCTTCCATTTGTAAGCGGCAGATATTAAGATAATTAAACCAATGGCGGTTAGAAAATTACCGCTGAATGGAATTCTAAGATTGTGCAAAAAGCTTCCAAATACAATTTCGGATGCAGCCCAAGTGGTTCCGAGTACCGAGGCTTTAAGCCATTTATCGTTAATTGTCATACGAGCCCAAACGTTATTCCTTTTTTGACATATCGATGCAAAATTAATATTAATTCTCAAAACTGATTAGGGCTTTAAGAATTAATAAGACCTTTTCAAAAGTTCCAAACTTTTGAAAAGGT
>DYOK01000143.1 GCA_020720565.1 Acetofilamentum sp.
TTTCTTTATATAGTGGGCACTATGTGAATAAATTTTAATGCAGAAAATGGGAAATAGCATTGCGAAGCAATCACGAACACAAATACAATTATCAACAGTGAGTAATCGTTTTATATCAGCCATTAGAAGGTGTTTTGGTTTTAATATCCAAACGAATAATTGATACCCAAAACAAAAACATTGGCATCTGTTCTAATGTTATCAACCGATTTGCTTTCGTCAATTTTAAAACTCAGAAAAATAACCGATTCTTTGGCAAAATGATAAACTACTTCGCCAGCCCAATACGACAAAATATAATTTTTCGAGGCTTCGGAATCGGGAACCATTAAATCGTAATTAGCTTGTAACGCCCATTGCTTGTTTCTGGTTATGTAAAATGTGGTGTGAACTTCTAACCCTGTGCCAGAATAATAGGCACCCAAATTATCACGCTCGTGGTTTATAAAACGAGTTCCAACAGCAGCAACATAAAAACGGTCGAACTCGTATGCTATCCCCAATGCACCAATACGGTCGTTTATTTTGGTCTGATACACATCGGGTGTATCAACGCCGTCGAGAACTTGGTTAAACGAAGCCGAAAATTTGAGTCGTTTTAGCTCGTACCGGGCTGCAAATCCGTAAGTGTCGGCAAAAGGGTTTTGTTTATCGTTTCGTCCGCGCATCTGAACTTGTGCACCAAAATACAAATTTTTCACATTGACACGATATTGTAGCACATCTTCGGCACGCCCAGTCCCACTTTGCCCCCCATCGGTACCCGCATTCCAAGCACCAAGTGCATCACCACTCCAGTGGTTGCCATTATCTGACAAGAAAACCGCTTCGGTGTAGTGTACACCCCAGTTTTTACCAAAAACTAACTCTCCGTAAGGTGTGCTTATTCCAACGTATCCTATTCTTGAAAATAGATTCTTTTCGACGCTTCCTACAGGTGCTCCTGGGTCGTTGCTAAACATAACGTAATCGTTTCGATTCACCAGATTTGCACCTATTTCGACCTTAACAACCACAAAAAATGTTTTGTTCTTGTTAATGGCCGTGCGGCCTTTTAACCCAAATCGCGATGCATTATCTCCAACACCAAAAACACCAGTGGTCGATGCGCCTGCAGCTAACTTAATACTACCATAGGGCCCTACTTCGGCTCCTTTAACGTTCCATAAGTAATATGTCGAAGTGTCTTTCTCGCTTTGCGAATAAACAGACAAAGCGTAAGAACACAAAATAAAAGCAAGTAATAGATTTGTTTTCATAAAGTTCTGGGTTTGTATATCTAACAAAATTAATGTAAAATTTGATGCAGTATGTCGCAGTATAAAATTATAAGAATTTACTATTCGAACACTTTTTTTAAAAGAAGAAAACGACTACAAATATATGCAGTCGCTTTTTCAAGGTTGAGTTGTTTTAAAAACTATTCTGATTTTATCCAATTAACCAAACCTTTTTTCTCGATAATCTTCATTAATTTCTCTGGTAGAGGTGCAAAACTAAATGTTTTATCGTTGATATTGATTTGTCCTTTTTCGAACATTATCACTACTTTGTCGCCTTGTTTGTAGTGGTTAACTATTTCTGGATTTACAATTAAAGCCAATCCTTGGTTGATGCACGAACGATAAAAAATTCGATTGGTCGATTTCACAATTACGGCTTTTACACCGGCATGTGCGAGCCCAACAGCAGGGTGTTCCCTCGAACTGCCACAACCGAAATTATCGCCAGCTATCAAAATATCGTTCGACTGTAATTTCGAAGCAAAAGCTTTGTCGAAACCAGCAAATAAATGGGGGAGTATGGCTTCGCCGTCGGAGCTTTGTACCGAATAGGTTAAGTTTCCTGCAAACATTTGATCGGTATTCAAATTGTCGGCATCGGCATAATTCCATACATCGCCCGATTTTCTGTTGTCAGATTCGGCAATTTCAATGGTATTAGTTTGCTGTTTTTGATAAGGATACACATCGTTAGCTTTAAGTCCTCTAGGGTCGGTAATAACGCCTGTAAGTGCCGAAGCAGCCACTGCAGCAGGAGAAGCCAAATAGATTTGAGAATTTGGATTGCCCATTCGGCCCTTAAAATTGCGATTGGCTGTCGAAATCACAGTATGTCCGTCAGCAGGAATGCCTTGCCCAGTGCCTAAACAAGGTCCACATGATGGGGATAAAATATTAGCCCCTGCGTCCATAAAGATTTCAATTAAACCTTCGTGCATAGCTTGTTGGTAAATCTCTTTCGAGGCTGGTGTTACAAGGAGTTGGAATCCATCTTTGATGGTTTTGCCTTTGAGTACTGCCGCAGCTTCTCGTAAATCTTCGATACGGCCGTTGGTACATGTGCCAATGAGACCTTCGTGCACCGTTGTGCCTTGAACCTCCGACAAAGCTTTTACATTGTCGACGTGATGAGGGGCGGCCACTACTGGAAATAATTCGTCTAAATTGATATAAATGGTTTTCTCGTAATGGGCATCTTCGTCGGCCCAAACAGGGTGGTGGGGTAGTTTACCATTAAAATATGCTGTCAAAACCTCGTCTGGAGGGAAAACTGCATTTTTTGCTCCCATCTCGGAGGCTAAATTGGCCAAGGTCATTCGGTCTGCAATGTTCAACGTTTTTACGCCCGAGCCATGATATTCTATCGACATGTAATTGGCACCATCAGAACCAATCATTCCAATAATCCAAAGCGAAATGTCTTTGGCAAATACACCAGTTTTAAGTTGTCCGGTGAGCACAACTTTGAGCGATTCGGGCACTCTAAACCATGTTTCGCCACGTTTCCATAAACCAGCGGCTTCTGTGCGGTCGATACCAGCGGCCAGTGCGTTAAATGCCCCAGCTGTACATGTATGACTATCACTGCCCACAATTACCATCCCAGGCTGTGCATGGTACGACATAATTTGATGACAAATACCTTTGCCTGCGTCGTAGAATTTTTCGACACCTTGCTCTTTTACAATATCTCTAACTTGTTGATATTGTGTGGCTAGTTTGGCCGATGTGGGTGGTGCATTGTGGTCTAATACAATCAGCAATTGATTGGGGTCGGCTACTTTGATGCCGCCCATTTTTTCGAAAGTACTTTTAATACTCGTGGTATTGTCGTGTGTCAACACCAAATCGGGTTTACTAAATACGATGGCACCTACTTCGGCACCAAGAACTTTTTCAACAAAGGTTTTTCCCATGACAATCTTCGTTTTTAGGTCGTCGACCTGTTTTTATGGTTATTGTAAATACTGTTTTGTGTTTTAAAATAACCCATGAAATAAATATGGGCTTATTTGGGCGTAAAAGTACTAATTTTTTGATTCGAATATAGGTGTAATGGACATTTATGGTGTTGTTTTGCTGGATTGCTTCGCCTTCGGTTCGTAATGACGGGAATGTTAAGCTATCTCTAAAATACTCGTACTGCTTTTCTTTTGCCTCATTGCGAGGGTTTTGCCCGAAGCAATCCATTACGACTACCTCTCTTTTCTTTACTTCTTCGTTTCAACGAAATATTAAGTTTGCAAACTGCATTAAATAATCAAAGGGAGACGAACGCCTCCCTTTGAAATGCTATGAAAAACTACTAACTACTACTGTGCATATAACTTGCAAGTATGGTGCCGAATTGTGTTGGGGGTCGGAAATTAACAAATTTTAACCACTTTGCGGCAATGTGTTACGATTCCGAGCTTGATTTCTTTTTCTCTGGCTGAACCAAACTGACTTTGTAATCTAATGATTCTAAAGCTTTTTTGAGCCCTTCAACTGTGTTTTTATCGGTACGGAACGATAGGGTAACGGTTTGTGTTTCGATATCGGCAATAACAGATTTTACACCTTTCTCAAAAGTCATATGGTGTTCAATTTTGGCTTTACAAGATTGACAATGGGTGTTGACGTTAAAAACAACTGTTTCTATTGTCTTTGAAGATTTGTCGGTTTGAGCAAGCACATTTAAGTTTGTGCTCACTACCACGGCTAAAATAATAAGTATTGATTTCATGTTTATTTGTTTTTAAGTTAAAAGTTGAAGTAATTTCAAAATCCTTAATCATTAATTCTTAATACTTTAACTATCTACTTTGCTGCAATATTAAATCTTGCACCCAAATAGAATTTCCGCCCATGTACGGGCCCCCAGATTTGCGAAGCGTCGAAGGATTGCGAAAATGGTTGATCTGCCGATAGAATGGGGTTTTCTTGCACATATCCAGTTAGATTTTCGACTCCAGCATAGATACTCCATTTTCGATAGAATTTAGATATTTGAAAATTGGCCGTCCAAAAATTGGGAAACTCTTGTGTGCCAATATCTCTATATCCGGGCAAACGTCCATTGCCATTCCATTGTATATTGAGGTCGAACTGCCATTTTTTCAGATTGGTCGCATATGACAGTGCAATTAAGCCTTTGTAACGGTTGACCAGTGGCACTTCGAGCAAATCGCCCTTAAAATCGGTACGCACATCGGTATATCGGAATGCAAGCGTTACATCGAGTCGTTTAATAGGTTCGCTCTGATATTCAATTTGATAGGCATTCGAAAATGAACGACCAGCTAAATTGTAAATCGAAATAATACCTTGGCTTTCTCGGTCGATAATTAGCTGTTTATCGAAATCGGTTCGGTAATAATCGAGCATTAAAGTTGAATTTCGTCCAAATAATTTAAACTCGTAAATGTAACTCAATCCAGCGTTCCAAGCTTCTTCTCGCGAAGGCAATGTGTCCCAAACCAGCGTAGCTCCGTTGGCCAATAAATACGAATTTTCGATGAGCAAATGTGCGGTTCGGTATCCTTTTCCGGCCGAAACTCTGACGGTATGCTGCTCGTTCCAATGCCATTTGGCATGAATTCTTGGCGTTGCAAAAAGTCCGTAGCGACTGCTGTAGTCGACCCGTGCACCCATCAACAATGTAAAAACATGACCTGTAGAATAGGTGTACTCGATATGTGCACCTGGAATTTGTTCTTCGAGACCCATCAAATGCTGATTGAGTTCATAATCAAAGTTTTGATATTGATATTGAATGCCTGTTGCAAATCGGTGATTACGATTCCACAATGTGCCTTCGAACAAAAGTTGCGAAAAAAGGCTGTGTTCTGTAGCATCGAATGTTTTTAAACCATAAATCGACTCGTGCCGGTGGTACGCTGCGTGGTTGAGCATGGCAATCGAAAAATCGGGATTCGAAGGGAGAATATACCCGCCTTTCCAAAAACCTTCGATTCGTTTGGTGCGAATTTCGATGCCATAATGGGTGTCGGGTAATTGCTCTGTGCTCGGCTGGTAGGCAGTTTGCCCACCTATTCGGTCTTCGGACAATGCGAGAATGCCGAATTGAGCACCTAAATTGACCCCCTGATATCGCCATCGATTCATGAGTTGAAACCGATTAATCATGGGTTCGTCAACAAAACCATCATGGTTGTTGTCCATTTTTTGTTGATTACTATGCACATGTCCGGCCAAAAGGGTACTCCATTTAGGACTTAATTTAATTGCTGATGTAGCATTGGCTTCCCAACCTAAGGCATCGTTTCCGACAATATTTAAAAACAGTCGGTCGCTTTTGTTCGGCTTTTTAAATTCCGAATTTATTTGACCGGTAATAGAACGGTATCCGTTTTTAACCGAAGCAGAACCTTTCGATATTTGAATGCTTTCCATCCATGGACCAGGAATGTACATGAGTCCGTACGAGGAAGCCAGACCCGAAAACAAGGGTAAATTTTCGACTTGCAATTGAACATATTTGCCATCGAGTCCCAACATTTTAATCTGTTTGGCTCCTGTGACGGCATCGGCATAACCCACATCGACAGTGGCGTTGGTTTCGAAACTTTCCGATAAATTACAACATGCGGCACGATGAAAAGTTTCACCCGTCAGGTTCTGAGTCAATACCGGGTCTTTACGTTGTATCACTTGCGACGATTGACGTTCGCTTACTTCGACCTCATTCAGTACATTCGCGGTTTTTAGTTCAAGCTCAACGCGTTGATTGAGTGCTACCTTTATGGTGTCGGGCGTGTAGCCCACGTACGAAAAAACCAATAGATTGGTATGGACATTGGGCTCAATCGTAAATTGACCTTGTGTGTCGGAACTGGTGCCAGTGGTGGTACCGCTCCAGTAAACATTGACTTGCGGAAGTGGGGTTTCTTGTCCGTTTACAGTTTCGAAAACCCACCCTTTTATATTTTGAGAATAGAGAGAACCGCCCATAAATAAGGCAATTACCCCAAAAAGTTTATACATATTTTGTAGATATATTTTGTTAAAATAATGACATGACTAAGCTCGACTCGAAAGGAAAATTCGAATCGTCTAAAAAAGAATTTTTAGGCTAACATCTGTAATTACAAAACAAAATATGTTTTTGCTCAATCGCATGCACATTATCGGGTGGTGCATGCCATATTGAATGAGTTTGAGCGGTATAAATGGGCGTAATAATCCAATTTTTTGTTTCGAATAAAAAGTTGATACTATCAAATTCTATTTGATGCTCAATTATTTTCGAGAAAAAGACTGGAACTTGGAAATATTCGACAAAACATGTGCAATCGGGATTCGATTTGTGATGCTCGATATCGGACAAATTACATTGGTGATGGTGGTGAACTTGGCTATCGACAGAGGTGCTTTGATGCGTACAAGCATCACCACAACAACTTGGCTCGATAGGAGCTTCGTCAACAGAACACGTGCCATCGGTACAATGCTCGCACATATGGTGTTCGATGTATAGACCGGAAGTATTTAAAAGTACAGCCGCCCATACTACAAATAAAAACAAGTATTTTATTACCGATTTCATATCGCAAATGTACGAGGAAAGAATTAAAAGTCAATCCTTATTTATAGTGATTTTACTCAAGCATTATAAA
>DYOK01000362.1 GCA_020720565.1 Acetofilamentum sp.
CGGCTTTCGCTTTGTTGAATAACTTTTTTTCTTGCAAGTTTTTGTTATTTCGGCTCTAAGTACATGACAAAAAATTTAGAACATTGATATTTTGCTCATTACGTCCGTTAAATAAGGTACGTGCAATAATTTCCAATCCATATTTGAACAAAGATTTAGCCCTTCTGCCGTGCGATTTGATAACGATTGGCTTAATGTGGTCGTTAACGTAGATTCCAACTTTGTAAGCCCAGACAAAGGCGATTGTAATTAACGAAAGCAGCTTTCCAATACGATTTAAATCAGTCAAGTGCGTGTCTTCTAAGTTGAACCCGCTGGTTTTTAGCGACTTAAACGTCATCTCTATTTGCCAACGTTTGGCGTACTCCAGTTGTGAATTTTCAGGTCTTTTGTAGCTAATCAGAATCAGATAATCGCCATCTTTAAGTTTCATACCCGAGATATAGCACGATTGGTTATTTATCCGAACAATTTTATCGTAATATCTCATTTGCTTGGTTTTGTGAGTATTAAACAACCATGAAGCCTTTACCAATTCGTTTTTGTGAGGTATAAATACCTTGAAGTTGTTTCTAATTCTGATGTAGTATGTGATGCCTTTATCATTCAAATATTTGGTCCATTCTTCTCCTACAAACTCTCTATCTGCAACAATATCCTTTATGGATTGTTGACCGAATAATGCTATAAATCGTTCAATCAGTTCTATTCGTTCTTTGGTGTTACTATTACCTTTTTTTGGTAATAGACTGAACATTAATGGAAAAGCAACACCAGAATATGCTACACTAAGCATAAAAATGTTGATTTTAGTTGTCCCAAAATCCCAATTAGTTCTATCGATAGATAATGTTAAATTCGTTTTATGTGGCAAAAGTGAAAAAATTAGGCGTGGAATTTGGTCGTCGGGCAAAATAAATTAGGCTATAAACCTTTGAATACGCCTCAAAGATGAGCTGCGTTTAACTGAGGCATCGAAAGCTAATGCAATTTTCTCATAATTAACTGATTGCACCTTGATTAGAGCGGTAATAAACAGAGAAATAAATTTGACCCTTGCCAAATTGAATTTACCTGGGAAATGCCCACTGAGAATCGAAACTAATTCTGTATTTTTGTAAGTAACACTGGTATTCTTCATAGATTAACACTTGGTAATATTTATCTAAGATACTGAATATCAGTGTTACATGCAAATCTTTATGAGCGTAATTTGTTGATTGTTAATAACTTATGTTTTTTGTCATGTACTTAGGTTTTAGAGTTTAATTCTAATTATACATTTAATCAGTTTATTGAATACGATGTTC
>DYOK01000144.1:0-3070 GCA_020720565.1 Acetofilamentum sp.
TTCTAGGCTTTAGATTGATTGAATATGGTGCATTCAAGTAATAAGTGCAGTAACCTTATAATGAGTTTGTTATATTAAATCTTAGACTTTAATTAAATCTTTTTCTTTTATCCAACCCGTGTTACCATTTTCGATTCGTACTTTAAGCCACTCGTTAATTTGGTCGAGTACTTCAAGTTTAGTTCCTGCATGTAAAACAAAAAGATTGGTACTATTTACGTCGGGGGAGCTTTTTATATTGATGCTTGGATTAACAATAATTGCATATTGTCGGCTATAATTCTCGTGTTGTGCACGGTACGATGCCCATACACTGCTCATGCTTAAAAGCAAAAGCATGCCGGCAGTCCAAAAACTTAGTTTCTTTATCAAAATTTGATTCGAAAAGAAATACCACATCAAGAAAGTTAGCGAAAGTAAAAACGAAACTAGACCGATTGCTGCCAATTGATTGGTGCTGAGTAAGTTGATGATTTTCTTTTCTAATCGTGCCAACCAAAAAATGGGTACTACATCAACTTTGTCGACTGTTTGCGTTTTGGCCAATTGTAAATTAAACTTAATATCTTCGTCGGCAGGGGCTAATTTTGCTGCTTTTTCGTATTGCACTATCGATAAAGGTAAGTTTCCAGCTTTAAAGTAGGCATTGCCCAAATTGTAATGCAGCTCAGCCGAAACTTGTCCTTTCGAAAGAATATCGGTGTACAAATCAATGGCTTTTTGATATTCTTTTTGATTAAAGAAATGTGCTGCACTATCGGCTTGTTGCTGAAAATTTTGTGCGTTAACCCAAAATATTGTCCCCAAAACGAAGCTTATTGTAAGTATTGTTTTCATTGCAAAATATAAATTGTGGTTTAAAGTTGTAAGTTATTGGTTAAGTGATATTGAATCTTGTGTATATTAATATTTCATGACACAATTAGATCAATTTTAGGGCTTTATTTTTTTTCGTTTAATTTGATTTTCGAATTCACTAATTAGACGTACACTTTCCGAATAGACTTGATTCAAATCTGATAAGGCTTGCGAAGGTGCATAACGTGCCAATTCACACTCTTGAATTACTTGCTGCAAGGCTGTTATCTCTGAATCGGCAAGTTGACGGTTTTTAAGCTCCTGAATAGCGGTTTCGAGTTTAAACTCAGCAATAGGTAAATTGAGTTTATCGCTCAAATAGCCTTCTATTCCCTTTATTGTCGCTTCGTAAAACTTTTCAGATTCGCCCAATTTTAGATGTCTACCAGCTTGTTTAAGTCGTTTTATGGCCTCTTTTTTAGCTTTCCTGTTTTTAGATAATACAGCATCGGACGATTCGATAATTTGCTTTCGTTTCATCCAAAAAACGAGTCCAAAAAGGCTCAAAACGAAAACAAATATAAGCCAGAATTTTTTAGATTTCACCCATATAGTCGATGGCGTTCCAATGTGCAGATTTCCAGTTTTTAAATACCGAATATCTTTACCGATAAAAGCTACATCTTCTTTATTGTATTGAATTTGATTGCTACCACCAGCCGATTTGTCGCCCTGAGCAACCGTAATATTAAAAGCCTCTGTTTTGAGTGTTTTAAACTGTTTGCTGTTTAAGTCGAAGTAACTAAATTCAAATTCCGGTATCACAAATTCGCCTGCATGTCTTGGTTGAATCACATATTCGAAGGTTTTGTGTCCCTTAGTCCCTGTTGGGGTGTTTTTGATATCGTTGGTTGTAGTGGGATCCCAAACATCAAAATCGCTTGGTAAATTAAGCTTAGGATCTTCGACCAATTTAATATTTCCATTACCATTAATTACAATTTTATATGTGAGTGCATCGTTGGTTTTAATCTGGCTTTTATCGACCGATGCAGTAACACTAAATTCGCCTACAGCCCCATAAAAACCTTCTGGTTTTTGCACAGGAATGGCTTTGGCCTTAATGGTTAAACTATTCGATTTCAATGGCAATCTAATATTCTGATATCCACCGCCAAAGAAGTCGTCAAAAATGCTTCTTCGTCCTTTTTGTTGCACTTGCTTACGGACAATAGCGTCTATTTCGGCCGATTTTATTTTTAAATCGCCAGCTTTTTGTGGATATAACAATACTTTTTTCAAAGTAGCCGAATGGTAAATGGTTCCATTCACGTTTTCGCGTTCAAGCTGAATATTCGAAGGCATTTCGACATCTTGAGCGTAAAAGTCTGTATACTCAGGAAACTTAGGTTCTTGCAAATCGGCTAAGTCGAGTCTGGTATAAATCTTTATCGTCAAGGTGATGGGCTCACCTACATATACTTCTTTTTTGTTGGCTGATAGGCTCATGTAGATATCACCATCCGATACTTGAGTTGTATTGTTTTCTTGTGAACCATTCGGATTATTTTGTGCGTTATTTGCAGCATGGCCTTTCACAACTTCTATGGTAATGGCGTTCGAGTTGTAAGTTTGTTTGTTAACCACAATACTTGCTGCAGGAATTGTAAATTTTCCTTCTTTATTTGCTAATAAATAAAAAGAGTAGGTTTGGGTAATGCTTTGCGACATTTGCCCATTGACCATTGAAATATTGCTCGAGTTTGAGGTGCTGGGGCCTGCCAGAATTTGAAAATTGGCTATATTACCAGCCCTAAATTGCGAGCCTTGGCTGTTTAATTGATAGTTTAACTGAAAGCGCTCGCCCACCGCTACTACCTTAGGTGCAGTTGCTACAAATGATATGTTCTGAGCCTGTAGCTTGACCCCGAAAATTAAAACCACAATTAAGATTGTAAGTTGTCTCATTTTTTTATAATTATAGTCTATGTATAATTTAATGTCGGATTTTATTAAGCTAAAATATTGGTTTAATTTTAGTTACAAAATAATAAATAGGTCGAAGACCTTACCAATCTTTCTCTATCTTCTTTTTTTGACCTTTAACTTGTTGCTTTTTCATCTTTTTTTGCAAGTCTTTTTCGTCGTTTTCAAGTGCTTTTAGCATTTGATCGGCCTTCTCTTTAGGGATTTGCTCTGAGCCTTGTTTTTGTTGGTCTTTATTCTGCTGGTCTTTGTTCTGTTGGTCTTTGTTTTGCTGATCTTTGTTCTG
>DYOK01000144.1:3170-6862 GCA_020720565.1 Acetofilamentum sp.
TGGTCTTTGTTTTGCTGATCTTTGTTTTGCTCGTCTTTGTTCTGTTGATCTTGTTTTTGCTGTTCTTGTTGATTTTTAAGCATTTTTTGAGCGTATGCCAAGTTGTATCTTGTCTCTTTATCGTCTGGATTGTTTCTCAACGCATTTTTATATGCAGAAACACTTTCCTCATATTTTTGTTGTTGCAAATAGCTATTACCAAGATTGTGATATGCTTTGGCTTTGTTAATTTTATTATTCTCTTGTTGGGCCAAATATTCAAATTGTTTGGTAGCTTCTTCGAATTTTTTTTGTCGGAAAAGTGCATCGCCCAAATTGAATCCAGCTTCGAAGCTTTTGGGTTGCAATTCTTGAGCTTTTCTGTATTTTAATTCCGATGCTTCGAATTCGCCAGAAGTATAAGCTGAATTTCCTTGTCGTATTAACTTCTTTTCTTGTGAATAGCTCATCGAAACAAGGGCTACAAATAAAAGAAAGCTATACAATCTTTTGTTTAATTTGATCGGATACACTGATATATTTAATGTGTTGATTCGGTTCATCTGAGTCTTGTTAATTTGTTTTTAAGTCATATTTTTTTAACTACAAATTTGAATACGGCCTGTTATAAAATTATTAATTAGGCCGAAGCCCTTAATTTAAAGGCTTATTATTTTTTTTAGCCTGAATCATGAAATTATTATTGAATAAATTGATTTGTGCCAAACGTTTGTTTTTTCGATTTAATAATAGTAAATCGAGCCATAGTAAAATGAAAGAAAGTGCAAAAAAGTAGGGGTGTCGGTCTTCGTAATCTGAAAAAACTTTGCTTTCGAATTCTTGTTGGTCCATTTTTGCAAATTCATCGACTAAAGAGCTAATTGCTGATGCAGGAATATAACTACCTTGTCCGGCAGATGCAATCTGTTTCAGAATCACATCGTTAAGCTTGGTAATTACAATATCGCCGTTTTTATCGCGACGGTAATCTTTGTGTCCCGCAGGATCGACTACAGGAATAGGGGTGCCTTTATCGAGTCCCATTCCCACGGTATAAATTTTTATATTTTTCTGTGTGGCTTCTTGAGCAGCTTGTATGGCTTCGTCGTCGTGATTTTCCCCATCAGAAATTAGGATCAACACTTTGTTTTTCTCGTTTTCCTCGGTATAGCTTTCGATAGCTAATTCGATGGCTTCACTTAATACGGTTCCTTGAACGGGTACAATGTCAGGGTTAATGGTACTTAAAAACATTTTTGCAGCACTGTAATCGGTCGTAGTGGGCATCTGAACATAGGCCTGTCCTGCAAAAACAATTAAACCCAATTTGTCGCCATGTAGTTTATCAATTAATTGCGAGATGGTCCTTTTGGCCTTTTCGAGGCGGTTGGGTTTAATATCTTCGGCCATCATGCTATTCGATACGTCTAATGCAACAATTACTTCTATTCCTTTGCGTTTGACGTTTTCCAATTTTGAACCCACTTGAGGGTTAGCAAATCCTATTATAAAAAAGAAAATGGCCAATGCCCAAACTACAAACTTTATCAGTGGGCGAGAGGTGCTTCGGTTTGGTAATATGGCTTCGAGAAGATGCAGTTCGGCAAACTGTTTAATCTTTTGTTTTTTGCTATATTCAATCCAAATAAACCAGATACTCAATAAAGGAATAATGAGTAAAAAGTATAAGGCTTCGGGATGTTCGAATCGAAATTGAGTCATAAAATTTAAAAAATGGATTTAAAAAAGGTATTTCTAAGGATAAATTCGAAAAGAATTAAAAGGCCTGCTAACACAGCAAACCAAAAATATTCTTCGTTTTTACTACTAAATTCGCTGACTTTAATTTTGGTTTTTTCTAGTGTTTCAATTTCTTTGTAGATGTTGGTCAACGACTTATTATCTAATGCTCTAAAATATTGCCCACCACTTATTTTCGAAATTTCTTTAAGTGTAGGTTCGTCAATATTGACATCGACCATTTGGGTTTGTGTACCAAACAAAGTTTCCATTGGATACGGTGCTTGCCCCTTTGTTCCCACGCCAATGGTATAAACTCTAATGCCATATTCTGCTGCTATTTCGGCCGCGGTTAGCGGTGCAATATCGCCGCGGTTATTCTCGCCGTCGGTAAGTAAAATTACAATTTTACTTTTGGCTTCGCTGTCTTTTAGTCGGTTTACGGCATTAGCCAAACCCATTCCTATGGCTGTTCCGTCTTCGATAATGCCTGTTTTAACATTTTTGAGCTGATTGATTAAAACCTCGTGATCGGTTGTGATAGGGCACTGGGTAAAACTTTCGCCAGCAAAAACAACCAAGCCAATACGGTCGTTTGGTCTGTTTTTAATAAATTCGCTACCCACCACAATTGAAGCTCTGTGGCGGTCTGGCTTTAAATCTTGTGCCAACATACTGGTCGAAATATCGAGCGCCATAACGATATCGATACCCTCCGTTTCGACATTTTTCCAAGCATCGCTAGACTGTGGCCGAGCCAGAATGACTATAATTAACGATAAAATTATAGTTCGTACTAAATGCGGCACAATTCTCAAACGTGTTTTAAGCGTTATTGGCGTATGTTTTAGTGCATCTAAACTAGACCAATAAACCTGTGCGTTTTGCTGATTCTTTTTCCAAATGTACCATGCCCAATAAATAGGAATCGATACCAGTAAATAAAAGAAATGGGGATGTGCAAACTCAATTGGAATCATTACTCTCCTCCTTTTTCGAAATGGTTTCGGATTCGATTAATCGGCTTTGCTCGACAAATGCAATGGCGTTTTTAAGTGCCAAGTCGTTTTCGTTAGCCAAGGGCTTAGCTTTGGCGAATTTTACAAAATCGGAAGTACTTAGTACTTGTTTAAGAATCAATTCGGTATCTTGGTTTAATTGTTGTGCATTATTTAAAGCCGAAATAGTCTCAATGGTGGTCATTTCCATTGAATTGATTTGGAATCGATTTAAAATATAATTACGAACAATATCGCTTAGCTCGGTGTAATACGCTTTGAATAAATCGTTTTGCCAGAGTTTTTTCTCCCTCAGGGCTTCGAGTTGTCTTAATGCAAGCACATGAGCCGATTCTTTGGGTATCACAATTTTAGCAATAGGTGCATCTCGCTTTTTACGTTTAGTTAAATAGTACCATATCCCTAAAAGCAGAGCAATCGTAATGAATCCGACAAGTATATAAGGATAGTTTTCTTCAAGCCATTCTAGAAAACTCACTTCGATTTCGAACGGTGCTTTGATGTCGAATATTTTTGCTTCCGAAGTATCAACAGCTACAGTTCCCACGCCTAAAATAGCCATTTGGCTTAATAAAGTATCGCCAGAATCGCTGGCAATTAGCCATTGAGCTGGAATTACATAGTAACCACTATCGAACGAGGTTACGTGGTAGTGGATCTGGAATTGATTTAAACTCGAATCGGTTTTAATGGTGTCGATCTTGAGGTCAACAATTTCGATAGACGAATTAATGGTGTCTTTATGTATTTGAAAAAGATAATTTTGGTTTTTGGGGTAGCTCAATTCGACATGAAACGAAGTTTGCTCACCAATTAGTATTTGATTCGTATCGATTCGGGCTTCGATATGGGCTTTTTGTGCCGCCAAAGAAAACGGAATCAGAATCCAAAAAACATATTTGATTATAGATGTCATAACTTTATTTGATAAAAGAACTTTGGCTTATTTAAGTA
>DYOK01000145.1 GCA_020720565.1 Acetofilamentum sp.
TTTAATCTTTAATCTTTTTATGTCTGATGCGTGTTTATACAAATTGATTTATTGAAAAGATGTACTTTTTTATCCTTTTCAGGTTTGCAAAAGTATGAAGAATAATTAGAATTCTGACATTTAAGGTCTTCGAGCTGTTTATTATTTTTCTAACTAGCAGCAAAACAAACGCTTATTTCGTTGTCACAACTAATCAGGCTCAGACTGAAAGAACTCCACTAATTAGTCATAACTAATGTGAGAACTATAGTCATGGCTCATTTGCTGCAAGGTTAAGTGAATTTTCTATGCCCATTCTGCTACCCCGAAGCGAAAGAAACAACAAACACATTATTAATTCACTACTTAAAAAATGTATTTTTGAATATAACGTTTCAAGCAATTAACGTAAACACGATAGTTATGCACCACTCTAAAACGACAGAAACCATGAGAGAGATGCGAAAAATTTGTATAATTGTAATTGACATAAACCTTAACCCAACTTGAAAATAAGGTCCAGATCCTTCAAATTGGAATTAACTTACATAAATTCCAAATTAGCAGCTAATTAATCACATAAAAAAAATTTCAATTTTTTACTTCCACTTAAAGTGCACATAATCTATAATATAAAGATTTTCAAGTTACAAAAATAGCCCCCATAGATTAGCGTGTAAAATTTCTAATGCGTTACTTTGCTGAATGTATATCGAAAAAATCGGTGGCGAATGGTTGGTAAAACATGCTTCCGAAACGCTCGAAATGGACGATATTTTAAAAGCCACAAAATTAGACGATAATCTTGCGGAAATAGCTCAAATATTATTAACAGCCATGCTATTACACCCGTCGAGCGAATTAGAAACAGAGCGTTGACTATGCTAAAATTCAGCCGCCAACGAACTTTACAAAACCCAAGAAAACATAAGCCGTAACAAGCTCTACAAAGCAGCATCAGCGATGTATTCGGAAAAAGAAACGAGAGAAAAAATGAACAACTTTACATTAAATTATGCACCAGACCAACAAAAGACCAAAAGGATATTCTCGATAATTTGAATTTTAAACATAGACCTTTTGTCCGAAAAACAAAAATAGTCCCCAAAATGCAAAAACAACAAGTATAATATACTTATAATTAAGCGTTTAGCTAAATTGATTTTCAAGTCGGCTTAAAATTAACCTAATTTACCAATCGTTTGAAAAGCACTTGATTTAATATCAATACATAACTAATTACGGAGTGGGTTAATCTTCCAAATAGCACGCACAAAAAAGCCTCGAATCCTATAGACCCGAGGCTTTTGATTTTTATAGTGCTTGCCTATAATTTAGCAATAATGGCATCGGCCATTTGTTGTGTAGAGGCAGCACCTTTAAAAATGACATCGGCACGACCAGTCATTTTCTTCATATCGTAGGTTTGAACTTGGCCTTCGCTGATGACTTCGGTAACCGCTTTGCGAATACGTTTCGAAATTTCGAATTCTTTAATGTGGTCGAGCATCATGCAAGCCGATTCGACCATGGCAATGGGATTAACAATCGACACATCGTAGTCGGCATATTTTGGAGCAGAGCCGTGCGTAGGTTCGAATACTGCAATACCGCTTTCTGGGTTCATTTGAGCCGAGCAAGCAAATCCTAATCCACCAATTAAACCAGCAAAACCATCCGAAACAATATCGCCGAACATATTACCCGCTACAATTACCCCATAAGTTTCGGGATTTTTAGTCAACCACATCATTTGTGCATCGATGTTGGTGTTCCAAAGTTCGATTTCGGGATAATCGTTTTTCTGCATTTGCAAGGCCATTTTGTACATCATGCCCGAAGTTTCGCGAATGACATTGGGTTTTTCGGCCAAAGTAACCGATTTATAACCATATTGTTTGGCGTGCTCAAAAGCAGCTCTTAATATACGCTCTGTCGCTTTTTTGGTGAAAATACGGGTCGAAATGGACACCTCCTCTTTTGGTGTAGCACCAAAGTTTTCTTTAAATCGAGGGTGTTTCATAAATTGGTCGTGCAATTCTTGTGGAGGATTAGACCACTCTACACCGCCGTATAAACCTTCGGTATTTTGACGGAAAATAGCTACATCGACCATAGGCTCTTCAATTTCGCCTTGCGCTCCTCGACGAATAAAGTTCAAAGGATTGCCAATATACGATTTACAAGGACGAATGCAAATGTCCAAATTAAAGTGTTGACGTAAACGAACAATGGGGCTGGCATAAACCAAACCTTTGTCTTTTAACTCGGGTGCTAACTCGTCGAAAGCTTCGTCTTTGGGTTTTGAGGTGATGGCCCCAAATAAACCAATTTTATGTTTTTCGAGCAAATCGATGGTTCTTTGTGGAAGGGCCTCGCCTTCTTTACACCAAAAATCCCAACCTATGTCGCCGTTCACATAATTGGCATTAAAGCCAGCGGCTTCAAGTACTCTGATGGTTTCGTCCAGCACGACTTTTCCGATGCCGTCGCCAGGCATTGCTACTATTGTTCTCATTTTAATTTAAGTAATATGTATATTTAATGCGTATTTTATTAAGATAGAAGATTGATAAATAGTTAAAAAAAACACAGGTCGAGACCTTATCTGTTTATCTTGTAATAAATTTTGGCTAAAAATAACTGATTTTTTCGAAACATTCCCATCTAAATATTGGCTTATCTTAAAAAAATTCTAATTTACTTTAAGTATTGATGTATAATACCAAAAACACCTTCAAATGCTAGATCTAAAAGGGCTCTATTCCCCTTTTTCTGCATTAAAATTTATTCATATAGTGCCCACTATCAAAGAATTCTTGTTTTAAAAAAGAAAAATATATCTCATTTATTTATCAATCATTTGAAAATGCATTTGGTATAATTTAATGACGAATTTTATTAAGCTATAAGATTGATAAATAGACGGTAACAAAAACAAGGAAAAGGTCGAAGACCTTGCCTAAAACAAATCTTTTAAAATGGTATCGTCGACCAAATTGGGCAGGGTTACTTTTAAGTTAGGATTCATGTCCATAGCGCGTTTGATGGCCGTTGTGGCGCCTTGATTTCTCGCCCAATTTCTTCGGCTGATGCCATTATTGACATCCCAAAACAGCATCATTTCTAATCGGCGATTAGCCTCAGGTGAGCCATCGAGCAACATACCAAAACCACCGTTGATGACTTCGCCCCAACCTACACCGCCACCGTTGTGAATCGACACCCAAGTTGCTCCTCTAAAGCTGTCGCCAATTACATTGTGGATGGCCATGTCGGCCGTAAAACTCGACCCGTCGTAAATATTAGAAGTTTCGCGGTAGGGCGAATCGGTACCCGACACATCGTGGTGATCGCGACCCAAAACAACAGGTCCAATTTTACCCTCGGCAATGGCTTGGTTAAAGGCTTTAGCAATTTGAATTCGACCCTCGGCATCGGCATATAAAATGCGAGCTTGTGAGCCTACTACCAATTTATTTTGCTGTGCTCCTTTTATCCATTGTATATTGTCGGCCATTTGCGATTGAATATCGGCAGGCGATTGGGTCATCAATTGTTCCAGTACTTGACTTGCAATTTGATCCGTTTTAAGTAAATCCTCAGCATCTCCCGAGGTGCAAACCCATCGGAAAGGACCAAACCCGTAGTCGAAAAACATGGGTCCCATAATATCCTGCACATACGATGGATAGCGGAATGTTAAGCCATCGACCGACATCACATCGGCACCGGCACGCGAGGCTTCGAGCAAAAACGCATTGCCGTAATCGAAAAAGTAAGTGCCTTTGGCAGTATGTTTATTTACCGCAGCAGCATGGCGTCGGAGGGTTTCTTGTATCTTGACTTTGAAAAGTTCTGGTTGATTGGCCATCATCTCGTTGGCAGTTTCGAAACTGATATCAACGGGGTAATACCCACCCGCCCAAGGGTTGTGAAGCGAGGTTTGATCGGAACCTAAGTCGATATAAATATTTTCGACATCGAAGCGTTCCCAAATTTCGACAATGTTGCCTTGATATGCGATCGAAACCACCTCTTTGTTAGCAATGGCTTGTCGCACCCTTTTCACTAAATCGTCCATTTGAACAAAAACTTCGTCGACCCAGCCTTGCACGTGACGGGTGTGGACGGCTTTAGGATTGACTTCTGCTACAACAGACACCACGCCAGCAATATTACCCGCCTTAGGCTGTGCACCCGACATGCCTCCCAAACCCGAGGTTACAAACAATTTTCCTGCAAATGGGTTTTCGCCTTGTTGGGCAACTTTGCGTGCGGCATTCATTACCGTGATGGTTGTGCCGTGCACAATGCCTTGCGGCCCAATGTACATGTACGACCCTGCCGTCATTTGACCATATTGGCTCACACCAAGAGCACTCATTCGCTCCCAATCGTCTGGTTTAGAGTAATTAGGTATCACCATACCGTTGGTAACCACCACTCTGGGAGCGTCTTTATGCGAGGGGAATAAACCCATCGGGTGACCCGAATACATGACCAAAGTCTGTTCGTTGGTCATTTCGGATAAATATTTCATAGTGAGCCGATACTGTGCCCAATTTTGGAACACAGCACCATTGCCACCGTAGGTTATCAATTCGTGGGGATGTTGCGCTACAGCATAATCGAGATTATTTTGTATCATCAGCATGATGGCTTTGGCTTGCAACGAACGGCCAGGATAGTCGTGAATGCTGCGTGCTTTAATCTCGCCCTCGGGACGAAGACGGTACATATAAACGCGTCCATAAGTCTTAAGCTCATGGGCAAACTCGGATGCTAATTCGGTATGTAAATGTTCCGGAAAGTAACGCAAAGCATTCTTAATAGCCAATTCTTTTTCGGCTTTGGTCAAGATGTCTTTACGTTTTGGGGCGTGGTTTACAGCGGGTTCGTAGGGCTTAGCTTTGGGCAATTTCGAGGGAATGCCGGCTGCAATTTCTTGCTGGAACGAAATTAAATCTATCATTTTGATATATTATTTAAGCTCTATTGAGCATTTAGAAAATGTAATGTAACTACGATAAGGTCTTCGACCTGTTTAATAGTCTTATAACTGACAAATTATTAAGCTCTTAGGTAAATTTAAAAACAAAATTGCATCATCAAAAGCGGTTAAAGAGAACAACTTTACCATAATCTTTTCATTAAAAACACAGGAAAGACTATTCCTGATAATTCATAAAAAGATTTACAAAAATAGAATATTTAGAATAATCTGATATGTTGCGAAACATGGCATCTGTTTTAAAAAGTAATCCCAAAATGGTTCTTTAACATAAGCCCTATCCATTATTTTAAGTACATTTGCGAGAAATATAAACTACCATACAAAATATCATGGAACAATTAAATTGGGGCGAATTGCCCTTTGGATACGTAAAAACAGACTACAATGTGCGTTGCTATTACCGCAACGGTCAATGGGGCGAGTTAGAAGTGTCTTCTGACGAAAACATCAGTTTACACATAGCTGCCACAGCACTTCATTATGGACAAGAATCTTTCGAAGGCTTAAAAGCATTTATGGGCAAAGATGGACGCATCCGTTTGTTTCGTTGGCAAGAAAATGCCAAACGCATGCGCAATTCGGCGGTTGGCATCCGTATGGCCGAAGTTCCCGATGATATTTTTATAGCTGCTATTCAAAAAGTAATCACATTAAATAAACGATTTGTACCACCATATGGTTCGGGTGCTTCGCTCTATTTGCGTCCATTACTAATTGGATCGGGTCCCCAAGTTGGCGTAAAACCTGCAAACGAATATTTATTTTTAATGTTTGTTACGCCAGTTGGTCCATATTTCAAAGAAGGATTTAAACCTGTCAAAATGAAATTGGAACGTGAGTACGACAGAGCAGCACCACTGGGAACTGGACATATTAAAGTGGGTGGTAACTATGCGGCCAGTTTAAACTCTTTGCACAAAGCACACGAACAAGGATATGCTTCGGCACTCTTTTTAGACGCTAAAGAAAAGAAATATATCGACGAAGCTGGCCCTGCCAATTTCTTTGGTATCAAAAACAACACCTACATAACGCCTCATTCGCATTCCATTTTGCCATCGATTACCAATATGAGTTTGGTCGAAATTGCACAAGAAATGGGTCTTAAAGTAGAACGACGCTCGATTGAGATCGGCGAATTGTCGAGTTTCGAAGAGGCCGGCGCTTGCGGAACAGCAGCTGTGATTAGCCCCATTGGTCAGATTGACGACTTGAGTACAGGTCAGTCTTTTGTTTACAGCAAAGACGGCGAAGCTGGGCCAATTTCGACCCAATTGTACAAACGCTTACAAGCCATCCAAACGGGTGATATGCCCGATACACATGGCTGGATAGAATTTGTCGACTAAGTCGATTTTAAATAGAAGATTATAACGGAAGGCCTAAAACTTTCCGTTTTTTTATGTGCGCTACGCATACCACCTATCTATAGGGTAAAGTCCCGAACGAGCCATCCAAATGGGAATAGTCAGCCAAGTGCAAGGGTGTTTGCTGCGAGACAAAATCTGAAGGAAGCAGGAGACAAAATAGTGACCAAACGAACAGAAACATAATACAAGGCTTACCTTGTGGGTTAGTGGGCATTAGACCGCACAGCCCGATAGTTGGACGTAAACAAGGGTAGTAAATTATGCTGGTAACTATGGAAGATAAGTGAGTTTACCGTAAGAGGTCTGTAACATCAAGCTGAGCTTGAGCCGAGCGAACTGGTAAGACAAAGTCATTTTACAGAAGTCAGCCGAGACCATAGTAATGAATAAGTTTCTGTAATGGAACCGGAGCGAAGGGTCGAATCCATAACCCAAATGAAAAAAAGTCCAGATACTTCAAATTGGACTAAAG
>DYOK01000146.1 GCA_020720565.1 Acetofilamentum sp.
AAGAATTGATAAATAAAATGAGGTATATTTTTCTTTTTTTATAGCAAAGACTATATAAAGAAAGGGAAATAGAGCCGTCTTAAACCGATCATTTGAAGGTGTCTCGGTATTAAAGGTCAATTATGCCATCTTTTACCTGAATTTGTAATTTCGATTTCGAATTAAAGTCCTTGACAGAGTGTAAGATAGTACCATCTTGTCGAACAATAGCATAGCCTTTGTTCAGGATATGCTGAGGGTGATACGCTTTAATTAATTGTTCGAATTGGAGCATGCTTTTCTCGTGAGAATGGATTAATTGGCTCGATTGCTGACGAATTTTGGCATGGGTTCGATTCAAGCTTTCCGATTGATTGAGTATCCGATTGGGAATCGAAATTTTAAAAAACTGACTTATTTTGTTAAGTTGATTCTGAGCTTGTTGTGGTTTGTTTTGAGTCAGAAATCTGAGTTGGATCAATATTTTTTCCAAATCATGATGTTGCAATTGAGTTTGTCGAAGGGTGTAAAATTGCAAATCGCTCAGCGAATCTTGCAAAAGCTCTTGATATTCGGATAATACCATTTTAAAATTTTGAGCAATTTGAGTTCCAAAGCGAATCATTTCCAATTCAAACTGCTGCATTCTGTCGATAAGGAAATTGGCCACGGCTGTGGGTGTTTTAAAGGCAGTGTGGGCCACCAAATCAGCCACCGACTCGTCGCGTTCGTGACCAATTCCGGTTAAAATGGGTAAGGGGAATTGTGCCAAATTAAGTGCCAGTTCATATTGGTCGAAGGCCGCTAAATCTAACTTGGAGCCTCCACCACGAATTAGAACAACAGCATCAAAATCTAGTTCGTTTTGATATATTTGGTCTAAAGCGGCAATAATGCTGCTGCTGGTTTTATCGCCTTGCATATGGGCTTCGAACAATTGATATTCAAAATGGTATTGATGGGCATTTTGCGTAATGTGGTTGAGCCAATCGCCCCATCCGGCTGCAGTCGACGACGAAATAACGGCAATACGTTGCAACACGCGTGGCAAAGGCAATTGTGCATTCATTTCTAACACGCCATCGGCTTCGAGTTGAGCCAATATTCTACGACGTTCTAAAGCGGCTTCGCCAATGGTGTAAGCAGGATTGATGTCCCGAACGTTAAGCGAAAAACCATAAATTTCGTGGTACTCGACACTCACTTTTAGCGCCACTTTAATACCCGATTCAAAAGCATATCCTGTCGAAGATTCGAAATAAGGCTTGAGCATCCGGAACGTAAAATTCCAAATGGTAGCCCTTACGCTGGCAACCACTTTGCCGTCTTTTTTTTCGATTAACTGCAAATAGCAATGTTCGTTGCGCTGAATATTAACTTCGTGCAGCTCGGCGTGAACCCAGATTGGCTCAGAGAAGCGTTCACTTAATGCCGATTTAATATCGCTTTGTAAACCCGATAAACTGATGCTTTCGACCTCGCCAGACATGCTATTGGTATATCATTTTATGAACGAACAAAATGAGGCATATCTTGTGGCAATACCAAAGATAATTCGACATAACCAGCAAATTCGCCATTTTCGAACCAAGGGCTTTGATATACCATCTTTTTTAAACCCTCTTTTTCGATGGTATAGGCATTCACCTGATGATTGACCAGCATATCTTTAAGTTTTTCACGAGCAGGTGCAGGGTGGCAGTCGAACAGCGAAGTGCCAATCAGATTAAGACCACCATATTTTTCGAAGGTTTTAACCGATTTGTCGTTCATCAGCAAAATATTGCCGTGTTTATCGCTCACCGTTATAGCGAATGGGAGCTCTTGAGCCCATGAATACTGATTCATATTAAAAAATTTGATAAAAAACAATCATACAAAGCAAGTAAAAATTATCGAATTGCAGGATGCCAAAAAAACAGCTACTCTAAATAAGTAGCTGTTAAAATAAGTGGAGAATAACGGAATCGAACCGTCGACCTTTTGACTGCCAGTCAAACGCTCTAGCCAACTGAGCTAATCCCCCAAAAACCTCCGCAAAGGTAAAATATTATTTTTAATACTCGTCTTCATTAAAGAAGAAATCGTCCTTGCTAGGATAATCTGGCCAAATATCTTCGATGCTGTCATAAATTTCCTCGTCGTCTTCGAGCTCTTGTAGATTTTCAATAACTTCTAATGGTGCTCCCGAACGAATCGCATAATCGATTAATTCATCTTTTGTGGCTGGCCAAGGTGCGTCTTCAAGCTTTGATGCTAATTCTAAAGTCCAATACATATGTTAATTCGTTATTTGAATTTTCTGCGAAAGTAATAAAAATTTTAAACTTCCATATTGGGTTCCCAAATTATTTCTTTGGCATTAAAATCTTGCGACAATTTTCGAGAGAGTACAAAAAAGTAATCCGATAACCGATTAAGATATTGCAATATGAGTTCAGACACCCTGTGGGTTTCCGATATGGCAATGGTTCTGCGTTCGGCTCTACGGCAGATGGTGCGTGCCACATGGCAATACGACACAATCAGATGGCCACCTGGTAACACAAATGCTTTAAGTGGCGACAAATCGACTTCGAACTCGTCGATTCGCTGTTCGAGCCAAGTGATAAAATGCGATTTTACATTGGGGATTTTACTTAAATCGAAATAGTCGTCAGCTGCCAATTCGGCTCCCAGTACCATCAAATTATCTTGAATCACACATAATTGATCGTAAATATTCGCATTAGGGTTCATGTCTCGGATTAAACCGACAAATGCAGTCAGCTCGTCGACGGTACCATAAGCTTCTATTCGCTCATCGTATTTTTTAACCCTTCTTCCTCCGATTAAGGCGGTGGTACCTTGATCTCCTGTTTTGGTATACACTTTCATGTGTCTATAATTTACGATTGTTGATTGGTTGAAATTCTTGTTTGTTTATTGCTAGTAGAATCTTTCATTTTTAAACTTAAACAACGCTTAAAACCACTCGATTTCCGTTGATTTGATCGCTTTCTACCAATCCGTCGCGTAAACGTACAATTCGCTTAGCATGTTCGGCAATTTCATTTTCGTGAGTCACAAGAATAATGGTGTTCCCTTTCTGATGCAACTCTTCGAGCAATCGCATGATATCGATCGAGGTTTTGCTATCGAGATTCCCTGTGGGTTCGTCGGCTAGCAAAATGGATGGATTATTGACTAAGGCACGTGCAATGGCTACTCTTTGTCGTTGGCCCCCCGACAATTCGTTGGGTTGGTGGTTCATTCTGTCGCCAAGTCCCACACTTTCTAAGGCTTTACGTGCTTTCGATTCACGTTCCGATTTGCTAAATCCTGCATAAATCAAAGGTAAAATTACATTATCGAGGGCTGTAGATCGGGGTAACAAATTAAAGGTTTGGAATATAAACCCAATTTCTTTATTTCTAATTTCGGCCAATTCGTTGTCGCTTAGACCATTAACATTGTGTCCATTTAAAAAATAGGTTCCCGATGTGGGTGTGTCGAGGCATCCAATAATATTCATTAAGGTTGACTTACCCGAACCAGACGCTCCCATTATAGCCACATATTCGTTTTGCATCACATCTATACTTACCGTTTGCAAGGCCCTTACCTCTTGCTGCCCCACAATATAGTGCTTTTTAATGTCGCTTAATGTGATTACTTTCTTCATTTAATGGCTTGATATTAACTAAATTACTAATTCGCAAACAAATTGACAGGTGCAATATTTGGTGCGTACAATTCGCTTATAAGTTGATACGGCCTATCACTCTTTTGCTGGTTTCGGTTTCGCCATTTTCGAACGTACGAGTTCGATAATATACTGGTGCTATCGATTTCACTTTTTTGGTAATAACAAAAGTTTCTTTATTCAAAAACCAGTCTTCGACAAAAATATATCCCAAAACTTTATCCAGCTGTTCGGCTTGTTGGATAATCTCAATTTTACTTTCACCTGTGTTCGGGTCTTCAATCATTAAAGTGTCGGACGTTTTCCCGAGCGAAAGTTTTAAATTATCAATAGTGATGGCATTGTTATCATAAAAATCGACGATTGATTTTTCACCAGAAAGCACTGGATTTAGAACCAATTGCGCAAAACTCAGCGGAGTAAAATTGCTGAAATTCGGATTTTCAGGATCGAGTGTGACTTCGTAAGTAATGTCTTTGGCCAACAATGTAGATGCGTTGCCTCCCAAACATTTTAAATCGAATAGTAAGGATTTGTTAACGCTTGTGTCTTTTTTTACTATTTTTTGATACAAAAACACAGGCGACCATGTTTCTATTTCTTTACGAAATTGATAAGATGATTGATTAAAAAACCAATTTTCGATAAAATACAAAGCACTCACGCCAACAGGGTTAGGTTGATTCAAAACAGTCTCAATTTCTTTACGAGTAATTATTTCTGTAGAAACTGGGGTGTATTGTATCATTGGGAAATAAACCGACACATCAGAGTTTAACACATTCTCGGTTAAATGGAACATCAAAGCCGTATCTACGCCTTTTGTCCATTCTGGGAAAACTTGAGCGTTCAATTCTACTTCGTAGTTTACAAAAACCTTTTTAGGCAACAAATCGTTTTCGCTGTTAAGATTTAGAATAATCTTTTTTACAGGATCCGATTCGTTGTTACAAGCTCCGAGTACCAACAATAATAAAAGAACATTAACACTTCGAAGGATTGCATAAAATCTTTTCATAGAATAATATTTAGTACTTAGAATAATATAATGAGTGATTTTTTAAGCTAAGAAACAGATTTAAAGTCAATTAAACAACTAATAACAAGATCTAATACTTTAATAACACACCTTATTAAGGCTTTCGACCGAATAAATATTTTATATATATTTAATATCCAATGCTTTACGAAAACAAATTTGATTATTTGCGATTTGTTTTAATTTTTTGCAGCCTTCCAGAATACCATCCAAATCAACAAATATAATGTACAAAAATAAAAAGCAAACTTAACTATAAGTTTGCTTTTTGAAAAATGATTTTTTAAAATTGATTATCGATAAAAAACTTGCTCAAGGCTCATCATCTGCGACGCTCATAGATAGTCACATATCAGCTATTTAGCCGATTTGAACAAGAAGGAAATATTGGCCGTTCTTAAAACCCAAATGCTGGCTTAATAGCCATCACCCAGTTTTTTAATCGTACTGGGGTTAAATCAGCTTCGTTGTCTTCGTCAATCGCTAAACCATGAAAACGGCCGTCTTTGTTAAGGGCATCAGAGTGGGCGAAGTGATAACCGTCGATACTGACCGAGCCAGTTAATTGAGCACCTTGATTTATCAATTTGTCGGCAAGCGTTGCCATAGAACCCACAAAATGAGCTGGGTATTTGATATGGTCTCCAAGACCAACAACCGCAACAGTTTTGCTATTAAAACGAACATTGTCTAATTGAGGGAAGAAACGATCCCAATCATCTTTTACATCAACCATGTCCCATTGATCGAGACCTATGGCAGAGCTTAAAAAAATAATTTTCGAATACGCGTCAACTTCTTTAGCTGAGGCTTTTGCCACAGGAACAAGTTCAACTTTATCCATGCCAATTAATTCGGCTAATTGCTTTGTAACTTGGTGAACATTACCGCCCATAGGGCCAAAAAATAATCCAATTTTATTCATAACAGTACTATTATTTTATCTATTAAAGATTGATTGTTCTATAATTATTATTGCTCTACAAATTTATATTATATCTCTTTATCGATGATTCGACATAAGTGTATATTTTATGTTTTACAACAAGTATCTCGCACAATATTTACAATTAAACCACTTCGATTATCTTTCGATGGCAACGTTCAGTGGGGGAGTTCGGGGCGCTAACCTATCAGTTTACAGCTACTTTTGTTTACGAGCCACTGCCCTACCCAACCCCTCTGTAACCCGCATTAACGTTGCCATTTGTTAGCAATAGTGCATTATTCAGATTTGATTAATTTAAAAATATCAGGCAAACGATGTTTAAAATAGTCAGGGATTTTTTCTGTCATCAAAACTATTTCACCTTTCTCAATCTGTAATAGATTTGTGTAAATATCGTTCTGCTTTGAATTATCCACGAATAAAATATTGTCAAAGAATTGAAAATGCATGTTTACGTTTTTATAACCAGCCTTCCATTTTAAATCTATTGTTTTATCATCTACAAAATGACCTTTAAATTCAGTGCGTACTTGAATTCTGTGTCTTGCAATTTCTTGATTATCTAAACAAAAAAAAATCAAGTTTATTTGGTATCCGTTTTCTCTAAATTTCTGCGCCCAATGTAATGGATGTGAATCAAAATTTGTCTCGTAGCAAAAATCCGCTTTATTCAACAATGCCTTATCAATGGATGATTCAAAGTCATTTGTAGTTTGATTCCTAGCAAACACTTCTCTCAATTCACTATCTGACAAACTATTGTAATTTTCCGAAAACAACCTATCATAGTCGAAAGAAGTTAATCCCTCGGGTAAAAATGAAGATGAAAATGTAGATTTTCCTGCACCATTACATCCTGCAATTATTATCAAATCAGGCATTTGATTTTAGTGCACTTATTAGTTCAGGACTTAGCTTTCCTTCCTTTTTCCGAATCTGGAAAAGCTCCTCTTTAGGAATAACCTGATTATTCAGAATATACCTGGCTTTACTCATTTGTTGAGTAACTTTTATTCCTGTTATCAATTTATCCTTACACATGATGCAAAATTAAAAATAATTCGTTTAAATCTAATCGGTTTTTTCAATTATGTAATGCGCTCTCCGCATTATTGCTAACTAGTTTATTATGTATCAGTGTTTTTAATCGATTTTTGCGCTTTTTGTTTGTCAT
>DYOK01000147.1 GCA_020720565.1 Acetofilamentum sp.
CTTTAATAAGTGAAATAACAGGATTAATAGAAGAAGACATTAACGAACTAAAAAATAAAAACAAATACTAAAAGGGTATATGCAATAAATCGGCCTGCCTCAGGCAGGGTTTCAGTGGTAATTCAAGCATTCTGCCCCATTCAAACTTCGGTGAAAATGGACATGAAAGTAGCTCGCAATCCCTTACTTCGTAAAGCCACAACCGATAAATAGGTCGAAGACCTTCTATTGCACTTCGGTATTAAAAAAGAAATAACCTGGATTAATCCCACTAGCAAATGAATCGATAGCTTGAAAATTAGCATCGAACCGATAAATTTCTCCAGCACTAGAATAATCTTTGGCGTTGCCAATATAAATATGCCCATTATTGGGGTCGATTCCTAAACTATAAAATTTTGCTTGTTGTTCACGAATGACAGCTTGTGTTGGCAAGCTTTCTGCCGATAGATTCATGGCGTATAATCCAGACTGAGCATGTGTGCCTTGCCACGACTGAAGTAAAAAATATAAACTATCGGATGAAGGGTTGATTCGCAAATGACGAGGACTAAGCTCGTCAGTACCAAAATACCAATGCGAAACAATTTCTCTGCTCTGCAAGTTAATTTTCCACAAACTACCAGGTTCGTGTCCAAACGATGAGCCACTAAAACCACCATCACAAAGCACCCACAACATTCCACTTTGGTCTACAACCATGCTTTGAGGTTGTATCCCAACCACTATACTATCGATTAATTGGTCGGTTTGGGTATTAAAAACCAAAATTTCGTTACCATACGACCAGCAATTGGTAAATAACAAATTTTGATAGCTTATCATTTGTTCGGGATGCCGTTGTGCACTCAATGTGCCTGAATTTGAGCAATCGATCCTTCCGGTTTTTAATTGATTTTGGGGATCCACAATATGTAGTGCTTCGTCGTATAAATCACTCACATAGGCTTTTCTGTCGTTAATAAATTCGACGTAACGTGGGGAGTTCAAATTGGTAATCTTACCCAAATATTGAAATGTTTTGGGGTCGATAATGTATATTTTCCCAGAATTGTTAACCACAATATACGCTTTTTGTTGATACATGTTCATCGATTGTGCAACATCGCCCAAAGGCAAACTGTTGGTATTGAAAAACACATCTTGCCATACCATTTGAGAGTCGGGGCGGTAAAAGCTGAGAGAAGCGTTAGAGTACATAAAATTTCCCTCGCAAACTACAAAAACACCCGAACTTTGCGTGGTTTTAAGCCGATCAAAATCACGAATGGCATCATCGTCCATACACGATGGAGCAATCCAAAGTAAAATGAGCCATTGTGCTATTTGGAACAAACTTTTGTCAAAATATTGTTCTAAAAAGATATTCCCGAAGTTTTTTAATTTAAACACTTAATAAGTAGTTAGAATAATTTAATATCGTATTTTATTAATTTATAGTATTGATATATTGCTAGTTAGTAGAGTGATAAATAGGCAAGCCTTAAATGTGCTCAAGGTGCTTTTTTTCTATTTTAAAAATAAGTGTAATCCAATAATTTCGACCAGGCATGGCTCGACCCAAAACCGAACGGTACGTTTCGTCGAATAAATTTTCGATTTTAAATTGAATTTCGCCATAGAGCGAATGCCATGCAAGGGATTTCCCTAAGCTTAAACCATTCATAAAATAAGGATAAAGCCAATCGCGACGAGCAGCATCGTTACTCGAACTTGTAAACCGCTCGCTATACGATACATGTTGATAGTTGAAAAAATAGCCTTTAAAATCTAACCGCAGGTTATAGTTAAACGTGTGCTTGGGAATGTAGGGCAATTGTTTACCGTACGATTGAGTGCCCAGAATCGAGTTTTCGGTTTGGTTAATCGACGAAGTTAACGCGTAATTAAATTTGTGAGTATACTTGAAAAAATGTCCTAGTTTGCCTTGCCATTTGATACTAGAATACAGACCCGACGATTGGACTTTCTGAACATTCTCGGGACTCCAATACCCCATAGGGTTAGGTAACCAGAGAATCCAGTCTGTAATTTGCGAGTAATATACTCCGGTTTGCAAATCGACTTGCCGATTGAGCCATACCAACGCATTGCTCATCTGCAAATCGGCTATTATCGCTTGCTCAGGTTTAAGAAGTGGATTCCCTCCTGGCATCCAATACAAATCGTTTAGGCTTGGATTTTTAATATTTTTGGCCAAGGAAATTTTTATCAAGTGTTTGGATGCACTGTCCAAAGCGTATTCAATTCCAGCCATATAAACGCTCGGTACCAGGTGCTTATCGATGATTTGTTGTTTGAATATTAGAATAGATTTAAGCGATTTATAATAAGACTGTTGCCATTGAAAACCCAGAACTGTTTCGTGCCGTATGGCATCGTACGATTGATGGTGTATGGTATCGTTCGACTGTGCTTGACTGTATTGATAGTCTAAAGTAGCACTTAGTTTAGTTGTTGACAGAAAGTTAAACTCGTAACGGGCCTGATTTAGGTTACTCAGAGCCTGACCATCGGTATAAAGTGCCACTTGGTAACCATTTCCTCCGACAAAGTTTTTCATGTAGTAGGTCAAATGCTCGCTACTTAGAGCCGTCTGAATCTCAATACGTTGCCATGAACCAATATGCTCATATTGTGCAACCATTCGATGATTGGTGCCCTCGGTTCGGGAGATATTCGAAAAATCGTCGCCCTCGTATGTATTTAGACGCGGAAGCCCTCTGTTGTTGGTTTGTCCCCAATAGCGTAATGATAGATTACCCTTTGGCCCAATTCTAAAGTACAATTCTTGCAGCAGACCCATCAAACGGTAATCAGCAAATGTATTTTTTTGTTTGGGATAAACCAATTGTCCATTTGGATCTAATTGTGCTATGTTTTTATTGATAAAAGGAAAATTGTTTTCAGAGTAGTTATAAAAAATTCTGGTTTTCGATTGAATTTTTGAATTTCCAAAACTTAATTTAAGATATTGATTCATAGACCGAAACGAACCATAATCTTGTCGCCACAACAGATTGAATCGGTTTTGCCAATCGGCTTTGTTATTTAGGCTGATGGTGCCGCCAATTCCACCAACTCCTTGACTAATAGATGACCCGCCTTGAAAAACATTCATCTCGTCAACCAAAAAAACAGGAACAAGCGAAAAATCGACCTCCCCAAACATGGGCGACTTTAAACTGATCCCATTCCATTTTACATCGGTATGCGACGACGACGTGCCTCTAAGTGACACGGTAGAAAGTGCACCACGTCCTTCGTTTTTAACAAACACATGGGTATGCTCGCTCAACAAGTCTGATAAATTCAAATTCTCGGTTTGTTTTAAGGTCAGACTATCGATACTTTGACTTTGAAGCACTTTCAATTTGGTGTTACGGCGTGCGGTAACCTCGACTTGTTGGAGTATGCGTAAGGAATCGTTACTTTGTGCAAAGGCCTCGAAATTTAAAACCCCGCAAAGCAAAAAACCTATCCATATTTGCACTATCCATCGAATCATAAGGTGTACAAGCAATTTTTAGAAATCATTTTGGTTTTTGCAAATTAGATTGATGCTAATAATCACAGGCTTGAATCGTTTTAATAAAATTTATCCAAATCTTATTCAATGTTGTATTAAAAGTTTAATCGTCTCAGCCTTTTTTTCTTGTTCAATTTTAACAAAGTAGTAGCCTTGTGGCCATTGCGAGCAATCGAGATTTAGTTTTGATTCAAAATAAGATTCCCAAAACAATTGACCTAATGCATTGTAGATTTTTACCTCTGTCTTGTATAATTGATCAGATGTTATTTGCACCCAATCCGATGCTGGATTCGGGAATACCTTTAACCTAGAAGCAGACCTTTGTACGATTGAATTGATGAGTGGGGCAGCATGAATGACACCAATCGCATCGATATCGACACCGCCGCTTCCGACGGTAGGCGTGGGGTCGTAAATGGGACGACCATCCGAATCTAGCGAAAGTCCATCACCTATTATATCAATAATTTTGATATACCGAACCGTATCGAGACCTACGCTGTCTAAATCGAATGGTGTTCCAAAACCTTGTCGGTATTTGCTGCAAAAACCGTCGACGTGTTCTGGGTTGAGTTCGCCAAAAGCCGAAACGGCGGTGCTTGTATAACTTCTGTTAGGAAATCGAACAAAGTTTTGACCGTCGGCAGACACCTCAACCCACGATAATTCTAAGAAATGGTCGGTCAGTGCATTTTCGAAGCCCACAAAGTCGGGCCCTAGTAGATTCACAATTAAACTATCGAAAGTGAATGTAATTTGCCCTCCATTTCCTAGGCAAACCACCTCTCCCGATTGCCCTTGGGCTTTACCCAAAGCCTTTTCGGGCGTTTTCCACACATCATCTACGTCTGTACCAGGAAGATAGTTTTCGTATGAAGATGCCCACATTTTGATAGCACTCGAATCTTTCGAAATAGCTGTAGATTGTTCTTGATTGGCTGCTGGTGCAAATTGAGCCATACTGTCCCATGTATTTAAAATGGTCAGCAGGCTCAAAAAGCTATATTTGATAATCTTTCCAGACATTATTCTACGGTGAGTTTTTGTGTAATTGTCTCCTTTGCACCGCGTAAAGTCAGCACATAAACTCCTGGCTTTAATTGGTTGATATCCACAGTTTGAAGGGCTGTTTTGCATTCTTCTTCGATAATTATTTTTCCGCTTAAATCGCTAATTTGCAAATGCGAATATCCCGAAGTGTTAATGTTGACGTTCCGATTCGCAGGGTTTGGATAGAATAAGTAGTTGTTTTTAACTAAATTTTCGACTCGATCCGAATATGTAATTTGGTCTAAACAAAAATATGCTGGCGTATTCATGCCCCATGATCCGTTGTCGGACGAGCTCAAGGTAAAGCTTAGACTGTCGACTAATCCTAATGCCGATAAATCCAAATTTTGCCAAGTGTTGACCATGTAATCTTGTGCAGGATCAGAAAATCGGAAATCAGCCAAATAAAAATCGATAGTTCCTGATGCTATATTGTTCGAAAAACCGTGGATTTGTAGCAAAAACCAATCGGGGTCTGTACCATCAATACCGCCAAATTTCTTGGCAAACGCATCGCCATTCTGCATGCTTAAATACGCATAGGTAGCGTTGGTAAGTTGCATCGAAACTTGAGCCACAGCGACATCAAACTTTAAGCCAGGTGTTCCATTACCAACAGCATAAATATCAGAATTATCGGCCCCTTCGCCTACAATTGCAGAAAACTGGTTGGTATAGCCTGCTGTTGTGATATCGGTTTTCTGCGAATAGGCAAACCCAGACCAAAAACCACCCCATGCGTTGGGTGTAAACGAATTGTAAAAATGAGCAGAAGATTCTGTATATCCGCCACTTAAGTCCTCGCCATTCCAATAATCGAAATCATAATTCTCGAAATCTATGGTTTGGCTGTTGGTAATCAGCTCGTCGATACAAAAATAGGATGGGGTGTTCATTCCATAGTCTCCATTATCCGACGAACTCATCGAAAAACTCAGGCTATCGACCGAAGTAAAAGCCGATAAATCGACCAAAGTCCATTGGTTGATCAAATAGTCTTGGTTGTTGTCGGAAAAGCGAAAATCAGCCAAATAAAAACCTAAGCTATCGACTTGTGATCCCTGCAAATAGCCTTTAATACTCAGCAAAAAGAAATCGGCATCGTTGCCACTGGTACCGCCAAATTTTTTGGCGTAAACATCGCCATCTCGCATCGAATTGTACGCAAACGTGCTGTTGTTGATGCGGATGCTTTGCATTGCCGATGGGCTACTTAGTTTAATGTAAGGTTTTGAGCTCGCATAAACGTTTTCGTATGCCACCATATAGCTTACCGATTGATTGTAGCCTTCTGCAGCAATGCACGAATATTGGTTCCCGTATCCCGAGGTCTGTGCATCTGTACCTTGCGAAACCGCAAAGCCCGACCACGAGCCATAAGTCGACTCGTATGTGTTAGAAAACAATGCGTTTCCATGTTGAAAACCGCCTGCCCCGTTGGAGCCATTTTTGTAAAAAGGCATCGGAAGGTTTTCGAAGCCTATTTGTGCTTGCAAGCCGTTGATAAAGGTCAAGGCCAAACCTACTGAAAGAAGTAATGTTTTTTTCATTTTAATAATGAATTAAAAATTAAACAATTACTTCCGGGATGTAAAATAGAGAAGACCGAAGCATTCTCAAGCTTTTTTTCCCGAAAGCTTACGAAATACAGCGTTATGGCAGGTCTTCTGACTTGTTTCGCCTATGACTCCTTCCCAACCGTCAGAGACAGTCAGTGGTTGTTCGACATAGGGGGTAATTGAACTGTGGTTCAATTGAAACTTACAGCAGCGGGTACTGTTCAGGATTTACACCTGATTCCCTTTTTATTCCTTGGTAGCAAAACTTCGGAATACCAAAACATGGCAAAGATATAAAATTTGATGGATAGAACATGTAAGTTGGGATATTTTTAACTTACAAAAACAATCCTATGCGTGCCAAATTGTTGATTGACACGCATAGGCTAGAGGCAATATAAGACTAGAATTTAAGCCCTATGTATAATACCAATTACATACCGCACATAGTCCAAAGAGAGTGAGCGAAAATATAACTATATGAGCAAATCGAAATAAGCATTTTCTTAGTTAACGCATAGGTTGCTTTAATAATAAAATCGCTTACTTCGTCTAATGTATGATGTAACTTGTTGGTGACTTTTCTTGGTTTGCCTGCCTGTTATGCGGG
>DYOK01000148.1 GCA_020720565.1 Acetofilamentum sp.
TGGCTCTGCTTTGGAGCGTTTCGTTATGGGCACAAGCCCATTATGTGGTGGTTAATCAATTTCCACAAAGCCACTATCCTATGTTGACCATTGGTTTCGATCAACTCGAAAAATCGGCTGATGGCCGCTATCATTTTACAATGGAAACCCCCAAGCTTTACTCCGCATTTGCTATTGGCTGGAAAGAACCGCTACAAAGTGCATTAATGGATCAAATTGTGGTTGAATACCGATGTGCGAAAGCTGAAAACCGATGGAACGACTTTAAAACGGCAGGGCTCGATATTATGCCCGACGAAAGTATTACTGGTTTGTGCTGGACCGATTTATTGTTCGGAATCGACGAATATACACATCGGTATGTCGAAGTTTACGTAAGCGTTCCAGAAGGAATGTCCTTGGATATGATATACTTACACACCATGGATATGAGTATTGATGCTGATCCCAATTGGAAACCAAGCTACACAACCGCATCTACCAGAGATTGTCCAGCTTTTCCGGCATATATCGCTCGTGCCGACTGGTGTGGGGGCTTTACGGCCTGCCACAATCCTACTTATACGGTTCAAAATATTAACCCTACACATACTGTTATTCATCATGGGGCTTCGCCAGATGACTATACCGACGGTGCTGCGGTAGTCCGAGGTTACTGGAACTATCATGTCAACTCCAACGGATGGAACGATATTGGTTATAACTACCTGAGCGATAAATATGGCAATTTATATCAAGGGCGTCACAACCTAAACCTTCCTACTACCGATGTCTTGGGTGCACATGCTGGGGCATCCAATACAAAATCTATTGGTATCAATTTTATGGGCAACGCCGATGTAACACAACCCACTGTAGTACAATTGGAAAAAGTAGAACAATTTTTAGCTTGGTGGTACAACTACCGTGGATTTGACCCCACCACATCGGCCAATATCGTGTTACAAAGCGGAGGAACAGCTTCTAAATACCGTATTTGTGGTCATCGCGATGTGAACGTTGGTGGTACAACCTGCCCTGGAAATGTGCTTTATGCTCAACTTTCGGCCATACGTACGGCAACTAAAGACATTATAGACGCCTGTTCAACGCCACCAGACGGCATTGCACCCACTTCGCAAATCGAAATCGAAGGCAATTTAGTCGATCAATGGCGTGCCTCGGACTGTTATACCGAGTTTGCCGATTACGATAACTCCGGAGGTAGTGGGCTCGATGCCAGTTTTTATCAAGTTTTAGAATACGATGGCACACAGTGGAGAGGAAATCCATCGAATGGTTTTTTTAACGATAATTTCGAAAATAGTATTCATGCTGCTTGGACCGATGCAGGTGGAACCTGGAGCATTAACAACAGTCATTTACAACAGAGTGCCGAAGATTTAAGCAATACCAATTTATATGCACAAGTCACTCAAGACAATGCACATTCCTATCTATATCATTGGCAAGGTTTGATGAATGGCAACGAAGCCAATCGCCGGATGGGGATTTACTTTATGTCGGACGATGCTTCGCAAACCCAACGCGGAAATGCGTATATGGCTTGGTTCCGAGTGAACGACGATAATTTTCAGTTTTATAAATCGACCGACAATGCTATTTCGGGCGTATTGGTTCAAAGCACTTTTGATTTCACCGAAGGCGTTTGGTACGATTTTAAAGTGACATTTAATCCACAAACTGGTGTAATGAATGCCTATATCGATAATCAATTGATTAGCACTTATACCGACCCTAGCCCTCACCAAAGTGGAGCATACATTTCGTTGCGAACGGGCAATTGCTTAGCACAATACGACGATATCAAAGTGCGCAAAAGTCGTAATACCCGCGAATTAGTAACAATTGGTGCTCCAAGCAACCAAGATGCACGTTACCAAAGCCCTAACGACACTCAAGAAGCTTGTCGAATCAATACTTTAATTAATGACCTTGCTGGCAATTGGTCGACCGTCAGTAGCGAAAATATTAAAGTCGATTGGACCGCACCTACAACTGATATTCAAACCATTACCGATTGGCAAAGTGCCGATTTTACAGTCGATTTTGATGATGCCGATGCTTTAAGTGGTGTGGATAGACGGTTCTATCAAATACGAGATTACAATGGTTCTGTTTGGGCATCCAATCCACAAAGAGGTTATATAAGCGAATCGCTGACTGCTTCGTTGGGGACACAATGGGTTCAGAGAACGGGTACATGGTCTATTACCGATGGCTCACTGAGTCAAGCCGACGAGGACCTTTCCAATACCAATTGTTATACCTACCTGCAACAAGATTTATCGAACAGGAGTATGCATCAATTTGATATGAAAATTGAAGGTGCCGGAAGTAATCGTCGTGCAGGCTACCATTTTATGTGCGATGCACCCGACTCTAGCAATAGAGGCAATTCGTATTTTGTTTGGTTCAGGGTCGAATCGCAAACCATTGAGTTGTATAAAGTTTACAACAACACATTTGAGCAAGTTAAAATTTTACCTTTCAATTTTGGATCGGGAACATGGCATCGAGTACGCAATATTTTCGATCGAATCACGGGCGAATGGAGTGTGTATGTCGACAATGTTTTGCTTGCCGAATGGCGCGACGACACCCCTTTTACCACAGGGAATTATATTTCGTTCCGTAGCGGAAACAGCTTATTGTTTGTTAAAAATCTGGAGGTTTTTCGAACCCGATATCCTAGTGTGCAAGTGAGTGTCGGCACCAACCTATCCGATATTCGTTTTGCCAATCCAAACCCGAGTAGCCCTTCGGCTCAGGTTCGCTCTTTGGTAGTCGACAAAGCCACCAATATCTCAAATATTGACAGTGTTTATGCTGCCATCGACTGGACTGTACCAAGCAATGTTGCAGTTACCGATGGCCTTACAGCCGATATCGACACCACGCATGTGGCCACAGAATTATCGGCCAACTGGACTGCAAGTGTCGATGTCAATTCTGACATTGCCTCATATTGGCTTGCCATTGGAACAAGTGCTTTGGGTGCCGATGTGGCCGATTGGACGAATGTAGGCACAAACTTATCGGCAAACATTACGGGCTTAAACTTAATCGATCAACAGATTTATTATGTCAGTGTCAAATCGCAAAATGGGGCTGGTTTGTGGAGCGATGCCATTTCGAGCGACGGACAAAGGTTTGTAATCGATACCAAAATTAAAGCTTTAGATAATGCTGTTTGGCAAGTTTATCCCAATCCGAGCCAAGACTTATTTTATGTGAGTGGGTTAGAAGCGGGGACAGTTCAATATCGCATTACTGACGTTTCGGGGCATGTGATTGCTGAGAAAATGGTTCAAACCAAAGGTCAATTAACAATTAACGAACTCGCCAACTGGTCGAGCGGTGTTTACATTATTAAATTGACTCAAAAAGACATAAGCAAACAGATTAAATTAATCAAAGAAAAAAGGTAAGGTCTTCGTCCTGTCTAATTTTTTTGAAACTAGAAGGATATTTCGTTATGGCATTGTACCAAACGACCTTATTCAGATCGTTTTGATTCAATATTAGAATAAATATGCTAGACATAAGTCATTTATGACTTGCTCAAACATGTTCTAAAATTGCTTTTAAATTGGATGTTTAATAATCTGAATAGATGCCGCGGATTGCCTTGTAAATGGCTATATTTTAACGTGATACAACACTAAATCATCATTATGTTTTATCTGAAAAACTTAATTTAAAATCGACAAATTTAAAAAAATGATTTTAAAGATGCATTTTAAACTATTCTATAACATCAAATATTCGACATATGTGGTTTTGTATAATGCACAAAAAAGTCTAAATTTGGGACTCGGAAATAAAGTATCCATATAAATATTAGAATACAATGAGTGTATTAGTCAACAAAAATTCTAGAGTAATTGTACAAGGCTTCACTGGAAGCGAGGGTACATTTCACGCTGGCCAAATGATCGAGTACGGCACCAATGTGGTGGGTGGTGTAACCCCAGGCAAAGGTGGCCAAGAACATTTGGGCAAGCCTATTTTTAATACGGTTGAAGATGCTGTTAAAATGGCACAGGCTGACACTTCGATCATATTTGTGCCACCAGCATTTGCTGCTGATGCAATTATGGAAGCTGCCGAAGCTGGCATCAAAGTGATTGTTTGTATTACCGAAGGGATTCCTACGGCAGACATGGTCAATGTTAAAGAATATTTAACGGGTAAAGATGTTCGTTTAATTGGACCCAACTGCCCAGGAATTATTACCCCAGGCGAAGCTAAAATTGGTATCATGCCAGGATTTATCTTCACAAAAGGAACAGTTGGTGTAATTTCGAAATCTGGAACATTAACATACGAAGCAGTCGATCAGTTGACCAAAGCGGGCTTAGGTCAAACCACAGCGATTGGTATTGGTGGAGACCCCATTATTGGTACTTCTACATTAGAAGCTGTTAAATTGTTTATGGCCGACGACGAAACCAAAGGTATTGTAATGATTGGCGAAATTGGCGGAAGTATGGAAGCCGACGCTGCTGCTTGGATTAAAGTAAACGGAACCAAACCAGTCGTTGGATTTATTGCTGGCGAAACTGCTCCTAGCGGAAAACGTATGGGACATGCTGGTGCTATCATTGGTGGACACGACGATACCGCTCAAGCCAAAAAACGTATCATGCGTGAGGCTGGTATTCACGTAGTCGATTCGCCTGCCGAAATTGGATCAAAAATGAAAGAACTATTAGGATAGTTTTTCGAAAATAAGCAAAACTAGCCGAGCAGTTCATGTTCGGCTTTTTTTATAATTCTACTCAAAGCGGTATGCTTATGCTTAGTAAACTTTAAACCCACATTACGCACCTGTATGCAGACCGGCAGGTGCGTAATGTGGTTTAAAGTTTTTATTTACAGAAACTTATCTCACAAAAAAAAGCGACCCATCGAAATAGGCCGCTTTAAAATATTATTTGCTTAAGATTAGAAGTGGAAAATCAAATTGATGTTACCACCTAAACCTAACCAGCCATTGCTTTCGAAGAAACCTTGACCAGAAGCGTCGCTACCAATTAATAATTGACTGCCCCCTGCTTTTTTAACAGTAGTTTTTTTGACTTCGAGATTTACTAAATCCCACTCTTCAGTCGTCATTGAACCGTCAACTTGAAATCCATAACCTAATCCCCAGCCTAATTCACCACCAATAGAAAGTTTTGGGAATAAAAAGTATTCAGCTCCTACAAAAGCTCGAGCTCCAAAAATGTAATTAGCACCTTGGTTTAACTCAGAAAGTCGATTTGGATCAGGTGCACTTGCGAAATTTGGATCGGTAAAATCTGTTGTGATTGGAGCTGTGTAAGTTGAGGAAAATCCATTTCCATATTCAAAAGAAAGATTGGAATTATTGGCATCTCCATCCGCATATTGAAAGAATACGTCGGCACCATAATAACCTTGTAAGCGATTGTGGCCACGACGTTTTTCGAATCCAACGGCTAAAGCAAATTGGGTATAACCTGAATAAGCTTTATCCTCAACAACATCAGACTCTTCTGGAATTAGAACTGTTTGATCAGTTACATAATTTCCAACTGTTGTTGAGTTGTGGTTTAAGGCAAATTTTACACGATACGCCATTTTGGGCTCGGCAAAATATTTACCAAAAATTGAAAGACCATCGCCAAGTTTAAATGCAGGAGCAGTGTTGCTGGCGTTAAAGTTTAATGTTTTAATAAAAGGAGCGAAATCAACACCAATAGCATAATCGCCAGTTTCTGGAAGAATTTTCAAACCATTTTTATTTACTAATTCGTCTTGGGCGTTAAGGCTTAAAATGCTTAATCCAAAAGCCGCTACAATTAAAGTAATCTTTTTCATTATCTGTGATTTTAGTTACAATTAAATTTTTAATCTACTTTTAGACTACAAATATAAAACTTTAATATAAATTCAACCCCTTGTTATTAAACAATCTATGCCATGAATTTCGAAAACAACTTAAAAAAGCTTAACACCAGCCTAGAAACGAAGGTTCAATATTTTTTATTTGATCAAAATTCTGACTGGAATTTAAATATTTTACTCGGAAAAAAGCTAAAAATCGAATGGAATGGACAAATCAACTGCGTACATTGTGGTCGAATTACTCGAAAATCGTACAGTCAGGGGTACTGTTTTCCATGTTCGCAAACTGTTCCCGAAGCCGATTTATCGATTGTAAAACCCGAACTCGATATGGCACATTTAGGTATTTCGAAAGATATGGAATGGGCTAAAACGCATAGTTTGGTCGAACACTATGTCTATTTGGCCGATACTTCGTCGTTAAAAGTAGGTATTACAAGATTCAATCAAATTCCAACACGCTGGATCGATCAAGGTGCGACTCAGGGTTTAATTGTAGCCAAAGTGCCCTACCGTAATTTAGCGGGACAAATCGAATTGGCACTTAAAAAGCACTATGCCGACAAAACCAATTGGCGACAAATGCTTTCGTGCCGTGGCCCAGTGGTCGAAAATATCGAACAAGAGGCACAAAATGTTCATCAAATTTTGGAAAAGAATTTTAGCGAATATTGTATTCAACATACGCCTATCCAAATTGATTATCCAGTGCTAGAATATCCCCAAAAAGTTAATGCCATTAATTTGGATGATACACCCACTTTCGAGGGCGTTTTAACGGGTATCAAGGGTCAATATCTCATATTCGATGCCCAGCATGTAATCAATATTCGCAAATATTCGGGCTATTATGTGCGATTGAGTGCATTGTAAAG
>DYOK01000149.1 GCA_020720565.1 Acetofilamentum sp.
AACAAATAAACAAGGCATAGAGGCGGCTGTTATTGAACATCTTTGCTTTATTGGTACGTATTTTATGCCGAATTACCCATGCTTTTTTATTACTTTTGTTAATTGAGAATTGCAAATATGATACAATAACTTTTTATCTGATTTGTCAATTGTTTAGAGAATTTTTATCGTTTTACAAAAAATTAAAACCAAAATGAAAAGCACTGCATTTACTCAGTATCATATCGATTTAGGTGCGAAGATGGCCGAATTTGCGGGCTATAACATGCCCATACAATACGAAGGAATTAACGAAGAACACCGAATTGTTCGCGAAGGAGTGGGCGTTTTTGATGTGTCGCACATGGGCGAATTTTGGGTAAAAGGGCCCAAAGCTTTTGCTTTTGTTCAAAAGCTTACTACAAACGATGTGGCAGCCTTAACCGACGGAAAAGTACAATATTCGGCATTTCCAAATGGCAATGGAGGTTTGGTCGACGACTTATTGGTTTATCGGGTAGATGCTTTAACCTATTTGTTAGTTGTAAATGCCGCAAATATCGACAAAGATTGGGCACATTGTATCCAAATTGCTAAAGAAATGGGCTTAGAAATAGGCAAAGAAATTTACAATGCTTCGGACGAAATTGCTCAGTTGGCTGTTCAAGGTCCTATGGCACTAAAAGCCATGCAGAAAATTATCGGTCAACCCATCGAAGATATGGAGTATTACACTTTCAAAAAATTGAACATTGCAGGTATAAAAGATGCCATTTTTTCTACTACAGGTTACACTGGTTCGGGAGGTTGCGAAATTTATGTGGCTAACGAAGATGCCGATAAATTGTGGAAAGCAGTTTTCGAGGCAGGAGCAGAGTTTGGTATCAAACCAATAGGTCTTGGTGCAAGAGATACCCTCCGTTTAGAAAAAGGTTTTTGCTTATACGGTCACGATATCGACGATACACGTTCGACCATTGAAGCGGGCTTAGGTTGGATTACCAAATTTGTTGAGGGTAACGATTTTATCGATCGACCAAGATTCGAGGCCCAAAAGAACGAAGGCACTGCACAACGTCTTAAAGGTTTTGTGATGGTCGATAAAGGAATTCCACGTCAACACTATACCGTGGTCGATGCACAAGGGCAAACCATTGGCGAAGTCACATCGGGAACCATGTCGCCCATGATGAAAGTTGGTGTCGGAATGGCCTATTTAAACAAAGGTTTTTGGAAAGAAGGGTCTGAAATTTTTATTCAGATACGTGACAAAAATTTAAAAGCAAAAGTAGTGGCGCTACCTATTTATAACGGATAGTCTACACAAACAATCACACAAAGCTCATTGTCTTAGTTTTAGATAATGAGCTTTTTTAGTGGCTTTGAATTTTCTGGAAAGTTAAGGTCTTCGAACTGTTTATTATTCTTGTAACCATCAATATATCTGCTTTCTAGCTTGATAAAATACGACATTATATTATTCTGTGTACTTAGAACAGATTAGATAGTAAAGTCTTGATAATTTTCAATATTTTTGCAAATTATTTAAAGAACACATTATATGTCAGAAGATAGACAAATCATTTTTTCGATGGAGGGGATTAACAAAATCTATCCGTCGAGCAATAAGCAAGTGTTAAAAAACATTTATCTTAGTTTTTACTATGGTGCAAAAATTGGAATACTCGGTTTAAATGGCTCGGGTAAATCTACTTTGTTAAAGATTATTGCTGGAATCGAAAAAGAGTACCAAGGCCACGTGGTTTTTGCACCTAACTACACGGTAGGTTATCTCGAGCAAGATCCACAGCTCGACGAAAACAAAACAGTAATCGACATTGTTAGAGAAGGTGTTTCCGAAACGGTTGCAATTCTTGACGAGTACAATAAAATCAACGATATGTTTGGCTTGCCAGAGGTTTACGAGAATCCTGACAAAATGGACGAATTGATGAAACGTCAAGAGCAACTTCAAGATAAAATTGATGCGACCAATGCATGGGATTTAGATACAAAACTCGAAATTGCGATGGATGCACTGCGTACACCCTCTGGCGATACACCAATTAAAAACTTGTCGGGTGGCGAGCGCCGCAGAGTGGCACTTTGCCGTTTGTTGTTGCAAGAACCAGATGTGTTGCTTCTCGACGAGCCTACCAACCACCTCGATGCAGAATCGGTACAATGGCTCGAACAACATTTGCAACAGTATGCAGGAACCATTATTGCGGTGACTCACGATCGTTATTTTCTCGATAATGTGGCGGGGTGGATTTTGGAGCTTGACCGTGGCGAAGGGATACCTTGGAAAGGTAATTATTCGTCGTGGCTCGATCAAAAAACGAAACGAATGGCTTTGGAAGAAAAGCAAGCTTCTAAACGACGCAAAACGCTTGAACGCGAGTTAGAATGGGTCAATATGGGGGCTAAAGGTCGTCATACCAAATCGAAATCGCGTCTCGATAATTACGAAAAATTGCTAAACGAAGAGCAAAAAGACAAAGAAGAAAAATTAGAATTGTATATTCCTAACGGACCACGATTAGGAACCAATGTAATCGAAGCCAAAGGGGTTGCCAAAGGTTTTGGCGATCGTTTATTGTACGAAAACCTCGAATTCAATCTACCGCCAAACGGCATAGTGGGGGTTATTGGTCCTAATGGAGCCGGCAAAACCACCTTGTTTAAAATGATTATGGGCGTTGAGACGGTCGATGCGGGTACTTTTTCGGTTGGCGAAACTGTAAAAATTGCCTATGTCGATCAAAACCATTCCAATCTTAATCCAGAGAAAACCATTTGGGAAAACTTTGCCGATGGCCAAGAACAGATTATGATGGGTGGAAAATTGGTCAACTCAAGAGCTTACTTGTCACGCTTCAACTATGGCGGTTCCGACCAAAATAAGAAAGTAAAAGAACTGTCGGGGGGTGAAAGAAATCGCTTGCATTTGGCTATGACCCTACGCGAAGAAGGTAATGTATTGTTACTCGATGAGCCAACCAACGATCTTGATATCAATACTTTAAGAGCATTGGAAGAAGGGCTCGAAAATTTTGCAGGTTGTGCTGTAATCATTTCGCACGATCGTTGGTTTTTAGACCGAGTTTGTACCCATATCTTAGCTTTCGAAGGAGATAGCCAAGTGATGTATTTCGAGGGTAGTTTCTCTGAGTACGAAGCTAACAAAAAGAAACGCTTGGGCGATGTACAACCTAAGCGCATCAAATACAAACCTTTGGTTCGATAAGGTATTTGAGTATCACACCAAAAAATCAAGGCCGTTCAAATTGAGCGGCCTTGTTTTTTTAATCCAATATTGGAGTTTAGAATTTCGATTTAAGGTATTGATCGATGCCATCGGCAGCACGTCGTCCGTCGCCCATAGCAAGGATTACGGTAGCACCACCTCGAACAATATCACCACCAGCAAAAATATCTTCGATAGACGATTGCATTTGGTCGTTTACCACAATAGTGCCCCATTTTGACATGTTCAAATTAGGCAAGCTGCGCGGAATAAGTGGGTTAGGAGAGACCCCAACGGCAACAACTACAGTATCGGTTTCTACTATCTCGATGGCACCTTCGATGGGTACTGGACGTCTACGGCCTGAACTATCGGGCTCACCCAATTCCATTTTCTGTAATTTCATAGATTTAACACGTCGCTGATCGTCGCCAAGGTATTCGATAGGATTGTGCAGATTTAAGAACTCAATACCTTCTTCTTGAGCGTGCTTCACCTCTTCGATACGAGCGGGCATTTCTTCGATAGACCGTCGATAGATAATCATGGCACGATTGGCACCCAAACGTTTGGCTGTGCGGACAGAGTCCATGGCGGTATTACCGCCGCCAATAACGGCTACATTTTTTCCGCTAAAAACCGGAGTGTCGAATTCAGATTTTGCAGCGTTCATCAAATTAACACGAGTCAGATACTCGTTCGAAGAGAAAATATTGATTAAGTTTTCGCCCGGGATATTCATAAAATTAGGTAATCCGGCACCACTGGCTACAAAAAATGCTTTGAATCCTTCGACACGTAAATCGTCGAATGTAGCCGTTTTACCCACAATAAAGTTGGTCACAAACTTGACGCCCATTTTGGTTAATGTGCTCACTTCTACATCGACAATTTCGTTGGGTAAACGAAACTCGGGAATACCATATTTGAGTACACCGCCAATTTCGTGTAAGGCTTCGAAGACGGTTACGTCGTAACCAAATTTAACCAAATCGAAAGCTGCGGCTAAACCACCTGGCCCACCACCAATTACAGCTACCTTAATGTGATTGTGATGGCTGATTTCGGGTATCGAAATTTTACCAGACTTGCGTTCAAAATCGGCTGCAAAACGCTCTAAATAACCGATGGCAACGCTAGGTAAATTGAGTTTTTGAGTATAGAAACACTTTTGCTCGCATTGTATTTCTTGTGGGCAAACACGACCGCAAACAGCAGGGAACGAATTGGTTTCTTTAATGGAAGCTGCCGCTGCCAAGAAGTCACCTTTTTCGATGTTTTTAATAAATTTAGGGATATTAATGTTAACGGGGCAGCCCGAAATACATGTGGGATCGCCACAGTCTAAGCAGCGTTGGGCTTCTTTCATGGCCATTTCCATGGTCAAGCCTGTGTTGACTTCGATGTTGTTGGTATTTCGAACATGAGGGTTTTCCTCGGGCATGTGCACTTTTTCGATAGCAGTTCGATCCTTCGATTTAATATTAGAACGAAGTTCTTTACGCCATTCTTGATTGCGTTGTTCTTTTAAGTATTCGGCAAAGTCCATAGTTGATTAATGCTTTCGTTTACATTCGTGTTCGTGAGCTTCGTAAGCCACTTTCTCTTGAGTTTTATAGGCACCCAAACGTTCAATCATTTCGTCGAAATCGACCTGATGGGCGTCAAATTCAGGGCCGTCGACGCAAACAAATTTGGTTTGTCCGCCTACGCTTACTCGGCAAGCGCCGCACATCCCCGTTCCATCGACCATTATTGTGTTTAAACTGGCTTGTGTAGGGATATTAAATTCTTTGGTCGTTAGCGAGGCAAACTTCATCATGATGGCTGGGCCAATAATAATGGATTCGTCAATTTTTTCTCGTTGGATAACCGCTTTCATTCCATCGGTTACTAAACCTTTTTGTCCATAAGAACCATCGTCGGTCATAATGATTAACTCATCGGAATGTAGACGCATTTCGTCTTCGAGAATAATCAAATCTTTGTTACGAGCAGCTAAGATGGTTACCACACGATTGCCTGCTTTTTTAAAAGCTTCGACAATAGGGAGCATCGGAGCCACTCCAACGCCACCACCACAAGCTAAGATGGTGCCTACTTTATGCACTTTTGTGGCTTCGCCCAATGGGCCTACAATGTCTAAAATGGTATCGCCAACTTTCATGTCGCAAAGCTTAGCCGACGAAACCCCCACACGTTGTACTACCAACATAATGGTGCCCTGTTCTGGGTCGGAACCTGCAATAGTGAGTGGAATACGTTCGCCTGCTGCATCGGCTCTTATGATGACAAAATGCCCTGCCTTTCGGCTTTTTGCTATATAGGGCGAGCGAATAATCAGTTTGACTACATTTTCTGAAAAGTTTACTTTTTCTAATATCTCGTTGGCCATAGTTAAAAATTTAGCTAAAGATAGATGTATTTTGGTAAAGATAATAAAAATCTAAAACTGATAAATATCATACTTAATAGGCTAGATAGTATCATAAGTAAATATATAGTTTGTTAAGATGCTAGAGTATGGGCAAGTTTAATTTGTAATCTGATTTTAAATATCAGATAATTAAATAGATGACAAGCAATGAGTGAGCATGGGTTAAAAACTTACAATTCAGATGTTGTGTTGTAAAACATAAATATTGGTTAATTGCTTTAAGCGTACTGAATTTATTGTCATAATAGCTAAAACATTTCAATTCCTAAATGGTGCGATTAAAAGCCGTTTGATTTCTTACAAATTTAAACGTTTTTATTGACTTTACTCAGCTCTATTTAGGAGCTTTTGTTGTCGATGTCGAATCCTATTATTTGGCCTGTGCTTCGACAACTTATGTATTTTATTGGTTATCAGTACGTCAAAGAACAACGTGCATGTTTTTGTTTTTTAATTTGGTTTTTTCTTTTTGTTCGACAATTAAAAGCACCTTATAGAAATTGATCTAGACTTTGCTTTTCGTACCCTACTACTTCTTTTTCGAGCCATTTTTCTTGCCTGGTTTTAAAAATGACAAGACTATCTTCGTCTTGTAACATGATTGTTTTTGCTTTTTCTTTTAAGGGGAGTTCTATAAATTAAGATTTTGATATTCAGATTATTATATGTATAATTGTGTATTAAAATCAGTATAAGAATGAACAGTCAAAAATACAAAACAATGGGTAATAAGTCATTATTTGACCAGCAATTTACAACAGAAAAAACTGGAAGAAATTGGCAATCCGTTGGTAATGGTAAGTAAAGTAATAGATTTTGAAATGTTTAGAGAATTATTAGAATTAATAACTGGGATACACCTAGTGATACAATAACAGCTACTAGACCAGAAATACATCCTAATAGAGAAAGACGTATGTCGGTTAGAGAATGTGCAATTATTCAAACATTTCCTGATGATTTTGTTTTTCATGGTAGCTTAGGAAATATGTATAAACAAATTGGTAATGCTGTTCCTGTTTTATTAGGAAAAAGAATAGCAGAAGCGATTAAAAAAGAATTAGATAATTATGAAAACAA
>DYOK01000150.1 GCA_020720565.1 Acetofilamentum sp.
TACATTGATTTACTTGATATTGTTTTTTATTAATGCAAAACACATTAAAATTATAATTAAAAAACGGTTTGTGATTTATCTATTCAATTTTTATTGTTTAATAACCAGTCAATCGCATTGATTTGTTTTATTCCGTTATGATTTCCTGTTTCGTAATCCATTGTGATAAGTAATCGTTCGTTAAAATCGGAAATTTTATTAAATGGAGCGAGTTCTCGTTCAAGTGTTTTTTGCTCTTTTACGGTATATGCTACTTGAATATATTGCGTGTAACCATCCTTGTTTCGAGCAACAAAATCCACTTCAAGATTATCTGTTTTTCCTATCCAAATTTGATAATTACGACGAATTAATTCAAGAAATATTACATTTTCAAGTAAATGTCCTGAATCTGAAGAAAGTTCTTTTCCCAGTAATGCATATCGAAAACCCAAATCTACAAGATAGTATTTTTCTTGTGTTGCTAAATGTTGTTTCCCTTTGATATCGTACCGGTTAACTTTATAAAAAAGATAGGATTCCACAAGGGTATCAATGTATTTTGAAACTGTTTTATTGTCAACTTTTTTCCCATTAGCAGTAAGAACTTTTGCAATATTTCTTGCCGAAACGTTAGAACCTATACTGTCAATTAGAAAATTAACAACCTCATTATAAGATATTTCATAATATATGGTATGCCTTTTCTGTATGTCATTCTTGTATATGTTTTGAAAAACTGTTTTTAGATATTCGTATGCATAACTTTCTCCTGATTCAATGAATCCGACAGATTCAGGAAAACCTCCAGTTCGCATATAATTAGCAAAAGCACGGTCGGGAGTTGATGTTTTACCTGTAAATTCCAAGTATTCGGCGAACGAGAATGGTAAAACATTAATTTCGTATGCTCTTCCTGTAAGTATTGTTGCTAATTCGCTTGATAAAAGATAAGCGTTAGAACCTGTAACGTACAAATCAATATTTTGAGTAACATATAATCCTTCCAATAGTTTTTCAAATTCGGGCACATTTTGAACTTCGTCAATGAAAACATAATTTGTTACATTTTCGTGCAACAATGTTTTGATATAATCATAAATTTTCTTCCAACCTGCCTGTCCAGTAGGCAGGTTTTTTTCGGAAAGAAAGCGAAATTCGGGTAAATCCATATTTATGGAAATAATCGATACATTTGAATCCTGTTCCCTTAACAGTTCTTGAAATTGTAAGAGTAAAGTTGATTTTCCTGCACGCCGAACCCCTGTAACAACTTTTATGAAATTTTTGTCTTTTAAAACAAAAAGTTTGTCAAGCAGTATTTTCCTTAAAATTTTTGGCATATCATTATCTTCAATTTTATTCAACAAAGATAATGTAAATTCCTCAAAGCTTCAAATTCGTCTCGTTTTGAGGAATTGTATGTTTGAGAATTGCTGCTTTGTTTGATTCTGCTTTACAATTAAATAGGTCGAATTCCAAATTATAACTTTGGGCTTTGATAAAGCTCAAATCGAGCCCATTTTTTGGCATGCAAAAAGTGTTGAATACTTGTTTTTAATACGCCCAAGCCATATTTAACGCTGCGGCTAAAATTGATGGAAGAAGCTTCGGTAAAATATTTTGTAGGACATGTCAATTCGGCAATAGGATACCCAGCCATAAATATTTGCGATAGCATTTGGTTGTCGAACACAAAATCGTTAGAATTAGCGTTGTAGTTGATGCGTTCTAAAACTGGACGCGAAAATGCACGGTATCCAGTATGGTATTCCGAAAGTTTTTCGCCAATAATTATGTTTTGCGAAAGGGTCAAAATTCGATTGAAAATGTACTTGTATATTGGCATACCGCCCCTAAGTGCACCTTTGCCCAAAATTCGTGAACCTAAAACCACTTGATAAAGGTCGGAGGCAATCATATGAGCCATCGAAGGAATTAATTTGGGGGTGTATTGGTAATCGGGATGCAACATAATTACAATATCGGCACCTAAGGCCAAAGCCTGATTGTAACAGGTTTTTTGATTACCACCATAACCTAAGTTCTTTTGATGTCGAATGACATGTTTAATGCCAATCGATTGTGCAACCAAATAGGTATTGTCGTTGCTGGCATCGTCCACCACAATCACATCGTCAACCATATCGAATGGGATTTCGGCATAGGTGTCTTTAAGCGTTTTTTCGGCATTGTAAGCCGGCATTACAACCACTATCTTTTTTCCTTGCAGCATAATATATGGGCTAAAGTTTCCAGTTTATTGGTGAGATTTGGTGTTCGATAAGGTAAGCATTGATTTTCGAAAATGGCTTGGTTCCAAAAAAACCACCTCTATTGGCCGACAATGGCGAAGGGTGAACTGCTTTGATAATTAAATGTCGATTCGAATCGATAAGGCTCGACTTTTTTTGTGCAAAGTTGCCCCAAAGCACAAAAACTAAATTTTCTTTTTTGTCTGATAAATTTCGAATCACAGCGTCGGTAAAGGTTTCCCATCCTTTGTTCTGATGCGATCTCGCTTGGTGTGCCCGAACCGATAAAGTGGCATTGAGTAAAAATACACCTTGTTGAGCCCAAGAGCTTAAATTTCCATTTGTGGGAATCGGTAATTGCAAATCGTTTTGATATTCTTTGAAAATATTGACTAAAGACGGTGGAGGAGCAATGCCCACAGGTACAGAAAAACAAAGCCCATGAGCCTGTCCGGGACCATGATAGGGGTCTTGCCCCAAAATAACAACTTTAACTTGGTCGAATGGGGTCAGATTAAATGCATTGAACATATCGACACCTTTAGGGTAGACTTTGTATTGTAGTTTTTCTAGCTTCAAAAAAGACTTTAATGCCCTATAGTAATCACTTTCCAACTCTGGCTTTAGAACCGAATACCACGATGGGTCAATTTGTGGTTTGAGGGCTGTGGTATCATCCATAAATACTTAGAATAATATTATGTTGTGTTTGTTTAGGATATGAGATTGTTTTATTGTTAGTAACGTTTGGCGGTATGAAACGTGCTAGGTTGCGGAGCTGCGTCCCTGTCCGCCGTTGCAAGAGCCTGGGACGGGACGGAATGTCCGAAAGCCAACCGGCTCGGCATGTTTTATGACCGCGTGTTGTAAAGCGTGGTTTATTTAGTTTCTTTCTTTAATTTTTCTGGATTCATTCTATTGTCAAAAATAGTCACAGCTGAAATTGTCTTTGAGTCAAACCGATAAAATATAGAAGTTTGCTTTGTAACTACAAGCATGTGAAGTCCTTTTACAAAATCCGTTTGTGGACAACTGTCAGGGTATTTTTGAATTTGTTTAAGTGATTTGTCAAGTTTTTTAATAAAATCTGATTTTACCTTTAAAGACCATTCGGTTTCAAGATATTCAAGAAACTTATCAAGTTTTTTGGAAGCTCTCTTGGATAATTTTATTGTCCTCATTATCGGTGTTTCTTCATAAAATTATCGTAATCCACAACTTCACCATTTTCTATTTCATTGATACCTTGTACGATATCATCCTTTTGGTCTTGAGAAAGAGTTTCCCAAAAATCCACGGTTTTATTTCGATTAAAAAGTCCTTTTATTGATTCCAGAATGCTTGGATTATCAGTTTCCAAAATCAACTTCATTATCTCTATTTTCTCTGCCTGAATGTTCATAATTATAGTCTTTTATGCAAATTTATGAATTTTAATTGAGAGTTCGCTAATTTGTACCATCCATGCTTTACAACAAAAATAACAAATAGTTCGAAGACCTTAATTTATGGTTTTACAGTGTTTTTTGCATTATATTCGTTTATAAAGTCCACCCATTGTTTGGTTTTGTAAATTCCTTCGCCAAAAAACACCAAGATGGGCTTCAATTCGATCGGAGAACGATAACCAGGTACGCTGCTTAATAGCTCTAACTTTTCGTTCAAGTATATGGTCGACGGAATTCCGATTTGACGATTGGTTAACATCAATGCTAAATCGTGAAAAGGATGTCCTACACCTTGGTTGACATACGTTTTTCCACCAAATACAATGGGGTCTTTGCTTGTTGGGTCGAAATTGACGGCATAAAAGTACCGATTAATGTAGTTGGCCAAAGCTGTGTCGGTAAAAGTAGTTGTTTCCATTACTCGCGAGGTAACGCTCCAATCGGTTCTGATGTCGATGAGCAAAGGCAGCGGTTTAATTTGGGCTAATTTTTCGGCATCCTCGAAAGTTAGCCATTGTACCGATGGGGTCGGTTTGAAAGTTGAATCGCGAAACGTTTTGTCAAAATTAGCTTGAAAAGTTTCGAAAGGAGCAGAGCGAAAAGCATTTTCGTTAAAATAAACCAAATAAGGCTCAATTTTATTCACATCCATATAACCAGGTAATGCTTGAATCAATTGACCTTTCTCATCGAGGTATGTTATGGTAGGGTAAGATGGACGGTTATTGGTAAGCACATAAGCCAGTTGATGGGTCGCATTGCGTTTGCCCGAATTTTCGTTAACATATTGCTTCCCGAGATACATAATGGTGTCGAATCCTTCGGCATCGTACCTAACGGGATAGAAGTATTGGTTGATGTAAGCGGCAATTTGAGGGTGTGAAAATGTGTTTTTCGACATCACTTTGCACCAACCACACCAATCGGTATAGATGTCGATAAAGATTTTTCGAGGTTCTTTTTTTTGCTTTTCAAGTGCCTCTGTAAGCGTCATCCAGTTGACTAAGTCTTTGTGGTCTTGTTCGTTATTAGTTTGAGCCCACGATAGGTTTGATGATAAAAGTAAAATTGAAATTACGAAATAAATGACTTTCATATTTGTTTATATTGATTCAAAATAAGTGAGTGGTACAAAGATAATGTTTTTAATACATCTATAAAATCCAATTTTTTTTACACCTTTGGAGTTCTAAAAATTTAGTAACTATTTTTTGTCTATGGAACAAATTAAACAATCCTTACGAGATTCCGCTTATATGCGTTGGATAGCCTTGGCTTTAATCTCTACTACTATGTTTTTCGCTTACTTTTTTGTGGACGTAGCGGCTCCACTTCAAGATTTGTTACTCAAAAACTACCACTGGACACCCGAAGTATTTGGCATGTTAGGTGGGGCAGAGTTTTTCCTAAATGTGTTTGCAGGGTTTTTAATTCTTTCGGGTATTATTCTCGACAAAATGGGAATCCGATTTACATTGATTACCTCTGGCTTAACCATGGTGATAGGTGCATTTATTAAATATTATGCTGTAACTTATGTGGATGTAAACACTACAATGAATGTGTTGGGGTACACTTTGCCAACGACTGCTTCTTTTGCATTTTTAGGTTTTGCAATTTTTGGAGTAGGCGTCGAAATGGCAGGTATCACGGTTTCGAAAGCAATTGTTAAATGGTTTAAAGGTAAGGAAATGGCTTTGGCCATGGGTTTGGAAATGGCGACAGCTCGTTTAGGCGTATTTGCAGTATTCCAATTATCTCCAAAATTGGCTGCTTCGGGAGGCGTTTCAAATGCCGTTTTCTGGGGATTAGCTTTTTTAACCATCGGTTTTTTAACATTTTTGATTTATACCTTTATCGATTCAAAATTGGATAAAGAAATTGGACAAGATGCTTCTACTGGAGGCGAAGACGAGTTTAAAATTTCTGATTTATTCAAAATAATTGTAAATCCTGGATTTTTGACAATTGCAGCACTTTGTGTATTGTTTTATTCTGCAATTTTCCCTTTCCAGAAATTTGCTACCGACATGTTAGCTTCTAAATTAAATATTCCTGCTTCCGAAGCTGCACCATTGTTTTCATACTTTCCTTTAGGAGCAATGGTATTAACTCCATTTATTGGCTATTTCTTAGATAGAAAAGGATTAGGAGCAACCATCATGTTTTTTGGGGCCATTCTTTTAACTGTGTCGCATTTAATATTCGCTTTAGTTCCTGCCGAGTCATTTAATACTGCATTTGCAATCATAAATATTGTGATATTAGGAACAGCTTTCTCGTTGGTGCCAGCGTCTATGTGGCCATCACTTCCTAAAATTGTCGAAGATCGCTATTTGGGGTCTGCTTACGGTTTAATTTTCTGGATTCAAAATATTGGATTATTGATCGTTCCAGTTCTTATTGGTTGGTCAATTTCATATTCTAATCCTGGTGTTGCAGAGCAAATAGCTGCTGGAGCTGATGTTAAATACAGTTATACTTTCCCTGAATTAATTTTTGCAGGATTTGGTGTCGCTGCTATGGTTTTGGCTGTTGTACTTAAAATTGTCGACAAACGAAAAGGTTATGGCCTCGATTTGCCTAACAAAAAATAATAAACAAAATTTAGTATATGAAAAGCCGCAAATTTGCGGCTTTTTTTGTTTAATTAAATGAACAAAAATGCCATTGTATTTATATATTCCACTAATTTTGTAAATAATTTTAAATTAGAAGTTAGGATTCGAGATTTTCACTCAGTAAACTATAAATCAATATTTTAAACCATTAATAAGTTGAGATTATTAATACAAAGCATAAAATAAATTAACATATTAAATTTCGGAAAAGCAAACTAATGATAAAAAAATATCAAAACGCTTATATTTCAATTATTTCAGAAAAAATTATAAACTACACTTTAAATTTCATAAGTGTTATATCTATTCCCATTGCTATTATTGCATATCTTGCAATTCAAAATAGTCAATACTTTTTAATAAAATTCGCACCTTTTTTATTTACAGTAATAGT
>DYOK01000151.1 GCA_020720565.1 Acetofilamentum sp.
TAATTAATGAAATAAGCAAGGCAATCATCACTAAAAATTTTGAGTTGTTTCATCTATCAGCTTGGTTTGTAAGCTAGGAACTTAATGTTCAAATACGCTCACATCGCCTAAAATCTTGTTAAAAATGATTAATTTAAGCTAGAAAGGTGACTATTGGTCGATTATTCTGTCGATTGCCAAAGATTATATTTTAACTTTGATGAATTAAGTATTATGTATAATTTAATGTCGTATTTTATTAAGCTAGAAAGCTGATATATGGCTAGTTACAAAAACAACAAATAGGTCGAAGACCTTAATCGTTCGAGACATGAATAGGCTTTTAGCCATAATGATTGCATTTTTAATCTGTGGTATTGAGTCATTTTCTCAAAACTCAGATGCACTGATTATTGGAAAAGTTATCGATGCCGAAACCTTAGAGTCTATTCCAAACGCACACATTTTTAATCTAAGAAGTAATCAAGGGCTTATCAGTAATCAAGACGGTACCTTTCTTATAATGGTACAGAACAGCGACTACATCAAAATTACCCACATAGCCTATTACGAAGCATATCATCAAATTAAAAACCAAACCAAAGATACTTTGTACATTAAAATATATCGCAAAACGTATCAACTCGAAAGTGTTACGGTGTATCCATGGAGCAAAGAAGAATTTAAGTTTAAGTTTGTTCATACCGATTTCAAACAAGACTCAATTGATAAGTTTCTAAAGAAAATAACTGTACCTAAAGAAGAGTTGGTTCAATTGGCCAAAAGCACAGCCATTATCAGTATTCCAATCTCATACAAAACCAGCAAAGAACGGCAAATTATTATTCTTAACGATATAAAAAACTGGGTCGAAAAAGAAACCGAATATCGAGAATTAATCACCAAAATAACGGGTTATCAAGCAGAAGAGCTCAATGCTTTTATCATGTTTTGTAATTTTAGCAAACGATACATTATGAATGCAAGAGCTTATTATTTAGGGCTGGCCATCGAAAAAAAATATTTCGAATTTGAACAGAAAAAAGTGAATCAAAAGAAATAAGATGTTCTACCAAACAATAGGTTTAGAGGCATTTGTTCATTACGTATGATGCATAATTAATGTCGTATTTTTTATAGCTAGAATACGGACAGATTGCTAGTTACAGACACATTAAATAGACCGAAGACCTTAAAGTTTTATTAAATTTTGAAAGTATGCGTTATGTTTGGAATTATTTTGAAATTTTATTTTAATTTTGAAAGATTGAATAAAACGCTTTACTAACCCATAACTTTCGTTCCCCAAATTGGTTCACTCGACCGACACACGAAAATTTATAACTTGTAATAAGTCTTATTTATATTCATTTTTTCGAAACAATAATTCGCAAAGTTACACAACAAATTGACATATCGATAGATACTGAATTTCAAAACAAATATTAGAGATACAAATAATTTTATAAATATGAAACGAGTTTATACGTTTGGAGACAAAAAGGCTGAAGGTAAAGCCAATATGAAGAACCTATTGGGCGGCAAAGGAGCCAACTTAGCCGAGATGAATTTAATAGGTGTTCCCGTTCCTCCGGGATTTACAATCACCACCGAAGTTTGTACCGAATACAATCAATTAGGTCAGGACAAAACAGTGGCCTTAATAAAGGAAGAAATTGAAGCGGCTATTAAACAAGTTGAATCCATAATGAATGCCAAGTTTGGAGATTCTAGCAATCCGCTCTTACTTTCTGTCCGCTCAGGGGCACGCGTATCGATGCCTGGAATGATGGACACCGTATTAAATTTGGGTCTTAACGACGTGGCCGTTGAAGGTATTGCTAAAAAATCGGGCAACGAGCGATTTGCATGGGATAGCTACCGACGTTTTGTACAAATGTATGGCGATGTGGTATTAGGAATGAAACCCGAAAGCAAAGAAGACATCGACCCTTTCGAAGAAATAATGGAGCATCAAAAATCGCTTCGTGGTATTTCGCTCGATACCGAATTTACGGTCGACGATTTAAAACAATTGGTAACTAAATTTAAAGCCGCTGTTAAAAAACAAACCGGTAAAGATTTTCCAGATAGCCCTTGGGAGCAACTTTGGGGTGCTGTAATGGCCGTTTTCGATAGCTGGATGACCCATCGTGCTGTCTACTACCGTCGAATGAATAAAATTCCAGAAGAATGGGGAACCGCTGTTAACGTACAAGCTATGGTATTTGGCAACATGGGTTCTAACTCTGGTACTGGCGTTGCATTTACCCGCGATGCAGGAACCGGCGAAGACTTATTCAATGGCGAATATCTAATTGATGCCCAAGGCGAAGATGTGGTTGCTGGAGTTAGAACACCACAACAAATTACACTCGAAGGTTCAAAACGTTGGGCTACATTAGCAGGAGTTTCCGAAGCGGACAGAGCTAAAAACTTCCCTTCGTTAGAGGAGTTAATGCCAAGCATCTACAAAGAACTCGACGAGATACAAACCAAACTCGAAGCGCACTATCACGATATGCAAGACATCGAATTTACCATTCAAGATGGCAAATTGTGGATGTTACAAACCCGTAATGGAAAACGTACAGGTGCCGCAATGATTCGTATTGCTATGGAAATGTTCCGTAGTGGCGAAATTGACGACAAAGCCGCTATTATGCGCGTAGAGCCCAATAAACTCGACGAATTATTACACCCAGTATTCCAAAAAGAAGCTATGGCTTCTGCCAAAGTTTTAACAAAAGGTTTGCCCGCTTCGCCAGGTGCCGCTACAGGCCAATTGGTGTTTTTTGCCGACGAAGCCAATAAATTCCCTAATGCCATTTTAGCTCGTACCGAAACTTCGCCCGAAGATTTGGAAGGAATGAACATTGCCAACGGAATTCTAACCGCACGTGGAGGAATGACATCGCACGCTGCCGTTGTAGCCAGAGGCATGGGCAAATGCTGTGTTTCGGGTGCTGGCGAAGTTAAAATAGACTACAAAACCAGAACCATGAACATCAATGGTGCTATCTTTAAAGAAGGCGATTGGATTTCGTTAAATGGCTCTACTGGTGAAGTATATAAAGACAAACTTCCAACAATCGACGCCGAATTAAGTGGCGATTTTGGCGAATTAATGGTATTGGCCGACAAATATGCCCGCATGAAAGTTAGAACCAATGCCGACACCCCACACGACAGCAAAGTAGCTCGCGAATTTGGTGCAAAAGGAATTGGACTTTGTCGCACAGAGCATATGTTTTTCGAAGGCGAAAAAATTGTAGCCATGCGCGAAATGATTCTTGCCGAAAACGAAAATGGACGTCGAAAAGCATTAGCCAAATTACTACCTATGCAACGCACCGACTTCGAAGGCATTTTCGAAGCCATGTGTGATTTGCCTGTAACCGTTCGTTTGCTTGACCCACCTTTGCACGAATTTGTACCTCACGATACCAAAGGACAACAAGAAATGGCTGATGTAATGGGCGTTTCGGCAGAAGTAATTAAGCAAAAAGTGGAAAGTCTATCCGAAGTTAACCCTATGTTAGGTCACCGTGGTTGCCGCTTAGGAAATACTTATCCCGAGATTACCGAAATGCAAACCCGAGCCATTATCGAAGCGGCTTTGAACTTGAAAAAGAAAAACATTACCGCCGTTCCAGAGATTATGATTCCGTTGACAGGTACACTTAGCGAAATGAAGTTGCAAGAAAGTATCGTTCGTAAAACCATTGCTCAAATTTTTGAAGAAAGAAAAGACAGCATTGCCCATTTAGTTGGTACAATGATAGAAGTGCCTAGAGCAGCTCTTACAGCTAACGAAATAGCCGAGTCTGCCGAATTCTTCTCTTTTGGAACCAACGATTTAACGCAAATGACTTTTGGTTACTCTCGCGATGATGCAGGAAAATTCTTACCTATTTACATCGAAAAAGGGCTTCTTAAGCACGATCCATTCGAAGTATTAGACCAAGATGGTGTAGGACAATTAGTCAAAATGGCTGTCGAAAAAGGCCGTCAGACCCGTCCAAACATTAAATTAGGTATTTGTGGCGAGCATGGTGGTGAGCCTAGCTCAGTCGAATTCTGTCACCGAACTGGATTAGATTATGTATCTTGTTCTCCTTTTAGAGTTCCAATTGCTCGATTAGCAGCTGCACAAGCTAATATTCGATAATTATATTGATATATTTTAGCCCGGTTCAAACTTGAATCGGGCTTTTTTTTCGTTTTATTTTTTTAAAATGAGTACAATTGTTCTCTTCACAATATCAATTTTTGTATTTTATATACAGTAATTTGGAATCGGCGGACAAAGGCAAATGTGGGATTTTTACCATTTCAAACTATGCAGAACACAATACTTTCTATCACCAAACTGACTGTGGAGCACGCCCCCGAACTATTGCAACTGTGCTGTTAGTCTTTAGCTTTTTTATGTTTTAATAATTAATTCTGTTTTTTATATCCATTTTCTCGTGCAAAATTCTCACAACTTCAATTACAGCATTCTCATCTTTTTTACAAAATACTAAATGTGATTTCACTTTTGAATATCGATAATCTGTTCTTACATATCCGAAATCTTTCATAGTTTCAAAGTTTTCAGCTACATATTCTATTTCATCCATAATCAAATTATAATATCGGTCTGCTTGCTCAAGAGACCAATTTTCAGCCGTGTAACTCCATATATTGTTCAAATCTTCAAGTGCTTTTTCGCTAATGATATATTCCACCATTACTTTGTGAATTTTTTATGTAACTGTTTTAAGTTTTCAGTTCTGTCGAAATTGCGAATCTTTTTGCTCTTTTCTCCGAGTTCTAATTCTGTAATTAGAGATTTAGTTAGAATTTCTTCTTGTTCGAAATGCCTCAAAGCCGTTCTTACAACTTCGCTTACAGAATTATATTTTCCTGTTGCAATTTGTCCGTTAATAAAATTCTCGTAATATTCCCCTATTAATATAGATGTATTTCGTGCCATAATTTGTTTATTTTCACAAATATACCAATTTATGGTATTTCTGCAATTATTTTTTGATTATTTGAAGATGTTTTTTGATATAATACCAATTGTATTTTCAAATGATTGATAAATAAAATGAAGTATTTTTTTTTAATAGCAAAAGGTACAAGAATAAGATTCTATGGTAAAAAAGGGAAATAGAAGCGTTTTATATCGATTGTTTGAATATATTTTTGCTATGGAATTGCCTTGATGTAAGTAGAAAAAAAATAAGTAGGTCGAAGACCTTACTTTAGAAATTTCGAGACAAATTTACTCAGCTCAATTTCGTTGACTTTCAACTTCTGCATCTGCTTAATCTCCTCGGCAGTAGCGTTCTCAAAAATACCTCTTTTTTCTTTTAAGGTGCCACTTTCCTCCCACTCTACTTTACCTTGAATGACGCCTGTTTTATAAAACGAAATTTTCTTTAACTTCCCATTCTCGTGCCACCAAAAATTGTAGCCTTCCATATTGCCGTCGACCCAATTGTTCTTCAATCGAATGTTTCCATCTTTACCCCAGAGCACCCAAACACCTTGTTTAACGCCATTTTTAAAGACATTAACCATTCGTTTTTGACCATTTTCGTACCAATACTCCCATCGCTGGTCTTTCTTTCCATTCGACAGTTGTCCTCTTAAACCTTTCTGTCCCGACTCAAAATAACCATATACTTTACCTGTATATCCTTCTGTAGCACTGGGCAATGCATAAAAATCATTTTTATTGTTTAGCTGAGTAATATTGACACCTTGTTCAAAAGTTTGATCAAGTAACTCTTGAAAATATTTAGCAAGCATCAATTTATATTCAGGCTCGTGAAGTATATCTTTAATTTGATTATTTTGAATATCGATAGTGACTGTAATATTTTCGTCGCCAGGACAATAACCACAACGGAAAAACTTTAATGTAACCTTGTTTTTGCCTTTAATTCCTGGGAATTTTGAATCTTTCCAAATGTAACTATTGGCATCTTTGTTAGCAGCCCCAAGTCGACCTTTTGTCAATAATAAAAAGTTAGTCACATTTTTAATATCTTTGGATACAAAGGTTAATAAGAATTGTTTTTGCTCATTTTTACCAGTTGCCCAGTATAAACCTTCGACATAATCGTAACAAAAAGCCACCACCTCTTCGAGCAAAAACATGGAATCTTGCATAAACAAGTGCAAGTCTGGTTCTGGATACAAATCTGAAATTGGTAATTTTATACCTTTGTAACCTATGGCAGAAATCACAAGTGTATCTTTTAAACAAGAATCTGGTATCGCCAACTGGAATGCACCATCTTGAGCTGTAGCTGTCCCAATATTAAACGATGCCAAATATACATTTGCCAGAGCTATCGGACGCTTACTCACGTCTTCTTGTATACTCCCCTTCAAGGTATAATTTTGCGAAAAAGCAAAATTAGTCCACAGCAAAAAGCTAATTATGGTTATCAATTTGGGCATATCGAAAACAAAGATAAAAAAACAAATGACATGAAGAGATACAAGCGTTGAATGCTTGCGATTTTTTTTACTTTTTATTAATATTGTCTATGCTATTAGCAATTACATAACTACCGAAGCCGCTTAAGTTCAAAAAATCGAACCCATTTAGATTATTGACGTTTTGGCAGGTGGAAATGAGTCTATCGATTTGAGGAAGTCTAATACCAAAAACACCTTCAAATGACCGATATAAAACGGCTCTATTTCCCTTT
>DYOK01000152.1 GCA_020720565.1 Acetofilamentum sp.
GTTCATTTCGCCAATTTACGCTACAATGCTTTGGGGGTTCCAAAACACCAAATCAAAATTTTGAATCTGGTCTTGTACAATGGTATGCCCTTCGTGCTCGAGTAATTCCTGCATCAAAGTGATGTGGGCGAAATGATTTTTTCCAGAGAGCATCCCCATGCGATTCACTACGCGGTGTGCAGGAATTTCGGGATCGTGTTGATGGGCTGCATTCATGGCATAGCCTACCATTCGAGCGGCTTGAGGCGATCCCAAGCATCGGGCAATGGCACCGTACGAAGTCACTTTCCCATTTGGAATAAGTCGAACCAAATCGAAAACAGCCAAATAAAAATCGTTTTGTACCAAGTGAATTTTAAAAAATTGAACTTCTGCCCAAAACTCTTTTGAATCTGGGCAAAAGTATGTTTTAAAGTAAGAATGTTAAATATACCATTATGCAAACCATCTCAAATATCGATTTGCGAGAATGGACCCAAAGTTTTATTTCTTAATAATTAAGCGCTCTCTAAATGGCTCAAAGGTCATAAAGTCGGCATGGTGCACCAAGTAGGCCTCGGTAGTACGTTTTACCATATCGCCTTCGCCCGCATGAGTAGCAATAATATGCAATACAGGTGCAGGGACGCCAGCTTGTTCGGCTAAAGATAAACCAGAAAATGGATGTCTGACATATTTACCATAACTTCCTTGAACCGCTTTACCATTGGCGTCGAGTTCGTATTCGAGCAATTTACCCACATCGGCCAAAATAGCACCTGCAATTAACACATCCATATCGACAGGCAATTCGCCATGATACATTTGATTAACCTTCTCGCCAGCATCTTTTACAATATGTACCACAGATCGTTTATGATCCATAAAGGTAACTTTTAAATCGGGACCACACAGCAAAGTAAATGGGATTCTGTTTAAATCGTCAACCGTTAAAACGCTTCGTTCGAGAGCTAGTTCCCATGCTTTGGCTGTTTGCATACGAAGGTTGGTGTCTTGTATCCAAGACAATTCCTCACCCCATAGTTGTTCAACTTTATTCATAAGTTTAAATTTCAAAATTTTTTTGTAAAAGTAGCGATTCAATAACCAATTGGAAGAAGTGATCGAATTTTTTTTCCGAATTGTACCGACATTTTTAACAGGCTCATTACATTGGATATGTTATTAACCCAAATTCAAATAAAATCCATTTGATGATAATTATCATAGTATATACTATACACTGGTGGTATATTGTGCCAAAAAAAGATTATGAAACCAATTCATATTAACGACATCGAGGTATTTAGACCAGAACTCAATGCCCGCAAAGTGTTTAGCATGCCACAGGTCGATGTCATAAGCCTCGAATTGCAAGCTGGACAGAGCATGCCCATGCACATAAACGAACAAAATATGCATTTTATAGTTCTCGAAGGACAGGGAAATTTGGAAACCGAAAATCAAACCTTCGATTTACAGATCCATTGCACCATCCGTGTGCCAAAAGGCATTACACGAGCTTGGCATAATCGAAGCCAATCTGTATTAAAGTTATTGGCCATTAAGCAATTTGAATAAATAAACAGGTCGATGACCTTAAATAAAATATAATGATTAAAAACTTCTTCCTACAACTCAATGCCCGATGGCGTTTTTTGTTTTTGATTTTATCGGGAATGGCTTTAGGCTTGTTTGGATTCGTTTTTTGGATATCCAATGCACCATCCTATCTGTCCGACGCACCCGAAACCTGTATCAATTGCCATGTGATGATGCCGCAATACAGCACGTATCAACACAGTTCGCATCGGGAACATGCCACTTGTAACGACTGCCATGTGCCCCAAGACCATTGGTATCGCAAATACTATTTTAAAGCAATGGACGGTTTGCGTCACGCCACAATCTTTACCTTACGAATGGAACCACAAGTGATATTTATTAAAGAAGAGGGGCAAAAAGTGGTGCACGAGAATTGCGTTCGTTGTCATTCTAATCTATTGGCAGACAGCAAGCTGATGAGTCAAACCGCACAGCAAGCTCACAACAAAACCGACAAACTTTGTTGGGATTGTCATCGAGAGGTGCCACACGGTAGAGTCAATGGGCTTTCGTCGACGCCTCAGATTAAAACCCTTGACCAAGCCGAACGCTATCCTGAGTGGTTAAAAAAATCGGTAATCAACAAAAAAGAATAAATTAAACATTAAGAATTAAAAATGTTAGATTAAAGATTAAGAAGTAAAGATGTAACAAATCAACCCCGATGTTCGGGGCACGCTAACTAACCTTTTATCAACCTGGCGTCAGATTTATCGACCGAAGGTGGACAGACAGACAGAAAAATAAACAAATCAACAGTTTTTTACCATATAAATTATAATGTTATGACAAACCAAAAAAAATCGCTAGTACATTGGCTGATATTTGCTGTGTCCATAGTAGCCATATTTTCGCTCGGTTTATTGGCTGCTTCCATATTGGAACGCAAAACCGAAGCCCAATTCGCATTTACACCCAAAGTTGAAATCAATTCTAACGAATCGAGAAACGAAGTCTGGGGGCAAAATTATCCTCGCGAGTTTCAATCGTACTATCAAACGTCCGATACCAGTTTTAGAAGCAAATACAACGGCAATGCCATGATTGATATGCTCGATGTCGATCCTCGATTGGTGGTTTTGTGGGCTGGTTATGGTTTTTCGAAAGATTACAATCAAGGCCGAGGTCACTTTTATGCCATCACCGATATAAAAAACTCGCTAAGAACAGGCGGCCCAACCAATGATAAAGATGGGCCTATGCCATCGACCTGTTGGACGTGCAAAAGCCCCGATGTACCTCGTTTGATGGAACGCGATGGTGTGGCCGAATTTTATTCGGGCAAATGGGCACGATTGGGTTCAGAAGTGGTCAACCCAATTGGCTGTGCCGACTGTCACGATTCAAAAACCATGAATTTGAGAATTTCGAGACCCGCACTTATCGAAGCGTTTGAACGTCAAGGGAAAGATATCAACAAGTCGAGCCATCAAGAAATGCGTTCATTGGTATGTGCCCAATGTCACGTTGAATATTATTTCGACAAAACCAAAAAAGAAGGTGCTCAATATCTGACTTTACCTTGGGATAAAGGCAAAAAGGTAGAAGACATGGAGCAATATTACGACGAAATAGCATTTAGCGACTGGACGCATGCCATCAGCAAAGCCCCTATGCTCAAAGCCCAACACCCCGATTACGAGGTATATACTATGGGTATTCATGCCGACAGGAATGTGTCGTGTGCCGATTGTCATATGCCTTACAAAACTGAAGGAGGGTCTAAATTTACCGACCATAAATTACAAAGTCCACTCAACAATGTGGCCAACTCATGCCAAGTGTGCCACCGACAAGAAACGGATAATTTAGTGAAAAATGTTTACGACAACCAAGATAGAATCATCTCGAAACGCGACCGTTTGGAAGAGCTATTGGTAAAAGCACATGTCGAAGCTGGCAAATGCTGGGAGTTGGGAGCTACCGAAGAGCAAATGAAAGCCGCCCTGCAAGATATTCGACACGCCCAATGGCGATGGGATTATACTGCCGCAGGCCATGGCTCTGCATTTCACGCACCAGTCGAAATGGGCAGAGTAATAGCCAGTGGAATCGATTTAGCACAAGAAGCTCGATTAAAACTGTCGCAACTCCTTATGACTTTAGGGTTTAAAGGAGAGGTGCCTTACCCCGATATTACCACAAAAGCCAAAGCCCAACAGTTTATAGGTCTGCCTATGGATAAACTAATACAAGAAAAAGAGGCTTTTAAGCAAAATGTTATACCCAAATGGTTAGAGACAGCTAAAAAAAGAGAAGCTGCTATACCTGTAAAGAAAATTTAAGATCTTCGATCAGTTAAAGAATTGGTAACTATTACAAAACTTCGCTAAACTTTTGAAACGTATTAAATAACCATCAGATAATAAAAAGATTAACGAACTTTTGTATTGGATAGTAAAATTTTTAGGATATTAAATATATGATAGAGTTTGCCCCGATAGGCCAAGTTTTCAAGAACTGGCTTTTTGGGGCATATTCAAAAATAAAGCAAAATAATTTGGAAAAGTTTCGCTCACCTATCTGGGAAAAACCATGGGGATACCTTGAAAGTGTCATTCTGATTTTAACTTTTTGGCTCATTTCGATAGTCATCACTTGGGCTCATCCAATATCACTAAAAAGTTTGTCGTTTGGCCATCATTTAGTTATACTTGGCTTAATTGGTTTAAGCGGACTAATAGTCTTTCTCATCTTCAAAAAAGCGGTTTGGTATGCATGGCTCGTTTCATTAGAATTGACCATAGTTAATTTACTAGCGGGCTTATTTTTAGTGTTTTTGATGTTGATTTTTGAACAAAATAGTTTTTTCCAAAGTGCTTGGATTAAAACATTACAGCTCGATAACATATCAAGCAGTTTATATGTGTGGGTCTTGGCCGCCTTGGTTGAACTTCAGTTGTCGACCGTCATTTGGAAGCGAATTTTTAACTTTACAAAGAAAGATTTTGTTTTTGTGCTTCAGCATACTGGCATCTTGTTGGTGATTGCGGCTCTGTGGCTCGGGGCATCCGATGTCGAGAAACACACCGTAAAGGTCGAAAAAACATTTGCACCATTTATTATCAATCGTCATGCAGAAAATTTTGAAATGGTTCAGATGCGTTTAGTCGATTTCGATTTGACTTACTTCCCTCCTAAATTAGCCATAGTCCATGTCAAAGATACTTTGCAAGGCATCGATTTAAAATGGGTTTGGAGTATCGAAAGTAAAACTTCCATGCGGTTTAAAAACCATCAAATAGAAGTGGATACTTTGCTTGTGCCTGCCATCCCTATAGAAGGAAACTATTACAGGGTCAACGATTTAGGGCATACACAAGCAGTTCGACTTAATTTAAGCAGTTCGCAGCAAAAACGTCAAGCATGGGTTAGTAATGGGAGCCTGCTGTATCCATCGGTTATGGCCTCGCTCGACGACCAATATGCTGTAGCGATGCTTAAATCGGAACCCAAAACCTACCAATGTTTACTCGAAATTGAATATCCCAATGGTCAAATCGCCTCAAAATTGAGCATTGAGGTTAATCGACCGATACAATTGGGAATGTGGACAGTATATTTGACTGATTTTAATGCACAATGGGGCGACCGCACCGATTATGTAATGCTTGAAATGGTTTACGATCCCTGGTTAGAAATCATGTACATAGGATTAGGCTTGCTTGTGATTGGGTCAATATCGATGCTGCTTTGGCGCGCCTAATAATTCCAAGGTCTTCGGACGATTTCTTGTTTTCGTAACTGGCTTTTTATCAAAACTTATGACTTAATAAAATACGACATTAAATTAAACATAGTACTTAATCGATGATAACGATATTTCAAATCACACTTTTAATTGTCCTTTTATTTTGGATTTTTGGTAGCATTCTGTTTTTTTTCGAATCGAAACGCGCTTGGTCTATAGCATTGATTCTTCTTGGGCAATTTATACTCACTGCTTTAATTGTGATTTACTGGATTAAAATTGAGCGCCCACCGCTCAGAACCATGGGAGAGACCCGATTGTGGTACACTTGGTTTTTAGCAAGTATAGCTTTGTGGTTGTACTATCGTAAAACGTTCCGCTACATTTTACCCATGGGGCTCGCCTTGGCTTTGGTGTTCTTGGTGGTTAACCTGCTCAACCCTGAATTGCTCAATAAAGCGCTGATGCCCGCACTACAAAGTGTTTGGTTTATACCCCATGTAATTGTGTATTTGGTCGCTTACGCCTTATTATCATTGGTTTGGCTTATGGCTGTGTTTCAGTTATTTAAGACTAGATCCAACAAAAACCAACTCGATACAGAACTTAATCGAATTTTAAAGATTGGATTCGCATTTTTAAGTCTAGGATTGGTTTTTGGGGCTTTATGGGCCAAAACGGCTTGGGGACATTATTGGACATGGGATCCCAAAGAAACTTGGGCTTTAATCACTTGGGCGGCTTATCTGATTATCATCCATTACCAAGATCGATATCAAACCCGAACCCAAACTATTCTGTGGTTGATAGTGGTGTCTTTTGTGCTACTGCTGATTTGTTGGTTTGGTGTGCAGTATTTACCATCAGCCCAAATGTCTGTACACACCTACAGTGGTTAGTGGTGGGGATTGAAAAATGCTAATTATTATATTCAGAATTGTTACTAAATATCGATCATTTTTTTGAGTTCTTGACCGATTTCTTCCTTTTTGGCTTAGGATCTGGCAATTCTTTGAGGGTTATTCTTACGAGTTCGCTCAACCAATCGCTGTCTTCAATCTTGTCTTGAATCAAAAAACTGGGTTTTGCGCCTGGGTATGGTGGTGCCTCTGTTACATCTGTAATATATTCTCGACCCGATAGTGTAGGTTTAATATATAATTGATTATCGCAGATAAGTCCAAAAATTTTACCATTGGAATATATCGCATATTCTCCAAACATTTTTTTGGTAGTAATTGTGCCTGTTTTTTGTATCTGACCAACGACAAAATCGGCAAAGTCCTGATTCGAAGCCATTTGTTAATAAATTAAATGTTTTTTTATTGTTGCTGCTTGACTTTTCCTTTATAAGTGACCAAATAAATTCCGCCGATAATTACAATCATCCATAG
>DYOK01000003.1:0-15949 GCA_020720565.1 Acetofilamentum sp.
CCTTCAGCACGTCCTTCGGCACGTCCTTTCTCATGGGTTTGATGAAGAATGGTTTTTTCGCTGCTGATTCTGTCCCAATTTTTATCGTAAAGTGCTTTTTCTTCTTTGCTTAGCGAAGCTTCGTAAACATATTCAATGGCCTGTTTTATTTCCTTTTGCTTGAGTAATTCTTCGTCGATGTTTGTAGTCGATTCGTTAATTTCAGTCAGGAATCTTAACCAAAGTACTTGTAACTTTTTATCGCGAATATTTTGAGCACGGAATTTTTCGAGTTCAATAAATACAAACTCAAGTCCTTCGAGTCTTTCGTCGGTATTTTTTAAATGTACCACTGCATAATGGTGATAATGCGCTTCGGTTTGGGGAAGAAAATTTTGATTGATTAAATTTAGGGCGTAAACCGGTTGCAATTGTTGATACTCACTGCCTTTTCCGCTTTGAGTAACAAATGCTTTAGAGGCATTAAACAATACCCTCTGTTTAAAAGCCGTAGTCCAATTCATTTGCATTTCTACCAAAAACTGCCTTCCGTATTGGTCTTTGCAGCGCACATCGACAGCCGAAAATTTTTCGAGAAAAGTTTCAGGAATCATTTCCAGTGAAAGATATTCTAATTCGACAATTTGCCTGCCGTCGGGCAAAGGTAACATCGAATTGAGAAAGCTTTTTAGAATATCAGGGTGTTGCCCGAATATCTTTTTGAAAATATAATCGTTTTTAGGGTCGAGAAAAATCATTTGATATTTTTTTACAAAGATAGTAAATCGAAATGAATTAGGATTTTGACATATTTATTAATGCATTGGCTTATATATCAGTAATATAGATAATATCCAAACCTTGTGTTTTATTTTGGGACCCTAATATCAATCTCGTGTTTTAAAGTTGTGGAATTTGTAATATGCTTTTGCCGAAATAATTGCAATCACAGCCAAGGTATAATACACAAAATCAGGAATTGGAACAGGATCACCTTTGGCGTACGAATGAAGTCCAGAAAGATAATAATTAACCCCAAAGTAGGTCATAATTACAGTACTTAAAGCCAATAAAGACAATAAGTTAAATGTAAATATGCTTTTCATTTTTGGAACAAACCTAATGTGTAAAATTATGGCATAAATCAGCATGGTAATTAATGCCCAAGTTTCTTTCGAATCCCAACCCCAATAACGACCCCAACTCTCGTTAGCCCAGACACCGCCTAAGAATGTTCCAATACTTAATAAGAAAAGACCCGCTATTAAACTCATTTCGTTAATGTAAGTCAATTGCTTGATTTTAATATCAAGACGTTCTTTGTTGTTGGTATTTGTCATAATCAGTATCAACATATTGATAAAGCCTAAAAGTGCCCCTAATGCCAAGAACCCATAACTAGCTGTAATTACAGCCACATGGATGGTTAACCAATACGATTGGAGAACGGGCACCAAATTAGTAATTTCTGGGTCAATCCAGCTTAAATGAGCTACTAATAAAATCATTCCAGAGAGCACTGTGGTTGCGGCCAATGCAATGGTACTGCTGCGGCTAAATAAGAAACCAGCCAGCATAGTCGCCCACGAAATGTAAATCATGCTTTCGTATCCGTTACTCCATGGGGCATGCCCCGAAATATACCAACGTAAACCTAAACCAAAGGTGTGAAGTAAAAAGGCCAAGCTTAAAATTCCAACAAAAGTCCAAATTAGATATTTGATTCTCAGTTGGTTGAATAGTAGTTTTGCAAATAACAAGGCCAGAAATGCAAGGCCTGTAATAAAATAAAACTCAAATAAATGACGAAATATGGCAGACTCGTTATAAAAGATTTCAGCTTTTAGTTTGCTAGGGCTCATTAAAATGGGCTTGCTTAAAATATCTTGGTTTTGTTTAATATAACTTAAAGTGCTATCCGCTTTTTGCCAATTTCCAGTTTTTATACCGTCCTGCAAATCTAACATGTACATTCGGTATACATTATACACAAAAGTGGAATCTTCGCCTCGAAATGCTTTTAAGCCACTATTTAGATTGTGCCATTTGTGGGTAGAATCGCCTCTTAAAGGAAAAATATTAAGAAAATCGCCACTCAATGTCATATAGAGAATGTTGACCATTTCGTCCAGTTTTATTATGGCTTTGTCGAATTGGTCTTGCCGAGCGGGTGATTTGGCATAAGCTTGCTCAACTTTATCGCCCAATTTATACTGCATTTCATCGTCGAATAGTGATGCTAAGGTTACAAAACCTTCGGGACTGGCATTGAGTAGTTTCGCTAAATCTGGATTTTTAACCTTAAGAATGGGTTCTTGACTCCACGCCTTGGGCTCGAGCATCATACTTAGCAAAATTTGATTAGGGTTCAAATCTTTATAGGCACTACGACGAGATAATTTTCGAATGGTTTCGTGGGCTAATGTATTAATGGGTTTAATTCTCCCGCCTTGGTCTTGAACTTGCAATTGCCCAAACTTTTCTGCATGTACAGGATTAATTATCGGTACTTGTGCATTAACTTGGTTGTTTATTCCAAATGCAAAAAACATTAAGAATACAACGACTGTTTTATCTATTGAGCTCACTTGTTTGGCTAAAAATCTAAAACGGCTGTTTTTGTCAAAAATATTGATGAACATTCCTAGCGAAAGCAAAAAGTATCCGATATAGGTAATCATTGTACCCCAGTAATCTTTGTTGACCGATAATATTGTGCCCATTTCGTCAGAGTCGTATGACGATTGATAAAATCGTAATCCGTTGAATTGTAGTACGTTATTCATAAAAATTCGATGTTTTTCTGTGCTATGGTTTATCGAATCTATCAAAGTGATATAACTTTCGTACGAGGCTGGGCTCATTGAACCATGATACCTTTCAAGTTTAAAATCGTCGAGTTGAATGCTAAAAGGTAAGGTAATTTTGTCGGCACCAAATCGGACTTGATAGGTCTCGTCTCCAAGTAACACGTCAACCGATTGCCCGTAGTAGGTCGATTTACCATATACATACACAATTTGTTGATGATTATTGCCCTCAATTTGTAATTCGAGGGCATCCAGTGGAAATAAATCTTTATCTTTTTGAGAATTGACTTGGGTCAATGCAAAAGGATAAATTTTGCTAACAACCATCTGATAGTTTGCCCAGGTATACAACTTCATGTTTTGAACAGGTATCAAAATATTGCTGGCATAAGTTTCAATTATTGTATCGGACATGTGCTTAATAACCATGGTGTCGGCTAAAGTGAAAAACATACCGGAATCAGTAGAAACAATATTGATGGCTTGGTCGATTGGCTTTTGGGTAAAATTAAATTTTTGGCCACTAAAAGTTTTTATCTCACCCTCTTTAATGTAGACATCTTCTCGACCGTTTTGACCAGCCAAAGTAAAACTGATGATAGTTTTTCCAGATTTGTCTTCAATAATTTCTTCTGATGCGTTGGGAATAAACCGCTGCATTTTTATACTAATATTTTGGTTGTTGATGCTTGTTTTTACATCGAATTGCCCCCCAGAAAGTTGATTGAAGTCCGCGTCAATCTTTTTTGAATCAGTATTTTCCCCTTTTGTTTGACCGATTTCAACCAGAGTATTATACGTTAAAATTGAATTGCTTTTTTCACCCTCGCGAATATGCATCACCCCTTCGTATGAGAAAAAACGGGTAATAGCCGCCCCAAGTATAACAATCACAAAACCAGCATGAAAAGCAAATATACTTAGCTTTTTAAGTTGATACATTTTGAAATTCTTTGCTACTAGAACGAAATTAACCAAAAGAAAGAAATGCAGAATATTGAACCAAATCGATTTGTATACCAACCAATTGGCCGAAGGTGTCCCATAATCGTTCTCGATAAAGGTCGCTATAGCAGTAGCTAAGGCGTAAACGAGCAGTAAAATGACACCAAATTTTACATGACTAATAAACTTATATATTTTTAAGAGCATTTTGTTTTGTTTTTTAATAATACCACAAAGCTAATGATTTATTCACTGAAATTTCTTGTACTTCATCATGTTTTTTAGTATTTAAGCAAACAGATACTCCAATTAAGAACGTGCTATATATCAATATTTTTTTTATTTTGACTATTTGTCACAATTATAAGATGTACCTTTGCAAAAAATTCATTATCAGTCCAATTCTGATGTGTATTTTGGGGTTTAAATCAAAAAAACTTGCTTTTTGACCTCGTATTGGTTTGTCGAAATGTAAGTTAAAGTTTGAATTTTGCACTTCGAATAAAATATCATTGTGTTTTATTGATATAAGAGCTTGATAAAAAGTAGTTAGAAAATAATAAAGCAGGTCGAAGACCTTAAGTTAATTAAATTTAGATTATATGAAGTTTTTTGTAGACACAGCCAATTTAGACCAGATTAGAGAAGCTCAAGACTTGGGCGTACTAGATGGTGTAACCACCAACCCATCGTTGATGGCCAAAGAAGGTATCAAAGGAAAAGATGCCATTTTAAAACACTATATCGATATTTGTAATATTGTAGATGGCGATGTAAGTGCCGAAGTACTTTCGACCGAATATGCCGATATGATTAAAGAAGGTGAAGAATTAGCCGCTTTGCATCCACAAATAGTTGTTAAAGTACCTGCAACTAAAGATGGTATTAAAGCCGTTAAATACTTATCGGGTAAAGACATTAAAACCAATTGTACCCTCGTATTTTCGGCCGGACAAGCATTGTTAGCTGCAAAAGCAGGTGCTACCTATGTGTCACCTTTTATTGGCCGACTTGACGATACGTCTACCGATGGAATCGCGTTAATTGCACAAATTGTCGAAATGTTTAACTATTACGATTTCGAAACACAAGTTCTTGCAGCCTCAATTCGTCATACCATGCACATTATACAATGCGTCGAAGCTGGTGCCGATGTAGCGACATGTCCTTTACATGCCATCGAAGGCTTGTTGAAACACCCATTAACAGATTTGGGCTTGGCTCAATTTGCGAAAGATACTCAAAAAATGAGCTAAATATAAAGTAAGCTCTGTGCGGAAATTTTGTACCTGCACAGAGCTTGTTTTATTATCTGGATCTCTTTGTTTAGTGAGGATTAGAGAATCAAAAGGAATATCGATTTATAAGATATTTTTACCTTTCAAAAAGAACTGAGCATGATATTGAAAGTTTACCCCGAAAATCCTAATTCAAAGACAATCGAAAAAATTGTCGATGTCATTTCGAAGGGAGGCGTGGTCGTTTATCCTACCGACACAGTGTATAGTTTTGGATGTAGCATTCATTCTGTGTCGGGAATCGAACGGATAGCAAAGCTTAAGAATATTGACGCCAAAAAGTATGAGTTTACAGTGGTTTTTGATAATATTTCTCATATTTCGCAATATGCAAAAGCTTTTGATAATCAGGTTTATAAAATTCTGAAACGGCATATGCCCGGGCCATTTACTTTTATTTTAGAGTCCAATAATGAATTGCCCAAACACTTGCGAAATAACTCGAAAACTATTGGGGTCAGAATTCCAAACCATAGCGTGCCGCTCGAGATTATTCGACAATTAAAATCACCGATTATTTCAACTTCGGTTTATGTCGAATCGGAAGTGATCGAATATACCACCGATCCCGAATTGATTGACGAAAGGTATGGTGATAAAATCGATTTGATCATCGATAGTGGATATGGTAATACAGATGCTTCAACAGTTGTTGATTGTACAACTGGGAATTTTGAAATAATTCGTCAAGGCTTAGGTATTTTTTCGATTTAAGTAATTTCAAAAAAACATGTCATATTCCTAAATATTACAAAAGAAGATGATTTCCTATATAACTAAAAAGATTATTTATGCGTTTTTTGTGCTTTGGGGCGTCATCACAGTAGTTTTCTTTCTTTTTAATATTTTACCAGGCGATTCGTCCCGAATGCTAATGGGGCAACGAAGCGACCTACAAACCTTACAAGCGATTCGGCACGATCTGGGGTTAGATAAAAGTATTATGGAACGTTATGCAAAATACTTAAACGACTTATCGCCATTGTCGGTGCATTCGTTGTCAAAATCAAGCTTTTATTATTTCGATTCTTCAAACTATTCAAGTGCAATTCGAATTTTAAGTGTTAGCAACAAAATTTTGGTTGTTAAAACGCCATATCTTCAACGCTCATTTCAATCCAAAAAAACGGTCAGTTCTGTATTAAGTAATACTTTTTTTAATACATTGATTTTGGCTTTGGTGTCAATATTTTTAGCCTCGGTAATAGGGATTATTTTAGGCGTTTGGGCCGCATTGTACAAAAATTCTTGGTACGATCGTTTGATATTGGTATTTACTTCGATGGGAATGGCTTTGCCTTCTTTTTTCGCTGCTATTTTATTCGCGTGGCTATTTGCATACAAATGGTCGTGGTGGACACACCTCGATTTAACTGGGAATTTGGTGGAGCTCGACGATTATGGAAATGAATTAAAATACCATTGGAAGAACTTAATTTTACCTTCTATAACGCTGGGAATTAGACCTTTATCGGTCGTTTTACAGCTTTCGCGTAATGCTATGCTCGATGTGCTTTCGCAAGATTATATCAGAACCGCAAAAGCTAAAGGACTGAGCTCAAGTAAAGTCATTTTTAAACACGCACTAAAAAATGCAATGAATCCTGTTATTACCTCAATTTCGGGTTGGTTAGCCGGAATGTTAGCTGGAGTTGTCTTTGTGGAGTATATTTTTGGATGGAAAGGGCTAGGATATGTTGTAGTTGAAGGGGTAAATAACTATGACATTCCTATTGTAATCGGTGTGGTAATAAATATTTCTATTGTGTTTGTAATCATTACTTTACTGGTCGATTTGCTTTATGTTTTACTTGATCCGAGAGTAAAACTGGATTAACTGAAGCTTTTTTTTGATAATTATCTGCATTTTGTCCATTGATAATTCAATATAAGTTGTTATCTTTGGTAAGATTAACCGCGGAATCGATAGTATTATGACATTATTTCAAAAAACAGGACTCCTTCTTCTATTATTTTTTGCAATTCTTGTGACTTCATGCAGTCAGACTTGCGATTGTAAAGACTTGTCAGTCAAAAATGGACTTTATTTTAAATCAGGCGAAAACGTTGTATACAGTGGAGCATGCGAAACTGATGTTTATGGCGTCAAAAAAAATCAAAAGTTTAAAGATGGTTTGCTTTCAGGCGAACTAAAAACCTTTACCGAACAAGGTGCTTTGCTTTCTTCAAGTTTTTATAGAGATGGTATTCGAAACGGATGGAGTGTGTCATATTATCCCAACGGTCACAAAGAAAAAGAAGACAAGTTTTTGAATGACAAAAAAAATGGAATAAGCAAAACTTGGTACGAGTCTGGTAAAATTAAATCAGAAGGGAAATTTGTCGAAGGTAAAAGTCAAGGTAAGCACAAGGAATGGTTCGAAAATGAGTACCTAAAGAGCGAAAGTGAATATTTCCAAGGTGTAAAGCATGGCGAATGGTTGGTTTGGTTCGAATCGGGCGAAAACCGATCTAAAGGAAACTTTTCTAACGGTCAAAAAGATGGTAAGTGGATTACTTGGTACGAAAATGGCGGGCTAAAATCGGAGGAACACTTTAAAAAGGGTGTGCCTCATGGAGAATGGACAGTTTGGTTCGAAAACGGTAAGCTAGAGTCAAAAGGCCAATATGTCGATGGCGATAAAGAAGGCGAATGGACTACTTGGTTTGCAAATGCTCAAATGAACACCAGAGCAGAATATAAAGACAATCAACTCGATGGAAGATTCGAGAATTGGTACGAAAGTGGTGCATTAAGAGAAATTGCTTTTTATGCTGCAAATCAAAAAAATGGTCAATGTTCAACATTTTACGAAAATGGCCAAAAGGAATCGGTTGCAAATTACAAAGATGGCCAGTATAATGGTACTGTAACCATGTGGCTGCCTTCTGGAAACAAAGAAGTATATCGATACTCGATGGGCGAGAAAAAGAAAACCATCAAAGATTCTCCTGTGTTCTAGAAATTGGAATATTCAATCTCGAAGTAATAATATAATAAGGAATTTTTTTTGGATTACAAAATTATTTTAGAAAAGACCTTAGTTCTTTATAACAGAAGACTTGAGGTCTTTTTCGTTTATTATTAAAATGGTTTTAGTAACGTTCTGTATTGAGCATCACCAGAGTGCAATGTTCTATCACTTCAATTCCTCTTTCAACGGCAAGTGCTGTTAATTCGTTATTTTCGGCACCAGGATTCATGATAATCCTTTTTGGGGATAGCGAGAAAATATAATCGTAATACTCCCTCTGATTATCCTCCGATAAGTATAGAGTTATCGTATCAATATTTTCAATTGGATTGAGTTCTGTGGTAATTGGAATTGATAAAGCAAAACCATTTTTTCGACCAATAGCAACAACAGGGTGACCATAGTCGCTTAATAATGCAATTGCTTTGTAGGCATATCGATGAGGTTTCTCGCTAGCACCAAGTACAAGTGTTTTCTTAATCATTTTTAGAGATATTTTTTAAATACAATAGTTTGTTAATGTTTTTTAACTATCTAATAATCAGAACTTTTCAACAAATTTTTTTTTTGATTTTGTACTGATTATCAGATGCTTGTATCTTCGTAAAATGAACTTTTGAAAAGTTTAACGAAGTATTGTAAATAAAAACTATTGCATATTCCTTGTTTTAATGTGAGTTAGAAAAATAACAAATAGGTCGAAAACTTTAAACTGATTTTCTAACTAGCACAGCCACTTGAGCAGAAATGCCTTCTTCTCGACCAACAAAGCCTAACTTTTCGGTTGTGGTAGCTTTGATAGAGATTCGATCGACATCTACTTCAAGCACTTGGGCAAGGCTTTGCTTCATGGGCTCAATATAGTCTTTTATTTTAGGTTTCTGCAAGCAAATGGTGCTGTCGATATTAACCAATTCGTAGCCTTTGTCTTTGACCAATTGATAACTTTCTTTGAGTAGAATTTTACTGTCAATATTTTTAAATTGATTCGATGTGTCAGGAAAGTGATAACCTATGTCTCTCAAATTGAGAGAACCTAACAAAGCATCACAAATAGCATGAATCAATACATCGCCATCCGAATGAGCCACTGTGCCTTTGCTGTGAGGAATATCAATGCCTCCAATAATAAAAGATTCGCCTTCGGCTAATTGATGCACATCAAATCCTTGTCCTATTCTAAAATCCATGCTATTAGTTGTTTAGATCGACGTAAATGGTAAAACGCATGGTGTTGGCCAGAGGACTATTGCTTCCGTTGGGGATTAAGTACGAAAAGTCGATTCCTATCATTTGGTATTTAATGCCTAAACCTAAAGAAAAGAATTTTCGATTACCTTTCATTGCAGATTCGTGAAAATATCCACCTCTTAATGCAAATTGTTTAGCATACCAATATTCAAGTCCAAAAGCCCACATCACTTCTTTGAACTCTTCGGAACTTCCACCTGGTGCATCGTAAAATGAACGGAAAAGCGCGGTACCTACCGATATATTGGGGTCTTTACCCGAAAGAATAATGTGATCATTATTAGCATCGAGAGAATCGGAATATATAGGGGGAGTTGGTACTAAAAGTTTGCTAAATTCGACCGAAGCTGCAATACTGTTGTAATCGTCGATATCGATACCAAAACCGGCACCTAGTCGCATAGTAGTGGGTAAGAAACTTTTCTCAGCACCGCTACTGTACGACATTTTATTTCCAATATCTGAGATAGAAAATCCTAAGTCGTAAAATGCTTTCTTTTTCTCGATTTCGAAGGGTTTGTGATAAAATAAGCCAATATTAGCCGCAGCAGCTTGACCCGCATTTACTGCACTCGAACTATTCGAATATCCACCAGTTAAATTTGAATAAATGTATCCAAGAGCAATGCCCAATGATAAATTATCGGTTAAAAGTCGACTGTAGCCCAACTTAATAGCAAATTCGTTTGGGGTATAATCGGTAATGTAATTGGCACCTTCGTCAAGAAATTCAATTCCCCCTAAGGAAAAATAGGTTAAAGAACCCGATATAGATTGTTTAGGGCTGACGTTATAGAACCCTGAAACATTGAGCAAATTTATGTCAGAGGCTAATTTCTTTAACCAAGGGGTATACGACACTCCAAAAGCGAATTTTTCTTTTGCAAAAGGATATTTGGCTACATTATATTTAAGCGAGTTGGCATCGGCAGATGTAGCGACACCTATGTCGCCCATAGCACCAGATCGAGAATCGCTCGAAATAGTTAAAAAAGGAACTGCAGTTGTAATTACATTTGCATTCTCGGTTTCTTGTCCAATTATTTGTGCTTTACCAGATAAAGTAAAGCCTATAAGTATACATAAGCTCAGGTATGTCCTAATCATTGAGTTCATTTTTTTAATCTATACAAATATAAATATTAAGTTGAAATATTAGACCTTGAAAGTAGAATTATATGGCTATATAATTATGCTTAATGTCTATATTAGTGGGGTCAAACGTATATATTGTTGATTTATTGTATCAAAAATCAAATTTATTTTAATAAAACAAGTTTTTGAATTTCGCTTACATTTTGCCCTTGGTCGTTTCGGACACTGATTCTATAAATGTAGACGCCTCTGCCAATTCTATCGCCAAAATCATCTCGACCATCCCAATGGATTCCTTCGCTATGGAACCCATTCGATAAAAATGACGACTCAATTGTTTTAACTAATTTTCCACTCACTGTAAAAATTTGTATCAATACGTCTAACGATTGTCCAGTTTGGTTATGGTCGAAGTAAAAATTAGTCGAACTTGTAAATGGGTTTGGATAGTTGAAAATATTTTTAATGGCCATTTCAACCGATTCGGCCACAATAAATTCAACGTTTTGTACACTCGAATTGTTAAGTACATCCCAAGCTTTGAATTCGATAGAATGTGTTCCTTCCGATAAATTGGCATATGGAAAACGAACTGTCCCAGATTGATAACTGTCTAATTCTGTAGCATAATAAGTGTTTAAGACCGCCGATTGCTTATTATCGTTATCCAATTTAGCTGTTAAGTCGTGGCCAATTCCATTCCCAACAGTATTAATTCCATTGTCGTCGAATAATTTGGCAATCAACATTGGATTTTCGTCGGTAATACCGCCATGAATAAAATTTTCATCATTCATATAGAGCTCTATTTCGGGGCCTTTTTGGTCGTGAATGCTGGTGTCTATGGCACCACCAACCGATAATTTTTCGAAATGCCCCATGCCATCAAGTGTTTGATTATCGGCATAATAACTAATTCGACCCAAGCCATTTTTATAACTGACATCTTTAGGAACCACAAATGTGTATTGGAATTTACCGTTTGCCACAGTTGCTTTTCCATTGTAAATGATGTTTTTCCTGTTTTTAAAAGGTACTGGTGCCGAGCATTCGAACTGGCAAAGTGTCAGCGTGGTATCGGGTTTGTCGTAAACTGTGGGGTAAACAATGCCATTAAATGTATCGATAAGTTGCCCGTTTTCGTCTTCAATTTGTCCCTCGACGGTTATTTTACTTAATGGAGAAATACTAATTGTGTCGATGTTATTAATATTGGATTGGTTAATTTTAAGCGTTGATATGCTCTTTTTTGGAACAGCTAAGCCTAATGCAGGGTCGCCTATCAAAGTAAAAATCCGCATGTTTTGACTGCTAGAACCAATAATATTCTTAGTTCTTCGAATTAAATCACCAAACCGATAAACATTATCTTGATCGAGTTGTTGATAAAAAGCCATGTTTATCACCTTATTAGGCCCGGCATAAGCAATTCGGGTTGTGGTAAACAGGGCAATTCCACCTCCATTTGGATTTAAAAATACATATTCTCCTGCCGATGTTCTATTTTTATCGTCGAAACGAGAGAACTCACAGGTGGCTGTAATAAAGGTGGCCAATTGTGCTTTGTTTTTCCATGCTAAAATATCTTGATTGGTAATCAGTTGTTCGTGTGCCAGTCCCAATTCACCTCCGTGACCCGTGTAATTTAAAATTAGCGTACCTTCGTTGATGGCATTGTTGAAAGCCAAAGTGGCTTCAGGGGCAATATCGCTTCCAGACGATTCGACCAAAGGATAGGCATCCATATAAATTTTACTCAAATTAAAATGGGGGTAGTTTAACTCAATAAACTCGGCTATGTCATCTGCATCATTAATATGTAAATTTCCATCGCCATTATCGGCAACCATATTAATTTTTGAGCGCCAATTTCCAAACGATTGTGAAGGTGCACTATAGTTTAAAATCTTTTGTACTGCAGCGTCGGCTTCTGTCGTATTTTTGACTACAATTCGGCCTATACCAATGTCTAGATACCCCGTTGTAACACCTTCGTTCGGGTCGAGCAAGCCAAAATAATCGTCGCTGGTATAGGTTCCGCTCACCTTAATAGATCCGCTCGATTGGTAAGTCAATATTAGATTGGTGTTGGAATTCGACGCTGTTTTATTGTCGTACGACCCATCCCCAAAAAGCAATAAATATTTCAATGTATCGGTTACAGAGCGTTCGTGATACAAATGACGCATTAGATTTTTAATAGCTGTAATGTCGGGTGTGCCTGACGAGAATTCGTTATAAATTGACTCGTTGGTTACTACCACAGTGCTCAGTCCACTATTTTGAATGTGATAATTGGCAATTTGTTGGGCTTGCGACCTAAATATTTCTGGACTAACAATCACATATTCAATATTTTGTAAAGCGTGTAAGTTCTGATTAGCAACTTTTCGAATCGAGGCTACATTTTGAATTTGTGATGGATTAAAGACAAAATAGGTTTTTTTATTCGCACAATCGTCGTCAAAGTATAAATCTGTACCACTCGTTGTAGCAGGCAATTTCTGAACATTCTTTAAATCACTCACATTCCATACTTGTACACCAGATTCAGCACCTTCTATTCGATATCGATTGGCTGCACTTTGTTGATAGATATTGGTAAAAAATAATGGACTATTCAAAGTGAGTTTTCTGACCACATTTAAATCGATATAATTTAACCAAGCATTTGATGAACTGGCTTGGTCGTATTCCAAATTAAAAACAAGGTTGGAGCTTGATGCTTGAAAATTATCGAGTCTAGAACCATCTCTTAAATAGTAATCGGTGCTCGATGATAAATTGACCAATGGTATGGATATATTTTGAATAAGCGTTTGGTTGTATCTTACTTTTATATACGAAACCGACCCACAACGAGCCCCAACATAAGTGTATATTTTTGCAATAGAATCTAGAATTATATCGGGTACATTAAATGTAAAATCGCGATTCGATCTAATATTGTTAAATTCTTCGCCATACCATTCTTTACCACTTTTTAATAGGTTAACTAAATTGTTTTCGTAGGCCATGTGGTCTGTATAAACTCTGATATCTTGTGGATTTGAAACAGTAGGGTTTACCATTGGGATGTTAATTCCGGTTCCATTCCCGAAGCTAAGAAAGTAAAATATGGTGTCGGAATACTCATGATTTTTATGTTCGAATTTAGAATAAGTGTTGTTATAGCTCCATGTAAGTGGCCCTTCGGCGTAAAAAAGAATGTAATCTCCGCTGTTAAAAATTTGATCGCTACCTAAATTGGCCTGATATTTTAATTCCTGCATGTCGTCGGGCATCGAAATGGCATTGCTCTCTGGTAGCGCTGCACCACCGTTTCCAAACAAACGAGGGAGTTGAATGCTTTGAATACCAGAGTTTGCCATTTGATCGTATGTAATGCTAAATATTCCAGTTTTAAGCACTCCTATTTTCATCCATTCACCTTGGCTCATTTCGGAAGATGAGCTTGTCCTAATGGATCTGGTTGACAACAGATTTGTACTTTCGTTGTTAATCAATTCAAATTGAATCAATTTTTCCAATTGGTTTGTACTCGGATTTTTTCGAATAGGTAAAATATCGATCGATTGATAAAAATCTTTACCATCTCCATATGTACTAGTGCTCAACAAAAACTCATTTTCCAATTCAAAATGTTTTACAATTTCGTATTCTTCTGACGATAAAATTGCAGTTTCAAGAATTTTCATTTCGAATGAAGCATAATTTTTTAAAGTTTTTTGACGAAAATGATAGATTGGAAGAAAATCTTGATTGTATGTTGCAGATTCAAAAGACAAAAAAAATGCATTTTTTTCTTTGATGGGTTGCTGCCAATTAATTCGAATATTTTGACTTTGCGAAAATGCAGTTATAGTCAGTGCGAAAAGCAGGTAGAGCAAGGATTTTTTCATTATCTTGATATATTATTAATATATTGTTTGCGTTTTATGTCTGTTTAGAAGTATTATGTTGTCTAACATAAGCAATTTGACCTCAAAAGTATGAACATTCTAACAATTCTGAAACATTTTCTTTTCGAAACGATAATTTTATACTATTATTGTAGTTGCAAGTATTAAAAAATTTTATGTAATATTGTCAACTGAAAGATAAAGATACTTTTATGACTAAGCAACTAACTGCAATTTTCATCGTAATACTTGGATTTAGCCAAGTTGCAAGAGCTCAGGACCCGCAGTTCTCGCAGTTTTACGCTAATCCTTTGTATCTAAATCCTGCATTTGCAGGTTCCGATCGGTGTCCTCGTGCCAACGTGAATTATCGTAATCAATGGCCTGCACTTAACCGTGCCTTCGTTACTTATAGTGCTTCTTACGATCAACATGTCGACTGGCTCGAAGGTGGAGTAGGGTTAAATTTGGTATACGACGTTCAAGATCGCGGTGCGGTGAATACCATGTATGCCAACTTTATGTATGCCTATACCTTTAAAATAAATCGAAAGTTTTTCGTTAGGGGGGGCTTTCAAGCGTCTTATATCCATAAACAGTTAGGGTCGGATCATATTTTCCCCGACCAAATTCATCCTTTGTATGGTAATATCTACCCCACCAACGAGAATTTAGCAGCCACTGCCGACAGCAAGGGCTTTTTCGATTTTTCGATGGGGGCTTTAGGCTATACCGGTAATCATTACTTTGGTATTGCGGTTCATCACATTACTCAACCTTCCGAGTCGTATAGAGAAAATAGCGATGCGGTCTTACCTCGTAAATATACGGTTCATTATGGAACAAAAATTCCACTTAGAATGGCCGGATTTAAAAAAGGTGAATTGTACATTTCGCCCAACGTGATTTATCAAAGACAACAAGATTTTGAACAATTCAACTACGGACTCTATTTTAATAGAAAATCAATTGTTGGGGGATTTTGGTTTAGACAAAACTTTAAATTCCAATACGACTCTTTTATTATGATGCTCGGATTTATTCAAGATCAAGTCCGTATTTCTTATTCTTACGACTTAACTGTTTCTCGCTTGCGTAATGCCACTTTAGGTTCACACGAAATTGGTTTAGGATATACATTCCCCTGTAAGAGTAAACGAACCAAGTTTAGGGCAATAAGTTGTCCATCTTTTTAGTTATTGTCATATATATTACTTTTTTTTGGATATCAGTTTAAATACCATGAATAAAATAAAAAGTCTATTAATCGTTGCTGGAGCCTCAACTTTGTTGTTGAGTTCTTGTGCAAAAGATACCTCTAACACCACAGGTTGGGAGTATAACACTGAAACTAATGGAGGTTTCGAAAACCCAGATTATATGGGGCAAGAGACTGGCCCTGGTCTGGTCTTGATTCAGGGTGGAACATTTTCGATGGGTCGCAAGGAACAAGATGTGATGTACGATTGGAATAATTTTCCACGCAGAGTTACAGTTCCTTCCTTTTATCTTGACCAGTGGGAAGTGAGAAATATCGATTACCGTGAATATCTTTATTGGTTAGGGCGTGTGTTTATCGATTACCCCGAAGTGTATTCGGCCGCTTTACCCGATACCCTTGTTTGGAGAAAACGTTTAGGTTACAATCGCCCCTACGTCGATTATTATTTCAGACATCCTTCATACAAAAATTA
>DYOK01000003.1:16049-29972 GCA_020720565.1 Acetofilamentum sp.
GCTTTAATTGGCAATATGATGGCCGAAGAGCGTGTGTTTAGCCAAAAAATATATCCTTGGAATGGTCACTACATTCGTGTCGATGACCGAAGTGGTTTCGATTCTGACGACGTAGGTAAAATTAGAGCCAATGCGGTTCGCGGTCGAGGAGATTACATGGGGGTTGCTGGTGCTCTAAACGATGCTAACGCACCAACTGCTCCAGTCGATTTTTATTGGCCAAATCCTTACGGTGTATATGCTATGGCTGGTAATGTTAATGAATGGGTGTTAGATGTATATCGCGATTTATCTTACGAAGATATGGACGAGTTCCGCCCTTTCCGTGGTAATGTGTACCAAACTCAAGACAGAGACGAAGAGGGTCTAATTGCTGAAAAAGACAGTTTAGGTCGAATCAAATATCACGATGTAACCGATTGGGAATCGTTCGATAGAAGAAATTACAATACCGCCGATAACATCAACTACGAAGACGGTAACTTTGAGTCGAGTACCGAATATGCTCTTGAAGAAGGTGACAAAGACAACAAACATTCAACTCGTATGTACTGGCAAGGTAATAAAAGCCAACAAGGTCAAAAACGTGACCAAGCTACCGACAAAGTGGACTCTTACCGTGGTAGACAAGACCAACAATCGTTGGTTAACAACCGAATCCGTGTGATTAAAGGTGGAGGTTGGGCAGACAGAGCTTATTGGATGTCGCCTGGTAACCGCAGATTCTGGCCCGAAGAAATGGGTCGCGATGATATCGGTTTCCGTTGTGCTATGGATCGTTTAGGTGGTCCAGTTTCCGAAGAATAGTTTGATCTTTTAAAAAAGTAAATAATATGCTCATTGAGCCAAAGTCCCGATTTGTCGGGACTTTTTCGTTACAAGTCATCAGATAACTCGTACCATGTATTTGGATCATCTTAACCGCAATGTTTTTCTTAAAAGGAATAAAATGTGCGCCGCACGTGTCAGTTCGAGTAACTTTCGCAGTAAGCGTATCGAGAACACATTGCCGTTATCAGAGCAAATACATATCTCGATACATTCCCTTCGGGTACACTGGATATGATATTTTTTGGTTTATAAGTGCTTAGAATAATTTAATCTCGCATTTTATTAAGCTAGGTGCTCGATAAATAGCAAGTTATTAAAACGGTAAATAGGTCGAAGATCTTATTTTAAAAACAAGTAATTTTATTCCCTTATGGAAAATCTGTATTCAATATTTCAAAAACATCCCTTTGTATTTACCGATTCAAGGCAAGTGATTAAAGGGGGGATATATTTTGCACTTAAAGGTGCTAATTTTGATGGAAATCAGTTTGCTGTTCAAGCAATTGAGCAAGGTGCGGCCTTTGCTATTGTCGATGATTTTACGCTATCAGATCAGCCTCAAATCATAAAAGTACAGAATGTTCTTTCAACGCTTCTGCAATTGGCAAACTACCACCGTAGACAGCTCAATACACCTATTATAGGCATAACGGGAACCAATGGAAAAACAACCAGTAAAGAATTGTTGAGTTCTGTGTTAAAAGTGAAATACAATATCTTAGCCACAGAAGGTAACTTGAACAATCATATAGGTGTACCGCTAACTTTATTAAAGCTTAAAACCTCGCATCAATATGCGATAATCGAAATGGGAGCTAATCATGTGGGCGAAATTGCCGAATTATGTGCAATTGTAGAACCCAATTTTGGATACATTACCAATGTGGGGATGGCGCATCTCGAAGGTTTCGAAAACGAACAAAATGTGCTATTAACCAAAAAAGCGCTGTACGAGTCGGTTTTCTCGCGTTCTGGCATTAATTTTTTATTTGAGCAAAACGAAAACTTAGCCAATCAATTTCCAAATCACCAATTTGTTACATTCTCGAATACAAATCCATCAGTTGATACTTTTGCTAATGGCAGTCTCGAGTCAATTTTTGTAGGCATTGAAGTAAACAAGCTTATTGGGAAAACCATTGAGTCTGTCAAAATCCAAACCCAGTTAATTGGTCTCTATAATGTTCCCAATATTTTATCGGCTTTAACCATTGGGGCTTTTTTAGGACTGCATATTGATGAGATTAAGAAAGGACTAGAACAATATGTGCCGGCTAACAATCGATCGCAAATCCACCAAACATCAAGAAACAAGTTGATTTTAGATGCATATAATGCCAATCCATCGAGTATGGGTGCCGCAATCGATAATTTTGAAAAGATATTATCACCCCATAAAATGATTATTTTGGGCGATATGTTTGAACTTGGAGCCTTCGAAAATGAAAAACATATCCAATTGGTCGAAAAACTTCAAAATTTTGAAAATATTAAAATAATATTAGTAGGTCCTGCATTTAACAAAGCGGTTCAGGAAGTTAAACCAATAAATATCGAAAATTATCCAACAGTTGATTTACTTATCGAATCGGGGCAATTAGCCAAAATTGAACAAAATCTAATTTTAGTTAAAGGATCGCGAGGGATGAAGATGGAGCGTTTGGTCGAATTGCTGTAAATTCTATTAATATTACAATGTTGTAGTTTATTAAGCTAGAGGCCAAGTATATAGCGAGTCAAAAAAACAAGAAATAAGTCGAAGATATTAATGTCAGTTGCAAAACTAATAAAATTAGATCGAAGACCTTAAATCTTGCTCTATCATGCTACTCATGGCCATAATAATTGAGTTGTATAAATCGGATCCGACAGTATAATTGGCAGTGTGCAAATTCGAAACGCGGTTTTCTTTTACAAATCGCCAAGCTTTTTGGGTATTGCCCCCGTTTTGAATATCGTATACTCCAATTGCGGTTCCTCCACTCTTTTTTAAAAGCGAGAAGCATGGCACATCGGTAAGTCCATCGCCAATGTATATCATGTTTTTAAACGGAATTACATAATCGTTACTATCGTATTTCTCGTTAACAATGTAAGGCTGAGAGCGATTTTGTGGTCCCACCATGCCTTTTGATATTTGAAACAGATAACGTGTTTTATCGGTAAAGCTTAAAACTTTTTTTGGAAAAGCAATTTGACCCAGATGGTCGTATGCGAAGTCGCTTGCCCAAATATCTGTAAAATGAGGTGCAATGGTGGTATGACGAATTATTTCGCCAATACCACTACTGATGATATAAAACTCGACTTCGACCATCTGCTTTTGAGAACTGGCAAATGTTTTAATTTGCTCAAAAAGGGCTTCGACGCCTTTTTTGTACACTACTTTTTGTGAAAAATCGATAAAATCGCTTTTTGTAATGCTTTGCTTTAATGACGCTTCTATCATTTTAAACATATAGGCGGGCACCGGATCCCAATCGTTATCGATTAAACTTTGAACCGTTTCACCCCAAAAGTGATTGGGTTCAATCCCTTTCGAATTAAGAAATGCCGAAGTGCTTTCGTCAACTAGTGTTTCGTCAAAATCAAATATTAATGCAATTTTCATCTGTTTATATTTAGCCCCCTAACCCCCAAAGGGGGAATTAGAGTGTGGTTTGATTTGTTTGTTTGTTTGTTTGTTTGTTTGTTTGTTTGTTGGGTTAATTCACTACAATTTAAATTATTCCCTTCCCGACTCTTCGGGACAAGTTGTTTGTCAAAATTTACTTGGCATGGTTGTTTTATTGGGATGTTTTGGATGGTAAGAAGAATTTGAAATGTGTTATCGAATTAAGTTGGAATTATTTGTGGATGGCTTGCTGTATAACTAATAAAGTGTAATAATGTTTAATTTACTTTGAGATAGGGATATCGGGTGTAAGCGTGCTGGGCTCAATATTCATAATATCGTTCTGAATTTGAATTGATTCACGATGAACTAGCTCTAGTATGGCTTCGATAAATTCTGGATTTAAACCGAGGTTTTTACCAAAAACGGAACGTGTTTGAATAATGTTTTCCCATCGGCGTAATTGCAAGATAGTCAGGTTGTTTTCTTTTTTATATTGGCCAATCTTGTGAATCACACCCACTCTTTGCGAAAGCAGTTCTAATAGTTGTTGGTCAATGGAGTCGATTTGGTCTCTGTACTGACGTAGTTTTTCTTCGGAATTGGCATTATTGTAGGTTCTGAAAATGAGGTGCGTTAAAATGTTTTTCAGTTCTAAGGGCGTAACTTGTTGCTGGGCATCTGAAAGGGCACATTTGGGGTCGATGTGTGTCTCGATCATCAAACCATCGAAATTTAAATCGAGTGCTTTTTGTGCTATTTCCGATAAAAAATGGGTGTGCCCTGCAATGTGACTGGGGTCGGAGATAATTGGTAAGTCAGGATATCGGCGCTTAAGTTCAATGGCAATTTCCCATTTTGGAATGTTTCGGAATTTAGTTTCTTCGTAAGGATAGAATCCTCGATGAATAGCCGCTAATTGGTGTATGCCAGAGTGCGAAAAACGTTCGAGTGCACCCATCCAAAGGTGTAAATCGGGATTGATAGGGTTTTTGACAAATACAGGAATTTGTACACCTTTTAAACTATCTGCTATTTCTTGAACCGAAAATGGGTTCGAAACCGTTCGAGCTCCTATCCAAATGACATCGATTTGATGTTTAAGTGCTTCTTCGACATGTTGTGCTTTAGCTACTTCGGTGCAAACTTTCAACCCAGTTTCTTTTTTAACCGCTTCTAACCAAGCCAGTCCTTTTTTTCCAATGCCTTCGAATTGTCCAGGTCGGGTTCTGGGTTTCCAAATCCCTGCTCTAAACAAATGAGCAGAAGTATGTTGAGCTATTTGTCGAGCAGTTTCTAAAACTTGTTCTTTAGTTTCGGCACTGCATGGCCCTGCTATTATTAGAGGTGTTTGGGCTTCTAAATTGGGGATATAACTACCGAGAGGCGAAATGTTCATGCGTTTAATTTGTCACAAAAATAAGCCAATTTCAGTTTAGCTTTTTATATTTCGACCATTTTTCTTTGCCGATAAAATTGTTTTTGATATCATTTAAAAAAAGAGCTGCTTGTTGAAGCAACTCTTTAAATATCAAATCAGACCTAATCCTATTCCGTTCATTGAATTTGTATTTTGTCGTAATGTATTTGTATAAAATTCTTATAAATTGATAGTTATAAGCTTGATAAATGGGTCGAAGACCCTAATTTTGGAACTGGTACATTAATCCAACTGCAATACTTTGTTGAAATTGAGTGATAGGGCTGTTATGAACAATACCGTCTTTTTGCCAAGACACGTCGGTATCGTCGTCGTATATTAGATGAGTTTTAACCACTGCATTTAAAAATTTATTAACTTTTAAAGTGAGAGTAGTTTGCCAATCGACATCAATGTTTTGAGGATTACTTAAATAGTTCGAGAATAAATCGAGTCTTGTATCTAAGTTGACATTGGTAAAGATATCTTTTTTAAAAGTAAATGTTAGCGAAGCACCTACTTCTTGACGGATTTGTTCACCATCTTTTACTTTTACACCCAAATTATCAAATTCAGCTTTCTTAACGCCATATTGCCCCGCGTCGGCTAATTCTTGGTCCATTACAAAAATGGTTTTAGAAGAAATTGGTGAAATCATCATTGAGAAGTAATCGGTTGGTTTATAATCCATACCAATACCTAAAGTTAAAATACCTGGAGCCATAAAGTTTGATATTCTAGGGGTATCTACTTTTTCGTAATCAAAACCTTCGTTAAATTGAGTTTTAAAATTTAAAAATGCACTGTAAAACCATTTTTTCGAAGCTTTTTTTCCAATTTTTGAATTAAATTCGATTCGATCTTCGGTTTTTTTAGGGTTCTGTCCTTGATTTTTGAGCATCCCATATTCTAAATCGAGTTTATTTTCCCATTCCCAACCATCGAGGCTTCGGTTGGCAAAAAGTTGTAAGAAGCTGGTTCCCGACATAGAATTTTCTCCGCCTTTTGCCCAATTCACAAATCCAACTTGAGCAAAATTGACCCCTACTTTTCCACCTAATTTCCAATTCTTTGCAGGTTCATTGCTTGGAGTTTGCTCTTGAGCCATTAAAGTAGTACCTGCCATCAGGTATATAACCATTAAATATATTTTTTTCATCTTTATTAATATTTGATTTGACTATTGCTTAACTTGTTTTACATGCACATCCATTTGTGGATAAGGGATATGGATACCGTTGTCGTTGAATGAATGATACACCTTTTCTAAAATATCAAAATACACATCCCAGTATTGTTCGGGTTTTACCCATAAACGGGTGGTAATATTCACCGAGCTATTAGCTAATTCCGACAATCTAACAAAGGGCTCAGTTTCTGGCATTAAGCGGCCATCTGCTATAGCGATATCTTTAATAATCTGGATAGCTTTTTTCAAATCGTCGTTGTAAGAAATGCCAAAAACGAAATCGACACGACGTTTGTCTTGAGAAGAATAGTTAATCATTGAACTGGTCGATAAGCCACCATTTGGAAGTATAATGGTTTTGTTGTCGGGAGTGGTCAGTATGGTATTAAAAATCAAGATTTCTTTCACTGTTCCCGAGTGACCTTGAGCTTCGATAAAATCGCCCACTTTAAAAGGTTTAAGAACTAGAATAATTACACCACCAGCTAAATTTTGTAAAGTGCCAGATAGTGCCATACCAACAGCCAAACCTGCCGCTCCCAAAATGGCAATAAACGAAGTCATTTCGATACCAACCATCCCCATGACCGTAACAACCAAAAGAGATTTTAATGCTACAGTTAACATGCTGGTGAAGAATGGAATAAGCGAAACGTCTATTTTTCGTTTTTCCATTACCGCCTTGGTGGCATACCCAATTCTTTTTATAGCCCAAAGACCAATTAATAATACAATTAATGCACCTAGTAGTTGAATTCCATAGTTAATGGTATAGGTTAGTGCCATTTCGAAATATTTGTGAACAAATTCCATAATTAAATAATTTATTAGTGAATAACAAAAATATATTTTATTACTTAAATACTAAAATGATAACTATATTTTGTCAAGGCAACCGCACACTTTTCTGATAGATCTTATGGCCATGTCAGTTCGAGTAGCTTTCGATAGAAAGCGTATCGAGAACAAAGTGCCAATTGCAGAGTGCTCTTATATCTCGATACATTCCCTTCGGGAATACTCGACATGACATTGTTTTGTGTTTTTTATCGCTTCTGTGTAGTAGCAAGGGCGTAAAAAATACCCTAAATATGCTTGTTAATAAAAGTGTGCGGTTGCCCTATATATTTTGTGTTTTAAAAATACGGTTCTTTAAATTGCGTGGATTTTCAATGATTCAATTGAACAAATTTTAGGTTAATAAATTGAATATATTTGTACTTCACAAGTATTCCGACTTGTAATGTTTATAGATTAAGTGTTTAATTGTCTTTAATTCAAAAATAATAAAGATATTCGAGTTTGAATACTTATTTTTGTAATGAATGTAAACATTTGTCGCATGAAGTATAGGTATTGGATTTTTATTTTTGTGCTCTATTTTTCGGGAAACCCCATCGCTTTTGCTCAGTTTAGTGAGATAGGTAAGCCATTTATCGATAATTACTCACCAAGAAATTATCGACACGAAAATCAAAATTATTCAATTGCACAGGGCATCGATGGACTGATGTATTTCGGAAATCTAAATGGTATATTACAATATGATGGACAAACTTGGCGTTATTTAGAGTATAAAGGGAAACCATATTTAAGCTCAACGCCAAAAGGTAAAATTTATGTGGGAGGGTATCGTAGTTTTGGCGAATTAGTCAATACCCCAAATTACAAAATGGAGTATCACGCCTTGTCCGATGCCGTTTTTAATGCGGGTTTTTCGTTCGAACATGTGACGCAATTGATGAGTTTTGACGAAAATATTGTTGTGGTTGCTCCTCCTCATGTGTTTGTTATTTCTCCTGACCAAAGTGTAGAACATATTCTTCGAAGCAATAATTCAATTAAATTATTTGGAGGTAAAGAACCGCTTCTTTTAATTGATTCGGGATTATTTAAAATTAATTTATCAAAATTCGATACTACTGCTTGTGCTTGTACTCACCACCATGTCATACAAAATATTATTCCATTTAAAAATCAATATTTGATTCATCTTAAAGATGATACATGGAAAGTGGTCGATGATAAGTTCAATTTTGTTAAACCATTCGTTAACCAAGCTTCGGAAATTGTAAAAGGAACTCGAGATGTGTCTGGAATATATTTATCTAATGGGATGTTTGCATTTGGAACTTCGAGCTGTGGAATTGTGATAGTCGATAGCATTGGACAATATGTAACCCATATTAATCAGAATAATGGATTGAACGACAACGATGTACACCAGTTGTTCGAAGATAAGCACCACAATATTTGGGTAGCCATGAACAACGGCATTAGTTTGCTCAAATATCCCTCGGTATTCACTGTTTTCGATCAAAATTACGGCATTAAAGGCGGTGTTTTTGATATCATTCGATTTAATGGGCGATTGTATATTGCTAGTACTCAGGGGCTTTATGCCTCTCCGAGATTTGATAGGCGAGAGACATGTCAACCATCGAAATTCGAAAAAGTAGATCAGTTGGATATCAAATTTCGTAAATTTCTGAATATTAACGAACGTTTGTTTATGACTTCGCAAGATGGAATATTTGAATTAATTGGCGAACATTTGGTCAAAATTTCAAGTGTATTAGCTTTTGGGTTAAGTCATTCGGAAGAATTTAAAAATGTGATTTATGTGGCAGGCCAAGATGGCTTGTATTTTTTTGACATTTCAAAAGGATTTGTAGCGCTTGGGAAATTAAAAGGCTTAGATACTGATATTAGAACTGTAGCCGAAGATATCGAAGGTAATTTGTGGTTGGGAACCAACTACGAAGGGGTTTTTAAAGTTGATTTTCATGGTAAGTTTTCAATTAATGCTCAAGTAAAACAATTTAAAGAAAATTCAGGCTTGCCAGTTGGACACAGTTGGGTCGATGTTTTCAAAACTCACAAAGGGATTTATTTTTCGACTTACAAAGGGATGTTTTCGTTTAATAAAAAAAAGAAAGTATTTGACCGTGATTTTCTTATCGATTCAGATACAGAACGATGGTATTACCCACTGTCGGAAGATGCTCAGGGCAACTTGTGGTTTAGTTCGGGATTAGGGAATGCATTTGAGCGACAAAGTGGCATGAGGTATTATATTCCCGAAAAAGACTCGTTTGTAAATGTCACGCAACCCTTTAATCAAATTCGAGATTATACTATCGAGATAATATACCCCGACGAAAACTCGGTGGTTTGGTTTGGAACTTTTGACGGTTTACTAAGGTTCGATAGTAAAAAAATGTCGAGATTAGTAGAAAGGTTTTTACCTAAAATAAGAGTCGTTCAATTTGGGAAAGACTCACTTATCGACCCAAGTTTGGTTTCGAATTTAATAATTGAAATGCCATACAGGCTAAACTCGGTTACATTTCAAGTGAGTACGCCATACTATCAACCTCAAGATGTGGTATTGTTTCAATATAAATTAGAAGGTTTAAACGAAGAATGGTCGACATGGCAGAGTTCATTTACAGAGCAATATTCGGGACTTATCGAGGGGCAATACACCTTTAAGGTTCGCAGTAAGAATATTCATGATGTGATTTCGGAACCCACTCAATTTAGTTTTACTATCAAACCTCCATTTTATAGAACTTGGTGGGCATACACTTCTTACTTTGTATTGTTAACAAGCTTTATATATATGCTTTTTCGCTACCGAGCATATCTTTATGCAAAGGAAAAGAATGAATTAGAACGTATTATTAGAGATAAAACCGAAGAAATCGTCATCCAGAAGGAACGTGCCGAAGAGCTTGTTAAAAATATTTTACCCGAAGATACTGCTAGGGAATTACAAACCAAAGGCCGTGCAACTCGGAAAAAATATGATTTGGTAACGGTATTGTTTTCTGATATTCAAGGGTTTACGCAAATTGCAGAAGGTATGAATCCTGAAAAACTGCTCGACGAATTCGATAGATATGTGATGCATTTCGATCAAGTGGTCGAAAAATACGATATCGAAAAAATTAAAACCATTGGCGACGCCTATATGTGTGCTGGCGGTCTACCAAAGAAGAATAAAACCAATCCAATCGAAGTCGTTTTGGCTGGTTTGCAAATGATTCATTTCGCTAAAGAAATTCAGCAGACTTCGGAATTTAATTGGGGTATGCGTTTTGGGGTACATACGGGTCCTGTAATAGCAGGTGTAGTAGGAACAAAGAAGATGTCGTACGACATTTGGGGCGATACGGTTAATATTGCCAGTCGTATGGAATCGTACGGCGAAGTGGGGCAGTTAAATATATCCGAATCTACATTTGAGCTCGTTTCTTCATATTTTGTTTGTGAACACAGAGGGAAAGTGCCCGTCAAATATAAAGGGAATATGGATATGTACTTTGTAATTGGGCTTAAGGAGGAATTTGCTGCCGACGAAACAAGCGTTTTCCCCAATCGGAAGTTTGAACTCAAATTACAAAACATTCGGTTCGATGTGTTAGAAGATTTAATCCTGACGAAGCTCGAAAAAGGATTAAATAAACGCTTGTACTACCATAATGTCAAACATACCATCGATGTGGTGAATCAAGTCGAAGTGATTGGTAAAGGCGAAGGAGTAAGCGACGAGGAGCTTATTATTTTAAAAACTGCAGCTTTGTTCCACGATTTAGGTCATACCATCAGCTTTATCGACCACGAAGAACAAGGGATTATTTTTGCGAAAGATATCTTGCCCAATTTTAACTATTCGACTGAGCAAATCGAGATGGTTTCGGAACTAATTTATGCGACAAAATTCCCTCCAGAACCAAAAAATAAGCTTCAAGAAATTATTTGCGATGCCGATTTAGATTATCTTGGACGAACCGATTTTCTTCCTACTTCCAATAATCTGTATCTCGAAATGTTCGAGCATGGCAAAATCAAAAATAGAAAAGAGTGGAACGATATTCAGATTAGTTTTCTTCGATCGCACCAGTATTATACCGATACAGCTAGGAGGACTAGGGAGGTCAATAAGCAAGAACAATTAAAAAAAATTATTGACCAAGCTTCAAAGGACGAGTCGAAATACTAACGTTCTGATGTTAACAAGTTTGTTTGTGTTTACAAGCCAATTTTAAATTGCAATTCGTTAATAAAGTGTAAATTTGCAGTCTAATTTCAATAATCAATCTATGAAAAATAAATTTTTAGTTTTAGTAACCTTAGTTACTTTAAGTTTTTCGGCCATGTCGCAAAGTGTCATAAGCAAAGGTGACAAAATGCTAAATGCAGGTTTGGGCATCCCCTATTTCGACGGATTTATCCCATCGTTACACCTTAGTGGAGAATATGCGGCGATTCCAACAGGTGATATTGGTATTGTTTCGTTTGGAGGCGAAGTTGAATACAAATATTCAGTTTATAAAACATCTTACTTGTTTGGAAAAGATTATACCTATTCATATCATTCATTCTTTATTGGTGCTCGTGCTGCTTGGCATTTAACATATTTTGATAACAGTAAATGGGATGTATATGCGGGTCTATCAGCTGGTTTGTATATGTATTCTACATATGAAACATATAATATTGCAGAAGAAGAATTTGAACGAGAAGGTCACGTTAGTCCAAGTATTGGTGAATTTGTTGGTGGACGTATGATGATTAACGAAAACATGGGATTATTTGCCGAAGTAGGATATGCGAGTATTTCGTTTGCCCGAATTGGATTAACCTTTAAATTGTAAGAATATATTTTCTCAAAAAGAATTGAGCCACCTTGTGTGGCTTTTTTTATCGATTTACCGATTCAAAACATTACTTTTGAAATTGTATATTATCCATTCCATCAAAAAACTTATACCATATGTATTTTCTAAGGATTGATAAATAGGCCATTTTATAAATGATATGACAAATGAAAGTTACTGGTTTTACATTCATCCGAAATGCAATTAAATACGATTATCCTGTAGAAGAAGCCATTCGTTCGGTTCTTCCACTTTGCGACGAATTTGTGGTGGCTGTTGGTCAATCGGAAGACGATACTTTAGGGTTGATTAGGTCTATTTGCCCTGAGAAAATTCGAATTGTCGAAACCATTTGGAACGATACATTACGAGAAGGAGGTCGCGTTTTAGCGGTTGAAACCGACAAAGCCTATCGCACCATTTCTTCAGATACCGATTGGGCTTTTTATATTCAAGGCGATGAAGTGCTCCACGAAAAGTACCACCAACTTATTAAAGATGCCATGTTAAAATGGAAAGACGATACACAAATCGACGGTTTGCTCTTTAATTATTTGCATTTTTATGGCTCTTACGATTATGTTGGCTCATCGGCAAAGTGGTATCCAAATGAAATTAGAATAGTTAGAGCCCGTCAAGATATATACTCTTATCGCGATGCACAAGGATTTAGAAAAGGTGACAATCAGAAGCTATTAGTTAAAAGCATCGATGCCTATATTTACCATTATGGTTGGGTCAAAGAACCTGAGGCCATGCAAAGAAAACAGCAGGATTTTAATAAATTATGGCACGATCAAGCATGGATAGATCAACATGTCATTAAGGCAGAGGCTTTCGACTATTCAAACATCGATGCACTTGCCCTTTTCGAACAAACGCATCCTCTGGTTATGACCAAAAGAATTGAACAAAAAAACTGGAAATTTGAACACAATATGGCTTTCAATCGATTGTCGATAAAAGACAAATTTAAAAGAATTTTAAAACAATATTTTGGAATTAATTTGGGATACAAAAACTACAAATTAAGGTCTTAGACCAATTTATTTTTTTTGCAACTAGAATTAAAACAGACTCTTACGATGAGAATATCAGATATTATTATTCAACGTGTTTAGCAGTGACAATTCGTATTTTTGTTTCAGATAAAAACAACTAATTTTATGGGACAATTTAAATAGGTAGTTAGAATACAATCTAGTTGTGTTATTTATTACAATATGTTAATAATCAGGGTCGATGACCTTAATCGAAAACAACAATAAATCATCTGTAAATGATTAATGCTTTTATTTCTATACGAGTGCTCGATGTGTTCGATGTATTTATTGTGGCACTTTTGTTTTTTCAAATTTACCAGTGGGTTAAAAACTCGGTAGCCATCAATATATTTCTAGGAATTTTTGTGATTTACCTATTTTGGTTGGTTGTTAAAGTGCTTAAAATGCAACTGCTAGGAACTATTCTCGGACAATTTATGGGGGTAGGGGTTATTGCCATTTTAATTGTTTTTCAGCAAGAAATTCGGCGTTTCTTTTTGCACATTGGCACACGATATTTCTCGAAAAGCTCAAAATTTTCGTTAGAAGGTCTGATTACGGGACAAGTATTTCAATCGAACTGGTCTAAAAAAAGCGAAATTATTAAAGCTTGTTATGCCATGTCCGAAACCAAAACAGGTGCAATCATTGTAATTACCAACCAATCGGAGCTGATTAGTTTTGCCGAAACAGGCGACTATATTAATGCCGATATTAATGCCAATTTAATTCAGTCCATTTTTTTCAAAAACAGTCCGCTTCACGATGGTGCTATGCTTATTGCCGGTAATAAAATTTTAGCTGTTAGAGTTACTTTGCCTATCAATCACGATATCAAATTGCCGGCTCAATATGGTATGCGACACATTGCGGCGGTTAGTATGAACTATCAAACTAATACTTTGGTGATTGTGGTTTCCGAAGAAACAGGACAAATCTCATATGCTTGGGATGGGCAACTATACAGTATTGAATCGGAAACAGAATTTAAAAAAATATTTAACCACGATTTTTGATTAAAGATGTTTGATCAATTAAAAATTAAGAATGTATAACAAACTAAAAACTAAAAACTAATTGCTTTCACAATCAATCGCTGGCTTCGAGAGCCTCAGCCTTCGATTGGAATAAACGAATAAACATATCATCAATCGCCAATC
>DYOK01000003.1:30072-34196 GCA_020720565.1 Acetofilamentum sp.
ATATGGGTTTTTATTTTTTACATACATCATGGCTCTGGGCTCTAAGTTTAATTGCGATTCCAATTGCGGTTCATTTGTTTAATTTGAGGCGTTATAAAACGGTGTATTTTACCAATGTTCGATTATTACAATTGATTCAAAATGAAACCAAAGCTCAATCAAAACTCAAAGAATGGCTTATATTACTTTCGCGTATTTTGTTTTTTACGATGTTAATTTTGGCCTTTGCTCAGCCAATTTATCAAAAAAAGAACGAAACCTTGCAAAGTAACAATCAGCGAATTGTGATTTTAATCGACAATTCATTTAGTATGAGCCAACAAGGTGAGGGAGGGGCACATCTCGAATATGCTAAAACAAAGGCACTTGAGGTATTAAATGCGTATCCTTCGTCGGTATCGGCAATGGTGGCGAGTACCCTCTTAAAACCAGAAGAAATGGTTTTTAAGTCGAAAGACGATGCTTTTTTAGCGGTAAGTCAGATTACAGTTTCGCCTTCGACTTTTAATGTTCAGAAAGCCATCGAAATGCTTGCACAGAAATTAGAATCTATTGATAATCAAATTTATAGAGTTTATGTATTGTCCGACTTCCAATATTCAAATTTTGCCGAAAATTGGAAAGTTCCAGAACATTTGCAATTATATGCCATCCCTTTCGAAACCATCGAAAATACCAATGTAAGCCTCGATACCGCGTTTTTTACATCGCCCGTTCATCAACTTTCGGAAGAGGAAATTTTGGTTTATCGCTTAACCAATCATGGGACTACAGACTATGCCGATTTTAAAGTGGAACTTAAAATTAACGATAGTTTAAAATCGGTTAACACATCTTCATTATTGGCCAACAGCCAACTGACCGACACCATTAGGTATCAAAATAACCGTCAGGGAATTAAAAAGTTGGGGCTTAGTATTTCCGATTTTCCAGTAAGCTACGACAATACTTTGGCAATGAGTTATGCCATTAAGCCATCTTACAAAATCGCGATCATATCGGGCAAAAACAGTCATAAAATATTACATGCGTTTTTCGAGAGCATTTCTTATTTTGAAAGTGTTTATTTAAGCCCCGATAAAATTGATTGGAGTATTGTGGAGCAAAACGAATTGCTTGTGGTTAGTTTAGATGAATTTGAAAACGTTGGCATTTCTAGTGCACTTAACAACTTTGTCGAAAAAGGTGGAAAAGTGGTTGTCTTTTTAGGAGAAGATTCAAAAGCACAACAATGGGCTCGGAATTTAAACATTGACCTTGCTTTGGCCGACACATCGGGGTCCAATATGAGCCAGGTCAATTTGCAATCTCGATTCCTGAAACATGTGATGGACGAGACTCAGAATAAGTCGCAATGGCCCAAAACCACTACATTTTCAAGGCTTAATAATGCGAGCGAATGGCTAATAAAATCGGAAGATGGTCAAGTCATTGTTGGTACACTAAACAAAAACAGAGGGTCAATTTTAGCCTTTACCTTACCTTTCAATTTGCAGAATTTTGATTTTTATCAGAACCCGATATTTGTCCCAATATTATACAATTTTATTACACAAGATGTCAGTAAACCAGCTTACTTCGAATCAAATCGTCCCAGTTCGTTCTACATCAATCAAGCAGCATTACATCCCAACGCGATGTTTAGAATTGAGCAAGGTAATCGTAATTGGGCTCCATTTCAACGCCGTACAGGTCTTGGCACGCTCATTCAGATGCCTGAACAAATGGAGGCAGGTACTTTCGACATAACACTCGATTCTCTAACGATAGATGCTTGCTCTATAAACTATTCGCGTAGCGAATCGGACTCTAAATATTGGAGCGTCGATGAGCTTTCTTCGTGGAATCGGTTTTCGGTGATTGATACTTCCGATTTAGGGAGCTCAAATTTTGATAAACTGATTCAAACCTCCGTGCCACTTTGGTATTGGTTTGTGGTAATGTCTATTTTATTTTTGATTTTAGAAATGACTCTTGTTAAATGGTTTAGACGAACATGATTTATATCAAGCACTGACCGATATCATGAATACATCAAGATTTAATTTTGAATTTCGTCTTAACAATTAAGAATCAACAATTTCAAAACAACATGCTGTCAAATAACAGATTATTACCCTATAAAATAGAAGGATGAGCTTAGGTCTAATCTAAAGAATTTATTTTCTTTGCAGTCGTAAAAATCATTTCAAATTAATATACATATAAACACATCACACTATGCTTAATAAACTGATTGCCGCATTGTTGCCTTATTTCCCAAAAAACTTTATTTGGTTGTTTTCGAAGAAATATATTGCTGGCGAAAATATTGAACAAGCCATGGAGGTTGCCAAAGACCTTAACAAAAAGGGCATGCTCACCACAATTGATATTTTGGGCGAATTTATTACCGATTTAGCCGAAGCAGAAGTCAACAAACACGATTACCTTAACGTGATAGAAGTGGCCGAAAAGAATGGTATCAAAGGAAATTATTCGGTTAAACCAACCATGTTTGGTTTGTTGCTCGACGAAGAGGTTTGTTATCAACACATTCGCGAGATAGTAAAAAAAGCCTCTCAACATAACAATTTTGTTCGAATCGATATGGAAGACTCTCCTTGTACCGACATGGAAATTAAGCTGTATCGACGAATTAAAGCAGAATTCCCCACCAGTGTAGGCTTGGTTTTGCAATCCTATATGCGAAGAACTTATCAAGATATTGTCGATATGTTAGACATGCATAGCCCCGAAGCATCGAACAACTATCGCTTATGCAAAGGAATTTATGTAGAACCTAAAGAAGTAGCTTTTAAAAAATTCGATGAGGTAAATCAACATTATCTCGAAGATTTGGAGTTGATGTTCCAGAAAAATATCTACGTCGGAATTGCGACTCACGATAAAGCACTTGTCGAAGGAGCCTATGCATTAATTAAAAAATACAATGTTCCAAAAGACCGTTTCGAATTTCAGATGCTTCTCGGTGTCACGCCGGAATTGAGACAGAGTATTGTCAACGATGGATACAGACTTAGAGTGTACGTTCCATTTGGGGTTAATTGGTTCGGATATTCTACTCGAAGATTAAAAGAAAATCCAAAAATGGCCACTCAAATTATTAAAGGCTTGTTTTTTAGAGGATAAAGAATAAGGTCTTCGACCTATTTATCATGTTTCGAATTTTATCTCAATACTTCGTTAAACTTTTCAAAAGTTCATATTTACAAGATACAATCATCTGATAATCAGCGTAAAATATTTAAAACGAACTTTTGAAAGGTTCTGATAATTAGATGGTTTAAAAAAAAATTACGAACTATTGTTGTTAACCTAAAGGCTAAAAAAAGCACCTATAAAATTAAGAAATAGGTCGAAGACTTTTTTTCGAATTATGTACTTAGAATAATTTAATGTCGTATTTTATTAAGCTAAAGAATTGCTAAATAGCTAGTTAGTAAAACAATAAATAGGTCGAAGACCTTATCGCTATAAAGTCAAACAAATTATAATGGTCTATGACCTTAACATTTTAATATTAAAAATATGTTTTCAGGAATTGTCGAAGAAATCGCCGAAATAATAACGTTACGAAAAGAGAAAGAAAATCTGCACATAACATTAACTTGCAGTTTTGTAAACGATTTAAAAATTGACCAAAGTGTCTCGCACAATGGTGTTTGCTTAACTGTGGTCGAAGTTAATGATAATACATACACCGTTACGGCCATTCAAGAAACTTTGGACAAAAGCAACTTGGGCTTGTTAAAAGTTGGTAGCAAGGTGAATGTGGAACGTAGCATGAAGCCAGAAGCATTTCTCGATGGACATATTGTACAAGGTCATGTGGACCAAACAGCCATTTGTACAGCCATTGACGAGGCCGATGGTAGTTGGTACTTTACCTTCGAATACGATGCCAATAAAGGTAATATTACCGTCGAAAAAGGCTCGGTATCGGTTAATGGTGTGAGTTTAACGGTGGTTAATTCTAAAGATAGCTCTTTTCAAGTGGCCATTATTCCTTATACCTACCAAATTACTAATTTTCATACTTTCGAACAAGGAACTATTGTCAACCTTGAATTTGATATTTTAGGTAAATACATTCAAAAAATTATGGCCAACTACTTGAAAAA
>DYOK01000363.1 GCA_020720565.1 Acetofilamentum sp.
AAAGCTACTCGAACTGACAAGTGCGGTTTTATCCGAACGAATCTTATCCTTAATGTAGCTCGTATTAAGCAAAGTCTTTAACTTTGTCAAAAAAAATTACAAATGAGTACACTACCCGAAAAGCGGTTCACCGATTTTATTAAAAAGCACCACGTTCTCACTTTGGCCACATCAGTAAACAATCAGCCTTATTGTGCCAATTGTTTCTATGTGTATCTGCCTGAGTTTAATGTTTGGGTATTTAGTTCCGACATGCAAACCCGACACATTACCGAGGTGCAGCAAAACCACAATGTGGCCGCATCTATTGTACTCGAAACCCAGATGGTGGGAAAGATTCAAGGCTTGCAAATTACCGGAAGTTTAATCGACGCTTCGCAGTGCCCCGAAATACCATCAAATCAGGCCTATTTAGTTAGATATCCGTTTGCAGTATTGACACAAACCCATCTTTGGATCCTAAAACCCGATATGATTAAAATGACCGATAATCGACTTGGTTTTGGGAAAAAACTGATTTGGACTATTCCACTTTAAAGGTTAAACGCATGGTAATGGAGGTGGTTTTGTCGCGAGACGAAGTGTTAAGGGTTCCACCCCATGAATATTCTTCGGCCGAATTACGTCCTGTTATTTGGAAAACACCCATTTGTGCCGATATCAATTGACCTAACTTGCTGTTCGATTGCTGTGTAATAATATTGGCACGATCGTAGGCGTCTTTCGTTGCAGCAGATACCATTTCTACTTTTAGGTCGGCTAGTTTGGTGTAATAATATCGTGGGGGATCGGAGTCAAACTGCACGCCTTGATTCAATAATTCGGTTATTTCTCTCGATATCTTTTCAATTTTATTGACATCATTCGATTCGATTCTGATGTTTTGATCGAGCGAGTAATCGACAAATTCTTCGCCTAAATATTTACCCGATTCTTCGGAGTAGTTGCTTTTAAAATTACGCTGAATAAGCACGGCGTCAAACACCAATAAATCTGAAGCAATTCCTTTAGATTGGAAGTAGCTTAGCACCTTTTTTTTATCCTCGTTTAGTGCATTGTATGCTTCTTTTAAATTGGAACTACGAGCCGTAAAGCGGCCTTCCCAAACAATTAAATCGGATACAATATCTTTTTGACCCAAACCAGTAACTACTACTGTTCCTTCGGTTAAAGTAGTGGTTCTGCTCAAATAGGCATGGCTTACCAAGTATGCGGCCAATACGATTGCTGCCGAAAACAGGCCTGCGGTAATGTAATTTTTCAT
>DYOK01000364.1 GCA_020720565.1 Acetofilamentum sp.
ACCTCCGATGGGCATTATGTTGCCGTGGGCGGTATCGGCTATTGTTCCGACTACACCGGCTCAACCACTTTTTCCAACGCACGGCTTATTAAATTTTCTGCCGACCAAACGGGTTTAGATATTATCAAAGACACCACCTATGCAGAGCCTTGGTTTTTACCCGATGGCAGTTACGATACGCCAAACACCCCCCCCTGTGCGGTCGATAGTTTGGTATCGCAAGGCGTATTTAAAACCATTAAAGAACTTCCCGACGGCAACTTTTTAGCTATTATGCATTATTTTCAGAATGACAAATCGCAAAATAATCATTCTATTTTATACAAGCTCTCTCCTGATTTTCAAATTCTGCAAAAATATCGATTCAATTCTTGTTACGATTATTGGTCATTAATTGAGGAGCTGAATCATATTAATGTACTTCCCGATGGTAGCTTGCTTTTATCAGGTTTTAATTATGCTTCATGGAGTAATAGTTATGCTTGCTCGTCCAATATTCAGGAATCGTGGATTATAAAAACAGACATAGATTACTGCGATAATTTTGCATCATGCGACACCAATATTACGATTCGCTTCTTAACACAAATTCCGGATAGCATGTACAAAACCGATACGCTTTTAGTTGAGTATATTATTGAACATCCCAGTACAGAAACTTTTAGAGTTGGTTTTGCAATAACAAGAAAGTTTAATTCGTCTAATAGTTTATATGTAGTTATTGACACCATTCAATCGAATGAAATAAATACTTTTAAACTATATTACACAATAGAAGACACTATTAAAATTGATTATGGTTACAATTATGTCAATGTTAATATGGGGGCATTAAGGGATATTAACTCATTTCGCAACGACCCTATGGTTCGTTTTGTTGAAGATAACAGTTCGGTAGAATATATCGAAAATGAGCAGTTTAAGCTATTTCCCAATCCGGTAAAAAGCGAGTTTTTTGTAACTTTAAATAAATTTAAAAACCCGGAAACCATAAAAATTTTCAATATTGGAGGCGTATTAGTGAAACAAGAAAAGATAATTAAAGAAAAAACTGTAATCAATATTGCTGGTTTGCCTGTCGGTGTTTATTTTGTAAAACTTGGCGAGCAAACTCAAAAATTAGTAGTGGAATGACCTACTTTTTACGCTCTAACTATATACCCATTGTCTGCTCAAAAAACACAATAAGCGAGCTGGCAAATCGTATATTTCTGTGCTCAAATTTACAAAAAAAATACCAGTTGGCAACAAGCCGTAAAAC
>DYOK01000365.1 GCA_020720565.1 Acetofilamentum sp.
AAATAAATTGATAACTTTGTAATAAAAAGAATATGCAAGTATACAAATTTGGGGGAGCTTCGGTCAAAGACGCCAAAGGGGTTCGCAACGTAGCACAAATTATTTTACAAACCCAAGAACCCTTAATTGTGGTGGTTTCGGCAATGGGTAAAATGACCAATGCTTTTGAAAAATTGATCGATGCATATTTTACAGGCCAAGACTTTAGAACTGAACTCAAATTTATTATCGACTATCATTACGAAATTATCGAAGATTTAAAACTCGACCCACATGTTATCGAATCTTGTTTGGCTCAATTGCGTTTCGAATTAAACAGTCCGTCTGGAACTTCGTACAATTTGGAATACGACCGTTTTATTGGTTTTGGCGAATTATTATCCACCAAAATTGTGCACGCATATTTACAAGCAAACACCATCGAAACCGAATGGGTCGATATCCGAAATGTGATTAAAACCGATAGCAATTACCGATTTGCACGCGTCGATTGGTCGAAAACCGAGCTCAAAGCCCTACACGTTTTTAACTTTAAAAACACCCGACGTTATTTAACACAAGGCTTTATCGGGAGTACCGAGCACATGCAAACAACCAGCTTGGGGCGCGAAGGTTCCGATTATACAGCCGCCATTCTTTCGTATGCCTTACAAGCTGATAATTTGACCATCTGGAAAGACGTACCAGGTGTGCTTAATGCCGACCCGAGGATTTTTCCGGACGCCACGCTTATCGAAAACCTATCGTACTACGATGCCATAGAACTGGCTTTTTTCGGGGCTCAAATTATCCACCCCAAAACTATGCAGCCCCTAAAACACAAAAATATTCCTTTGCATGTCAAATCGTTTATCGACCCCCAAAGCAGAGGTACGGTAGTTTCGCAAGGTCATATACCGGTCAACAATCCTATTGTCATTATAAAAGACCGTCAAATATTATTTTCGATTAAATCGAGAGACTTTTCGTTTATTGATGAGTCGAACATCAGTCTAATTTTTGAGATATTGTCGAAATACAATGCTAAAGTGAATTTGATGCAAAACGGAGCGGTCAGCTTTTCGATATTAATTGACTATATTACGCAAACTTTCGAAAGCTTAATGGCCGAGTTGACCATAAATTTCGAAGTCCGATACAATCTGAATCTTAAGCTGGTTACCATCCGGCATTACACCAATCAGAAAATAAACGAACTCACTAAAAATCAAGTCATTTATCTCGAACAAAAGTCTCGAAACACAGCACAATTT
>DYOK01000153.1 GCA_020720565.1 Acetofilamentum sp.
CAAAAAGCTTGGAAATTATCCAAGCTTTTTGGGGTTCAATATTTTATAAATTGGTACGAATCAAGTTGAAGATAAGCATTAGCACAAAGCTTATTTTAATACGAAACGGTATGTAATTGTGCCCGATTGCGTGGCTTGTGCATTGGGGTTTTTATTGAAACGGGTGTTAAGTGCAGCTTGTTTAGCCGCATTGAGCAATCCTGAATCCATAGTAGTAGTGCCTTTATAGCCTGGAACCGCAGATACAACTCGTCCATCTCTATCGACCGTAATTTTCACTACAACGTCGCCTTGTTCGTTGCTATTGTAAGCTGGTTTTGGCAATTCTTGAATCGATCGCCCTTGTAAGCTCCATCCAATTCCACTTTTCCCTACTCCAGTACCGTTATATTGATTCGAATTGGGATCGCCATTGGGTTTTCCTTGATTGCCATTACCCCCTGCGTTGCCTTCCGACGAAGAACTCGAACTTTCGCTAGAATTGTTAGAATACAATGCCGCAGCATCAATCTTACGTTGTTCTTCAATTTTCTGAGTCTCAGTTTTTTCGACTTTTTGTTCAGACGTATTTTGTTTTTGCTCTTTAACAGCAATGGCTTCTTCGAAATTTTGAGTCATATTGGCTTCTTCGACACTGTTTGGCGGTGTGCTCACTGCTTCTTCTTGCTTAGTGGGTTCGACCAATCCCATTCCCGTATCCGAATCACCAAAATCGACCATCACCCCTTCCTCTTCTGGCAAAGGCAAGGGTGTCGTGAATCCAAATAAAAGCAAAATCATTAATATCATCGCATTGAACCCTACGGTAAATAATACGCCTTTGACTTGCTTTTCTTTGGTTTTCATGATTCTCCTTTTTAAAGTTTTCGTTATTTAATAGGGCTAGTCGCCAAAATAACTTTAAACTTGTTGTCTTTAGCAATATTCATCACTTTTACAACTTGTTCCATTGGAACCGATTTGTCGACATGAAGCGAGACCGTCGGGTCTGTTTCGTTTGCAAGTGCCACTCTCAAACGATTTTCTAATTCTTCCATTGAATTTACAGGTTGGTCGAGCACAAAAAATTGTAAATCGGCGGTAATGGAGACTGTCGTTTGAGGTTTTGAAGGTGCTTGGCTATTGCTTTGTGGCAAAAGCAATTTGAGTGCATTGGGTGCAACCAAGGTTGAGGTAATCATAAAAAAGATGAGCAAAAGAAACACTAAGTCGCTCATCGACGACATATTGAACTCTGCACTGACTTTATTTCTTGATTTTAAGGCCATAATTTTAGTTTGGATTAAGAGGCAGGTTCGTTAAGTATATCCATAAATTCGGTTGAACGTGTTTCGAGCATATTCACCACTTTATTAACTCTTGCAATCAAAAAATTATATGCAAAATAGGCAATAATTCCGACGATAAGACCAGCTACAGTAGTTACCATAGCAGTATAGATGCCGCTCGATAGCAATTGTACATCAATATTATTACCCGCATTGGCCATGTCGTAAAAGGCTTGAATCATCCCCAGAACAGTTCCCAAAAACCCGAGCATTGGGGCACCTCCCGCAACAGTTGCAAGTGTAGCTAATCCGTTTTCGAGCGAAGCAATTTCTTGTTTTCCGACATTTTCGATGGCCACATTGATATCGTGTAAAGGTTTGCCAATTCTAGAAAGTCCCTTTTCGATCATTCGAGCCAAAGGGCCATTCGTGTTTTTACATAAAAGCTTGGCCTCTTCAAGTTTTCCATCTTGAATATAACTTTTAATCGTATTCATAAATGCATTGTCTTGCTTGGCCGCATCGCGAATGGTTAAAAAGCGTTCGATAAAAATATAAACCGCAATAACCAACAAAAGTGAGATCGGAATCATAATCCATCCGCCTTTTATGGCCATATCAAGAAATGACATGGTCATTTCGGTAGGTTGTGGTGCGACTGATGTGGCTGCTGCTGGTGGTGGAGTTGCTCCCCCGACTGAAACTTGTAAGAGTTGAAATAATAAGTTCATAGTTATACACTTTTAGTTTGCTAAGTTAAACAGTCTATATCAGCTACAATAGCAAGGTTTTGACAAAGTTATTAACAGCAAAATGTTGACAAGAATTAACAATACACTAAACGTAATTTAGATACCCAATATTGTGGCTGAAGGAGAAAGTATTAAAAAATATAAACCCGATATCTCAGTACCTTACAAGATTACCTTAAAGTAGGTTATGTGCCTATTGTCAAATGCAGTCGTTACAGAAATAATCACTTAAAAAACCTATTTTGTAGTGTTTTTGTTTTTGTCCTTAGCTTGCTTAGTTACAGATTCTTGCTTACTTTTACCAAGTTTCTTATTGGCGGCAATATTAGATTCATTTCTTTGATTAACCGCTTTAGCAGCCATCAAATGGCAATAGTGATTCGACATTTGAATTAAAATATGTAATACAAAAATATATCAATTATGCGAAAAAAAACGAAAATTGTGGCTACCATTTCCGATTACAATTGCGATGTAGAATTTATTCGCACTTTGTTTAATAATGGCATGAATGTAGTTCGCATTAACACGGCTCACGCCACTTTCGAAGGTGCCAAAAAAGTAATCGAAAATGTGCGCGAAGTGAGCGATAAAATTGCCTTGCTTATCGACACTAAAGGGCCCGAAATAAGAACGTTGCCACTCGAAAAACCCATCGATGTCAAATACGGCGATTTAATTAAAATGGCTGGCAAAACCGAAAAACCTATTGCAGATGTAATTTATGTGAGCTACGAACATTTTGTAAGCGATGTTCCTGAACAAACCAAAATTCTTATCGACGATGGTGCTTTAGAATTGGTGGTTGAATCGAAAACAAACGATTACCTGCTATGTAAAGTAATGAACAAAGGTATGATTCAAGGTAAAAAAAGCATCAATATCCCATCGGCACATATCAAACTGCCCGCACTTTCGAAAAAAGATATTGAATTTATAAGCTTTGCAGTAGAGCAAGACCTCGATTTTATTGCCCACTCTTTTGTTCGCAAAAAGGAAGACATTATAGCTGTTCAAAGCATTCTCGACGCCTTGTCGAGCGATATTAAGATAATTGCAAAAATCGAAAATAAAGAAGGGGTCGATAATATCGAAGAAATTCTTGACACTGCATACGGGGTTATGGTGGCACGAGGCGATTTGGCCATCGAGATTTCGCCAGAAAAACTCCCTGTTGTTCAGAAACACATTGTGGAAATGGCCATCAAAAAACGCCGTCCGGTGATTGTCGCCACTCAAATGCTCCATTCGATGATCGAAAACCCCAGACCAACTCGTGCCGAGGTAAGCGACATTGCCAACGCCATTTACGATGGCACAGACGCCATTATGCTTAGTGGCGAAACTGCATCGGGGAAATACCCTGTGGAATCGGTAAAAATGATGCGCGATATTGCCAAAGAAGTAGAAGCGAACATTAGAACTTACAAAGCCGATTTAAATGCAGAAGTGCTTAAACGACGTTCTGGCGATATGCCTGGGCAAAGTGACGAAATTACTGCTCAACTTGCGAAATTAGCCATACAAGCTTCCGAAGACCTAGATGTAAGAGCCATTGTGGCTGATACTACTTCGGGAAGAACCATTAGAAGTTTAGCGGCATATAGAGGAAAGAATACCATCTATGCCCAATGTTATAATAAAAAAACCATGCGTAAACTCTCCTTATCGTATGGTGTGCATGTCGATTATATCGAACATAGCAAAACGCATAACGCATTTATTAAAAACGCTTTAAAAAACCTCGTGCATAAGCGAACCTTTAGTAAAGATAACTTAGTAGTTATTGTGGCTGGCAACTTTGGTCGAAACGCTGGGGCTTCGTATATGGAAATTGCGACTGTAAAAAACTTGTTAGACGAATAAAAAACGACTGCAAAAAGGCTATTCAAAATAGTAAATACTCTTTTGAATGGTCTTTGTTATGAATCGAAAAGTCGTTCTAAACTCACACAATTACCTGTAGCCCCCTATGTTTAAGCTACACAAGTGCTACTTTGTTTGCATTTGCAATTTGCTGAAATTTGTATACAAAAAATAATATTAATTAGCCCAAATGCAATTGATACACACACACATCGACCCAAGTGCTGACCGAACGGCGATGCCATTGTTTGAGTTCGCCTACTTTTTGATATCCTGCTTTTTCGAATAGTTTCTGACTCGAAATATTCTCTTTTGCAATATGACAAAATAATTGTTTTATCCCCAAGGTTTCGAAAGCATACTGGGCTAAAATATTTAAACTTTCGATGGCAAATCCATTTCGTCGGTCTTGGTGTTCGTATATTAGAATGCCCACTCCTGCACGTAAATGATAGGGATCAAATTCGAACAAATCTACACATCCAATTGGTTTTTGAAGTTTGTTATCTATCATAAACCTAAATTGTTTAGTGGCGTATATATCACGCCCCGTTTCTTCGATAAATTGGTCGAGGCTATAATGCGAAAATGGGGTTAATGTATTGCTCCATGCCCAATTTTCCTCGTCGTTTTCCCAAAGGTACATATGCTTTGCATCTTCGGGTTCGGGGGCACGCAAATTGACCAATTGACCTTTAAAACTAATCATAACATTTAAAAATTGGAATTGATTGCATTGACAGGATTTAACATCGAAGCTGTTTTAGCAGGAATATAACCAGCAACAATTCCTACAACAAACGAGATAGCAATACCCCTAATAATATTGGTTAAGGTTAACACAAATTCCATATCGATTATTTGGTTTGCCGTAAAGACTAAAATGGCGACCAAAATTAAGCCCAATATTCCCCCAATAATTGACAAAAAAACTGATTCAAAAATAAATTGAAACAAAATAAAAAAGCTTTTCGCTCCAAGTGCTTTCTGGATTCCGATTAATTTTGTCCGTTCCTTTACCGAAACAAACATAATATTGGCAATTCCAAATGCTCCAACTAAAATCGAGAATCCTCCAATTATAATCCCAGCCCAATCGATAACGCCAAAAACAGCTTCGAATCCCTTGGTAATCATACTGGTTTGATTGAGCGCAAAATTATCGTCGTCTCTGGGTTTAATTCGCCGAATGGAACGCATTTGCTTTCTAATTTCATCTTTTAGTACATTGATATCGGCACCTTCTTTAGCTTTTACAATAATCTGCGGTTCGGATCGTTCGCTTTCGAAATCGACCCATTTGCTTAAAAACAAAGCTGGGGCTAAAACGCCCTGATCAAGACTTTGTCCAAACATATCGGTGCCTTGCTTTTCTAAAACACCTATAACGACCGCATTTCGACCAGCAACTTTAATTTCTCTACCGATTGCGTCCATTTCGCCAAACAAATTTTCGGCTATGGTATGCCCCAGTATAACAACAGGATTTCCTGTATTCGATTCGTTTTGTGTAAAATATCGACCTTGTGCCAAATCGATAGTTCTCACTTTCTGGTAAGAATTGGTTACGCCAAGCACTTTAACCGATTCTATATTTTGCGATAAAAATTCAATTTTGGCCTGTCCAGAAGCAGAGAACGCCACTGCTTGTGCACGAAGTAAGCGATTCTCGAGTATTTTAAATTCGTCTTCGGTTGGTTGTGGCCTGTTTAAATATTTCCACCAAGGCACATCTTTACCCCCCATTTCCCAAGGCCATTTGTGTACATATACCACATCGTCGCCAAGCGATTGGATGCTATCGGATATGCTATTTCGTAACGAGTCGATGACCGAAAAAACCGAAATAATCGCGAAAATTCCAATCGTGATTCCTAACAAAGACAGTAAGGTTCGCAGTTTATTGGAATATAGCGACTGTAACGCAAATCGTAGGCTTTCAATCAATAATTTGTAGTATATATACATCTTTGCTTATTGTTTCATCGCTCGATCTAAATCCCGTTTCGAATCTTTTTGTTTAAGGGTTTCGCGTTTATCAAATTGTTTTTTACCTCGAGCTACTCCAATATCTATTTTGACATAGCCATTTTCGTTAAAATAAACAGCCAATGGAACAATGGTTAGCGACTTTTCTTCGACTCGTTTTCTAATTTTATCAAGCTCTTTTCGATTGAGTAAGAGTTTACGATCCCGTTTGGGGACATGGTTATTATAGGTTCCAAAAGCATATTCGGAAATATGAATTCCCCTGAGCCACAATTCGCTGTTAATAAACAAACAATAGGCATCGGTAAAACTAAGTTTGCTATCACGAATCGATTTAACTTCCGTACCAAACAACTGAATTCCAGCAGTATACTTATCGATAATTTCGAAATTAAAGTATGCTTTTTTATTTTTAATATAGACGCTTTGTTCGCTCATAAATTATTTACTGAATGGCTTTGTTTATACCACACAAACCCAAAAGCATAAAAAGCCAGCTTGAGTTTATTTAAGGTCATCGACCTATTTTTTATTTTGTAACTAATAATATATCACACTTCTAGCCTAATAAAATATTAAACTATACATAATACTTATTTACAAAGTT
>DYOK01000154.1 GCA_020720565.1 Acetofilamentum sp.
CAAATAAACAAATAAACACAGAATAGCATGTTTTACTATCTTTTCGACTACTTAGACCGTTTAGGTTTTCCTGGAGCAGGGGTGTTTCACTACATTTCGTTTCGTGCGGCATTGGCTGTGATTACCTCTTTAGTGGTTTCACTAATAATCGGTAAAAAAATTATATATATTCTGCAACGCAAACAAATTGGCGAAATCATTCGCGATTTAGGTTTAGAGGGTCAGATGCAGAAGAAAGGCACGCCTACAATGGGTGGTGTGATTATTCTAGCTTCGATTTTGGTGCCAACCGTTTTGTTCGCAAAACTCGATAATATATATATCATTTTGATGCTAATCACCACGGTTTGGTTGGGTTTTATTGGTTTTTTAGACGACTATATTAAAGTGTATAAAAAGAACAAAGAGGGCTTAAAAGGTCGCTTTAAAATTTTTGGACAAGTGGGACTAGGTGTAATTGTGGGTGCAACTTTTTATTTTAGCGATCAAGTTCAAATTCGCGAAAAAGTATTCGACAACGATGGGCGTGTGGTTAAAGAATGGGTGCTTAATAAAGACCAGTGCGAAGTGTTAGTCGACCAAACTGTCGATAATAAGTCGACCAAAACTACCATTCCATTTCTAAAAAACAACGAATTCGATTATAAATTGGTGGTTTCGTGGATGGGCGAAAGTGCCTCGCAATGGGTGTGGCTAATATTTATTTTAGCTGTGATTTTTATTGTGACAGCAGTTTCGAATGGTGCCAATTTAACCGATGGGCTCGATGGTTTAGCCGCTGGTACATCGGCCATTATTGGAACAACGCTTGGTATACTGGCCTATGTGTCTGGTAACGTGTTTTTTGCCGATTATCTGAACATTATGTACATTCCTAATTCTGGGGAGCTGGTAATATTTGCGAGTGCATTTATTGGTGCCACTATCGGATTTTTGTGGTACAACTCATTTCCTGCACAAGTTTTTATGGGCGACACAGGTTCTTTAGCACTTGGAGGTATTATTGCAGTTTTTGCTGTGATTATTCGAAAAGAATTGTTAATTCCAATTTTGGCAGGCATTTTCTTGGTCGAGAATTTATCGGTCATGATGCAAGTGTCTTACTTTAAATACACTAAGAAAAAATATGGCGAAGGCAGACGGATTTTTAAAATGTCGCCGCTACATCATCATTTTCAAAAAAGCGGTTATGTTGAACCCAAAATTGTAATTCGTTTTTGGATTATCGGAATTATGTTGGCTGTATTAACCATTATTACTTTAAAACTTCGTTAAGCTTATGAGTCAATCAATTGCAATATTAGGTGGTGGCGAAAGCGGGGCAGGTTCAGCTGTGCTCGCTAAGTTAAAAGGTCTCGATGTATTTGTGTCCGATTTTGGGAGCATAAAACCCCAATACAAGGCCATTCTCGATCAATACGAAATTGAGTGGGAAGAAAATCAACACACACAAAAACGTATTCTATCGGCTAAAGAAATTATTAAAAGCCCTGGAATTCCAGACAAAGCCCCTATTGTCCAAGCTGCTTTAGAACTCGAAATTCCAATTATTTCGGAAATAGAGTTTGCAGCCCGTTATACCAATGCCTACATGATTTGTATTACCGGAAGTAATGGAAAAACCACCACCACTACTTTGACTTACGAATTGCTCAAAAATGCAGGTTATAATGTTGGTCTAGCAGGTAATGTGGGTAAAAGCTTTGCTTTTCAAGTGGCAACCGAAAACTTCGATTATTATGTCTTAGAGCTTTCAAGTTTTCAGCTCGATGGCATGTTCCATTTCAAAGCAAATACGGCTATTTTGTTGAATATCACACCAGATCATTTAGATCGATACCATTATAATTTTCAAGAGTATATCGATTCTAAGTTTAGAATATTACAAAATCAAAACGAAGAAGACCATTTTATTTATTGCGACGACGACCAAGTGATTAAACAAGAACTCGAAAAAAGAATGATTTCGGCACAACGCAATCCATTTTCTATAGAACACAGCCTCATGCACGGTGCCGATTTGTCCGATGAGAAAATCAATTTCAAGACACGTAGCGATTCCTTTTCGATGAGTATTCACGACCTCGGAATTAAAGGGAATCATAACGTGTACAATTCGATGGCAGCAGGTTTGGCAGGGGGCATTCAGAAAATCAGAAAAGAGCTCATTCGCGAATCATTGACCAATTTTAAAAGCTTAGAACACCGATTGGAACCCGTAATTAAAGTCAGAGGCGTAATGTATATTAACGACAGCAAGGCCACCAACGATAATTCAACTTGGTATGCACTCGAAAGCATGACAGAAAACGTCATATGGATTGCCGGTGGAATTGACAAAGGGAACGATTACGAAAAGCTGATGAAGTTGGTTAAAAAGAAAGTAAAAGCCATAATCTGCCTAGGGGTCGATAACACCAAATTGCACGATGCTTTCGATGGATTAATTCCGCAGATATACGATGTGAGCAGTATGGCCGATGCCGTTAAAACGGCCTATTCTATTGGCGATGATGGCGATACAGTGCTTTTGTCGCCTGCGTGTGCAAGTTTCGATTTATTCGAAAATTACGAAGATAGAGGGCACCAATTTAAAGAAACAGTTCGGCGTTTATAAGTATTATACATAACGTAATGTTGTATTTTATTAAGCTAAATGCTTGATAAATAGCGATTAACAGAAATAATAAAAAAGGTCGAAGACCTTATTAAAATATTGAGGCTATAAAGTACATGGTTGAAAAATCAGCAAATAGATCGTTGATCTTAAAATATTTCGAAGGCGACAAAGCCATTTGGCTGGTGATAATTGGATTATCATTGGGCTCTTTGCTTTCGGTATATAGCTCTACGGGTACTCTGGCATACAAATACCAGCATGGCGACACCACGCATTATTTGATTAGACATTTAAATTTGATGCTGGTTGGGTTTGCCATTATGTTTTTTACGCATAGGGTCAATTATCTGTATTACAAAAGGATAGCTGCGCCCCTAATGTGGTTGACGCTGCCTTTGCTTTTTTATACTTTAATGGGAGGAGCTTCGCTCAATGAGGCCAGCCGTTGGATTGTGCTGCCAGGAACGGGTATCACATTTCAGACTTCCGATTTGGCTAAATTGTCGCTTATTATGTTTATATCGAGGCATTTGGCTAACAATCAAGAGCAAATAAAAGACTTTAAAATCGGCTTCCGCAACATCATGCTTTGGATTATTCTTACAGTTGGTTTAATATTTCCAGCCAATTTCTCGACGGCAGCCATGTTGTTTTTAATTTCGATGACTTTACTTTTTATTGGTAGAGTGAGAGCCCGCTACATTGGGTCGGTTTTTTTAATAGGAATTGTTTTTTTAGTAATCGGTTTTTTGATGGCACCACATTTGTCGGGGCTTGGGCGCGTGGGCACTTGGGCTAACCGAATCGAACGTTTTGCCAGTAGCGAACCCGACGAGGAAGGTAATTTTCAGGCCGAGCAATCTCAAATTGCGGTGGTTAAAGGCGGATTTTTGGGGCAAGGTCCTGGAAAAAGTGAACAGCGTAACTTTTTACCGCATCCATATTCCGATTTTATTTTCGCAATTATTGTCGAAGAATATGGACTTTGGGGCGCAGCAATTGTAGTTTTTTTGTACCTGATTTTATTCTATAGAATTGGTATATTGGTTCGCAAATCGACCAGTAGTTTTGGTACTTATTTGGCCATTGGCATAGGGGTGACATTAAGTATTCAAGCGTTTATCAATATGGGTGTGGCAGTTGGAATTTTCCCTGTTACGGGTCAAACATTGCCTTTAGTCAGTATGGGAGGGACATCAATCTTGTTCACAAGCGCAGCTTTAGGTATTTTATTAAGCATTAGTAAGTATACCCTTCAAAATCAATCGAAAGATGAGTAAGTTTATTGTAAGCGGTGGCGGCACCGGTGGACATATTTTTCCTGCAATTGCCATAGCAAATGCTATTAAAAAGGCACAACCCGAAGCCGAAATTTTGTTTGTAGGAGCCGAGGGCAAAATGGAAATGGAGAAAGTGCCATCTGCAGGTTATCAAATTGTAGGCCTCCCAGTACGTGGTTTTCAGCGTAAATTGACATTTAGCAATTTTGTAGTAGCTTTCAAATTGTTTCAATCCATGTTTAAGGCTAAATCAATTTTAGCGGATTTCAAACCCGATGTGGTGATTGGTGTGGGCGGTTTTGCAAGCGGACCTTTGTTAAAAGAGGCTCAAAAAATGAATATTCCAACTTTGATACAAGAGCAAAATTCCTACGCAGGAGTTACCAACAAGCTATTAGCTCGAAAAGCACACCGAATTTGTGTGGCATACGAAGGCATGGAACGTTTCTTCCCTAAAGAGAAAATAGTGATAACAGGAAATCCTGTTCGCCAAGATTTGATTCAAAACCTTAACGATAAAAAAGAAGAAGCTTTTGAGTTTTTTAAAATGCAAGGCAATCGAAAAACCATACTGGTTCTGGGTGGTAGCTTAGGCGCTTTAACCATCAACAAAAGCATAGAAGCTGGCTTAGACACATTTGTAAAAGAACGGATTCAAGTGATTTGGCAAACCGGCAAATCGTATTACCCTATTGCGGCCAAAGTCGGAACCCTATACCACGACAAAGGAATCGTTGTACACGATTTTATCAGTAGAATGGATTTGGCTTATGCCATTGCCGATGTGGTGATTTCTAGAGCAGGAGCAAGCACCGTTTCCGAATTAAGCTTAGTTCACAAACCAGCCATTTTTGTACCTTCGCCCAATGTGGCCGAAGACCACCAAACCAAAAATGCAATGGCTTTGATACAAAAAAATGCGGCCATGATGATTGATGATAAAAATGCACAAAACGAGTTGGTTGCTGCCAGTATCGAATTGGTACGAGACGATTTTAGAATGGGAATCTACAAACAAAACATTGCATCGATGGGATTTCAAAATTCGGCCGATACCATTGCCGAAGAAGTTTTTAAATTGATTAAGTACTTAGAATAATATTGTATCAGATTTTATTAAGCTAAGAACATGTTAAATGTACGTTACAAAAATATAAAACAGGTCGAAGACCTTAAATCATGACCAAAGAAGAATTGTTAAAATACGAAAATGTCTATTTTGTGGGGATTGGAGGCATTGGAATGAGTGCCTTAGCTCGTTTCTTTGTGTTAAATGGAAAAAATGTGGCGGGCTACGACAAAGTCTCGACCCCTTTGACCGATGCTTTACAAACGGAGGGTATTCAGATCCATTTCGACGATCAACTAAATTTGGTGCCAGAACCATTTAAAAACGCCCCAACTACACTGGTGGTTTATACCCCTGCCATTCCTAAAGAGCATTCCGAACTGATTTATTTCCAAAATAATCCTTTTGTTTTGATGAAACGCGCCCAAGTGTTGGGAGCTTTATCAAAAGCTTATAGAACGGTTGCTGTAGCTGGTACCCATGGCAAAACCACCATGTCGACCATGACGACTCATTTACTCAATGGCTCAACTATTTCAACCTCAGCGTTTTTGGGTGGAATCAGCAAGAATCTGAATTCCAATTTGTTGTTGAGTCCCAACACGCAATTGGTGGTAACCGAAGCCGACGAATACGACCGTTCATTTTTAAATTTATACCCGCATACCGCACTCATTGGCTCAATGGACGCCGATCATCTCGATATTTATGGTGCAAAAGAGGCCATGCATCAAAGCTTTTTCGAATTTATCAATCAAATTGAGCCAGGAGGGAATTTGGTTCAGAAAATTGGATTGCCTCATCCCGATAGATCCGACATTCAACGTTATACTTATAGTCTTGACGATAGCCGTTCCGATTTCTATGCCAGTAAAATGGCCTTATCCGACGATTTGTATACCTTCGATTTGGTCACGCCAATGGGTAAAATTCTTAATCTGAAATTGGGTGTGCCAGGGATTGTAAATGTCGAAAATGCCATAGGAGCCTCAGCTTTAGCTTTATTATCTGGAATTCAATCCGATGAATTGCGTTTGGGGCTAGAATCGTATTCGGGAGTTAAACGTCGATTCGATTATAGGATAAAAACCTCTAAATTGATTTATATCGACGATTACGCCCATCATCCCGAAGAACTTAAAGCGTTTATTACATCGGTTCGACAATTGTATCCATATAAAAAAATATCGGGCATTTTTCAGCCGCATCTTTTTACTCGTACCCGTGACTTTGCCGAAGGCTTTGCTACATCATTAGGTCTACTCGACGAGTTGTTTTTGATGGATATTTATCCAGCTCGCGAATTGCCTATACCAGGCGTCGATTCGCAAATGGTATTGAATCAGGTTCAGCTTAACGACAAAATGCTATGCAGTAAAGATAATCTGTTAGATATTTTATCGAAAAGAAAATTCGAAGTATTGCTAACGCTTGGTGCGGGCGATATCGATCAGTTTGTAGAACCAATTGAAGCACTCTT
>DYOK01000155.1:0-3590 GCA_020720565.1 Acetofilamentum sp.
TCAATCAAAAATCAGCAATCAAATAAACGCATCAACAGATAAATATCAAACAAAATGTTAAGTATAAACAATTTAAAAGCAAATATAAACGGGAAAGAAATCCTCAAAGGAATCAATCTCGAAATTAAAGCCGGAGAAGTACATGCTATCATGGGGCCTAATGGCTCGGGTAAAAGCACATTGGCTTCGGTATTGGCCGGTCGCGAAATCTATGAAGTAACCGACGGACAGGTCGATTATTTGGGTGAGAATTTACTCGAATTATCAGTAGAAGAGCGTGCATCTAAAGGTTTATTCTTAGGATTTCAATATCCCGTTGAGATTCCTGGGGTAAGTATGGTCAATTTTATGAAAGCCGCTGTTAATGCTCAACGCAAACACCGTGGCGAAGAGCCCATGAACGCATCGGAATTTCTCAAATTGATGCGCGAAAAGAAAGAAATTGTCGAATTAGACTCAAAACTAGCTGGACGTTCGGTTAACGAAGGCTTCTCGGGGGGCGAGAAAAAACGAAACGAAATTTTCCAGATGGCCATGCTCGAACCCAAACTGTCTATTTTGGACGAAACCGATTCGGGTCTTGACATCGATGCCTTACGAATTGTAGCCAATGGTGTTAACAAGCTCAAAACCAAAGACAACGCCACCGTTGTAATTACACACTACCAACGTCTGCTCGATTATATTGTGCCCGATTTTGTACACGTGTTGTACAAAGGCAAAATTATTAAATCGGGTGGCAAAGAACTAGCCCTCGAACTCGAAGAAAAAGGATACGACTGGTTAATTAAAGATTTATAAAGCCTTCATATTATTTATCTCGTCGGTTATCAGGTTTTTAGATTAAGTCTTATGTAAGATTTAATATCGAATTTTATTAAGTTAGAAAACTGACAAATGGCTAATTACTAGAACTATAGATAGACCGAAGACCTTACGTAAAAAATATTCATATTACACCAAAATGAATTCAAAAACAGACATTTCGAGTCGATATATCGACTTTTACAAACAACATAGCTCCGAATTAACACAATTGAGTTCTGCGGTCATCGATCGACACAGGGCGAAAGCCATCGATTGGGTTAAACACAATGGACTTCCCGATACACATAACGAAGCATACAAATATACAGACATCAGCAAAGTTTTTGACCATTCTTTAGATATGACCATTGGTTTAAAGCCTGTCGATATTGATGTGGAAAGTATTTTTAAATGCGACGTGCTGCGTCTCGATGCCCATTTGGCCTTAATTGCTAAAGGTCAATTTGTAAGCAAATCGCCCATTTTACAAGATTCTCCGGTTGTGGTTTGTTCGCTAAAAGCCGCTGCTACAAAATATCCAGAGCTTTTCGAAAAATATTACAACACCTTAGCCGCTCAATCGGACGATGCTACGGTTCATTTGAACACCGCACTTACCTACGATGGCGTATTTGTATATGTTCCCCAAAAACAGCAGATCGACAAGCCGATTCAGGTAGTCAATTTGCAAATCGACGGGCAACATAACAATGCGGTACAAATTAGGAATCTGGTGATTGTCGAAGAACAAGCCGAATTAAAATTGGTATTTTGCGACGATTCGCTAACCTCCAATCCGCATTTTAGCAGTTCGGTAACCGAGATATTTGTGGGTGCTAACGCCAAGTTGGAAGTAAGCAAGTTGCAAAACGAACACAACGAGTCGCAAAACATTTCGTCGACATTTATCGAACAAAAGACCGACTCGACGGTTACCTCGCACCAAATTGCATTATTGGGCGGGCTCATTCGCAATAACTTATATATGACACTCGACGGCACAGGTGCACAAGCCAATGCCTACGGCTTATCGTTAATCGACAAGCATCAGAAAGTGGATAATAGGACTTTTATTCACCATGCCCAAGCCCATTGCGAAAGTCATCAATTGTACAAAAACATTATCGACGATTCGGGTGTTGGCGTATTTTCTGGTACTGTTTTGGTCGATAAAAAAGCCCAAAAAACCAATGCGTATCAGTCGAACAAAAATATTATTTTGACCAATACTGCCAAGATGAACACCAAACCACAATTGATTATTTACGCCGACGACGTTAAATGTAGTCATGGTGCTACAGTAGGTCAATTGGACGAAAACGCCTTGTTTTATATGCGGGCTCGCGGTATCGACGAAAAAGATGCTAAAATGCTGTTGATGTATGCGTTTGCCGACGACGTCATCAATAAAATGAGCATCGCTTCCATTAAAGAAAATATCGAAGACTTGGTTCGACGTAGATTGAGTGGTGAATTATCGCTTTGCCGAAATTGTACAACTCGAATTTTAGAAAATTTTATATTTTAATAGAAATGACTACAAAACCTTGCACCTTCGACATAGAACAAATAAGAGCCGATTTTCCGATTTTAAAAACGGTGAAATACAAACGGCCTTTGGTTTATTTCGACAACGGGGCAACTACACAAAAACCTCAAATTGTTATCGACACATTAATGGAGTATTATTCGACAAAGAACAGTAATATTCATCGTGCGGTGCATTACATGAGTCAAGTGTGCACCCATTCGTACGAAAGTGTTCGCAAAACAGTCAAGCAGTTTATTAATGCGGCATACGAACACGAAATTGTGTTTACTTCGGGTACTACCGAAAGTATTAATCTGGTGGCAAATAGCTTTGGCAGTCGGTTTGTGGTTGAAGGTGACGAAATTTTAGTTTCGCAACTCGAACACCACTCCAACATTGTGCCTTGGCAACTGATGGCCGAAAGGCAAAATGCCAAAGTAGTGATGTGGCCAATGAACGACAAGGGCGAGCTAAGAATGGATTTGCTCGATGGATTGTTGAACGAAAAAACCAAATTGGTTTGTTTGAACCATGTATCGAATGCGTTGGGCACTATTAACCCTGTAGAAGAGGTAATACGTATTGCCCATCAAAAAAATATTCCAGTATTAGTCGATGGGGCACAAGCTATTCAGCACCTTAAAGTGGATGTTCAAGCGCTCGATGCCGATTTCTACGCCTTTTCGGGTCACAAAATATACGGGCCCACAGGAATTGGTGTACTTTATGGCAAGTCGAAATGGTTAGAAGCTATGCCGCCCTACAAAGGTGGGGGCGATATGGTTAAAAAAGTGAGTTTTGAAAAAACCACCTATGCCGACCTGCCATTGAAATTCGAAGCAGGAACAGCCAACTACATCGACGCAATAGCCTTGGGCGAAGCCATCAACTACATTGACAAAATTGGCTTAGAACAAATTGCAAGCTACGAACACGAATTATTGTTGTATGCCGAAAAACAACTTAAAACCATCGATGGGGTCAGGATTTTCGGCACATCGGATCATAAAGCGGCTACGGTTTCGTTTACTTACAAAAACACCCACCCATCCGATTTGGGCGAAATGCTCGATAAATTCGACATTGCTGTACGTACCGGCAGCCACTGTGCCCAGCCCTTGATGGCTTACTTTGGCATCGGCGGAACGGTCAGAATGTCGATGTCATTTTATAACACCAAAGAAGAAATCGATTATTTTGTAGCATCTTTGAAAAAAGTTTGCAGCATGCTCGATTAAGGTCTTCGACCTAT
>DYOK01000155.1:3690-6446 GCA_020720565.1 Acetofilamentum sp.
CATGAAAACAATACAAGAAATACAAGAAGACATTATCGACGAAATTTCGATTTTCGACGATTGGATGGACAAGTACAACTATATTATCGAAATAGCAAAAGAATTACCTTTGATTGACGAAAAATTTAAAACCCCGCAATATATTATCGACGGATGTCAATCGAAAGTATGGATTAATGCAGAATTGATCGATGGAAAGTTAATGTATACGGCCGACAGCGACGCCATCATCAGCAAAGGGATTATTGCCCTTTTGATTAAAGTGATGAGCGGACGCGTTCCTTCGGAAGTTAAAGATGCCGAATTATTTTTTATCGAAAAAATTGGCCTTCGCGAAAATTTATCGCCCAATAGAGCCAATGGTTTAGTGTCCATGATAAAGCAAATGAAATTATTTGCCATCGCCTACGATGCTAAAAATAAACTTACCTCAAATTAAGAATTAAAGATTAATGATTAAGGATTAAAAAGTAAACAATCGCTAATAATTAATCATCAATCGCCAATCAAAAATCATCAATCAAAAATCATCAATAGAAATGACTACATATCAAGATAAATTACATTTAGAAGAAGCCATAGTAGGCGTTCTAAAAACAGTTTACGACCCCGAAATTCCGGTCAATGTTTACGAATTGGGATTAATATACAATATCGACATCGACGACGAATACAACGTAAAAGTTGACATGACCCTTACGGCACCCAATTGTCCTGTTGCTGACAGCATTGTAATGGAAGTCCGCGATAAAGTCAATTTTATACAATCTGTAAATTCGGCTTCGGTCAATTTAGTTTTCGACCCACCATGGACCAAAGATATGATGAGCGAAGAAGCTCAATTGGAATTGGGTTTTTTGTAAGAAATCATTTATTTTAGCAAAATCAAAAGTCACATAATAAAAAAATGTAACATTCAAATAAATAATTATGAAACAGATTCGATGGACAACTTTAGGTTTTAGCGGTGCAATTGCATTGGTTGTAGGAATTATTTTTGTTTTTTTTCCACAAGATTTGTTTTCTACTGCGGTAAAAGGGCTAGGCATTCTTCTGACAGCTTTTGGGTCATTTATGTTGGTGGTTACATATAACAATCACCGCAAAAATAAAATATTGAATTTTTACTATTTGTTGCAAGCCATCGTTAACCTTTCGCTTGGATTAACCATGTTGTTTCGCACCGAACAAATGGTCGAATTTTTAATGTTTGTGATTGGAGTTTGGGCTTTAGCTACAGGTATTTATCAGATTGTGTTCGCAATAAAAGTACGTAAAATTGTAAACTCAGGCATGTTTTTATTAGGCAATGGAATTGCATTTGCCGGATTAGGAGCAATAATGGTAATCGATCCAATGGAGGTCATCAAAACACTAATGCTTGTTATTGGTTCGGTAATCAATCTATTGGGATTTATTCTGTTATATTTTAGTTTTATTGTGTATCGATTTAACAAGCAACAACGCAAAATGGCCGATGCTACACCTGGAATTGACGAAGTTGAAATTATAGGGTAAATGAATTTGGATTTTCGATATTTTGTTTTGGTTTTGTCCATCCTTTTAGGATTTAGTGCTTTGTCGCAAACTGATGGGCATTTGGACTTAAGTGTCCAAAAAGTTAAAATGGACACCAATTATATCGAAGATTTATCGGATAGACTTAACCTATATATATTTGGTAAATCAAAATACAACCACTTTACTGTCAATAATTTAGAGGACAAATCAAAACTAACTTTTGCACCAAACGATCGGTTTAATATTGGCTTCGGGTTCAACTACAAATGGCTAGGGCTTGGCGTAGCATTTAATTTACCATTTGTAAATAACGACGACGATATTTATGGTAAAACTGAGCGTTTCGATGCTCAAATGAACATCTATACCCATAAATTTCTAGTCGATTTCTATTTTAATCGATACAAGGGCTTTTATATTCAAAACCCTGATGTTATCGATTCAACGTTTAAAATTCATGGCAATTACCCCATCTATCCAAATCTAGAGAGTTTCGATGTAGGAGGTGCTTTCTTTTTTTTAGTAAACAACAAAAAATTCTCATATAGAGCCTCATTTATTCAAAACGAAAGACAGAAGAAGATGGCTGGTTCATTGGTATTAGGTTTTATTGCACACTTTAACCTTACTTCTAACGACACCAATATTGTTCCATACGAATTTGTTAAGGATTTGGAAGTTCCAAGCGATTATATGGTTCGTACATTTGGCTCGGGTGATTTAGGCCCAATGATTGGCTATGCTTTTAACTTTTTGATTCGAAAGAAATTAATGATTACCCTTTCGGTCGTTCCAGGAATTGTATGGCAACGCCAAACAGCACATGCCCAAAGAGAAGAACGCCGAATCGAGAAAAATCAACTAGGACTGGTTATGAGTAATAAAGTTGCCATCACTTACAATGGCCAATTCTTTTACTATGGGCTGAATTACAACGACTTTCACTCGGTTCACAATTATAAAGAAATTTCGACTACTTCTAACATAGGTAATTTTAGATTGTTCTTTGGCCGAAGATTCGATTTGTCAAAGTTGAGGCACAAAAAGCAAACCATTAAATCGTTTTAAACGCTCTAGGCTTTATCGATGTCCAAACAAGGTGCGGCCTATTCGACGCATATTACTTCCTTGTGCAATAGCGATGTGATAATCGCCCGACGGATGTAATAGCTTGGTTGTTAATAACATTTGAGCTATTTCTGCAAGATTATCGTCCATTTCGAGCGTTTCGAAAG
>DYOK01000004.1:0-4910 GCA_020720565.1 Acetofilamentum sp.
GTTTGAAATATTACCGAGACATGCAAAATTCCTTGGATACGAAATATGAAGAAGGGAAGATAGAAGGAAAGATTGAAGGAAAGATTGAAGGAAAGATTGAAATTGCAAAAGAAATGATAAAAGACAAAGAACCTGTTGCGAAAATTATGAAATACACAGGTTTATCTGAAAATGAAATTAACGAATTGAAAGAATAACAAATGGTAACAAAGGCTATATGCCATAAGCCGGTCTGTTTCAGTGGTATTTCAAGCGTTGTAGCCCGCTCAAACTTTCGTGCTGGTGGACAGGTAACTTCTTCGCAATTCCTTACGACACATACACTCAAGCGTTATCGATAAAACACATGAATACAAGCGCTATAAAATGTTTGATAGTCGACGACGAACCCGACGCTAGAGCAGCTTTACACACCTTAGTTCAGTTAATGAGCAAGGAATTACACTGCGTTGGCCAGGCCAGCTCTGTAGCCGAAGCACGAACCCAAATTCAGACCTTACAACCTCAGCTAGTTTTTTTAGATATCGATTTGGGCGACGGTACAGCTTTCGATTTGTTGGCCAGCTTAAACCCTATCCGATTCGGAATTATCTTTGTTACGGGACATGCCGACAAAGCCATAGAAGCCTTTCGGATGAATGCCTTGCATTACATCCAAAAACCCATCGACCCCGAATTGTTTTTCGAAGCAGTAGGGCAAGCCATGCACAAATTAGATTTGCAAAACCTAAAAATACAACTCAATAATTTACTTTCCGACCGCAACCAGTCTCAAGCCAAACGCTTAGTATTGCATACCGGCGACGACATTCATTTACTGGAATTTGATCAAATAATCCGATGCGAGTCGGATGGGAATTATACCAGTTTTTTTACTAGCACGGCTCAATCGATTTTAGTTTCGAAACCAATCAAACATTACGAAGACATTCTCGAGAAGCAGGGTTTTTTCCGCTGCCATCAATCGCATATGATTAACTTGAAGTACTTAGCAAAATACCACAAAAAAGCTGGCGGGTTTGCCATACTTACCGATGGATCGCAAATTCCTGTAGCCACAAGAAAAAAGAATGAATTGATAGAACGGCTCGAAGAGCTCTAATAAAAGCAACTAGTCGTTTAACCTGAGATTATTGGGAATATCGCCATTGCTTGCATACTTTCTTTTGAAAATTATTAGAAACACGTCTCTAAACCCCGTATTGACAGCTGTGGGATAATATCTATTTACGCCATCGATAGACGAAGTTTCTCCAATGGTTTCGACCGAGTACAAAACCTCTCGGCTTGCAATATCGAAAAACGTCACGTACATGATTACATAGCCATTTACTTTGTTAAAGTTAATTAAATTAATGACCATTCCTACCCCATCATTTTCGGGCAAAACATAAGATTTAACAATTCTACTCAGATCCTCGTCAGTAATATTGTAACCTCTGTCCACAACCATTTTGCTGTAATCCATCGCTTTATGATTATCGAACACCATTTGATTTGAGTTAAAATTGGAGAGTCCCATCCAACGTTGCATATCTGACGCTCTAAGCAGCTCGTTAAAACGCAGATTTAGAACACTAAAATATTGGTTAGCAATATCTTGTCCATATCCAACTAACTTAGGATTGGTAATTTTAAGATATGAAAAATCGTATCCGTAAAATGTGATTTTCGATGAGTTAAATATCTTATAATAATTATTTCCATGAATTCGGCCTCTAACTTTAGGATAGACTCGATCGTCAAAATGCCCTACCGTTGTATCCACTTTAAAGCTCTGGTTTTGTTTATAAAGTGTGGTCGCTTCGGCTTTCTCAATCGTTTGGTTATGCCCAAACACTTCTTTGGTGCCGTTGGCATATTTAACCATAAACACCTCATTCTTTTCGACTCTATAAATCGGGCCATCGGGCATAGAAATTTTTTTGTATGTAATCTCACCAGAAGTAACCTCAAGAATATTGACCTCTATTTCCTCTCCACTTTTCATTAAAACTCGGTCTTGGGCAATAGCTACAAAGCCTACAAAGCTTAAAACAATTAAGAATATCGATTTCATAATATTAGATTTTAATGTAAAAATAAGTTTTTTAAATATGATTCATGACTTTGAACCAAATAATTTTTTCAGTGCATCAATTTTACCCTAACCCACAGAATAACTTAGTGCCCGATTTCATTAAGCTAATAACTTGTTTTATACCAATTACATTTGAAGGTGTTTTGGTATTAATGCACGTTTCAAAAAGCTAAACCCAAAACACTTCCGCATGTTCGCTTGTTTCCAAATGCAGTGGCCGAATTATTGTGTTACCCATTTGTTGTAAAAAAAACGAATTTAGCTTTGCTAGTGAATGGCAAAAACATTTAACTTGCAGCTTCGTAATATCGAATATCAACCATGAAAAAAAATTGAACTATGCAACGATTTTTTCTATTTGCAATTATGGTGTTCTTAGCGGCAAGTATGGCCACAGCTCAAAACCCACAAATTCCTTCGGTACAAATTAAAGATGTCGACGGCAAACCTTTTAATACCGCCGATATCAAAGGAGATGGGCCTATTATTATCGATTTTTGGGCTACTTGGTGCAAACCATGCGTTCAAGAGCTTAATTCAATAGTTGACGAATACGAAAAATTGGTGGCAGAAACTGGTGTTAAAATTTACGCCGTTTCTATCGATAATGCACGTACATCTGCACGTGTATCACCTTTTGTTCAGTCCAACGAGTGGCCTTATGTGGTTTTATTGGATGCCAACAGCGATTTTAAACGTGCCATGAATGTAGCCAATGTTCCTCATATTTTCATCTACGACAAAAAAGGAAACCTTGTCGAACAACATACTTCTTACACCGAAGGTGACGAGGCTCATTTGTTTGAACTCATACGTAAGTTAGCGGCAGAATAAATTTATTGCGATGGTCAATCTTGCCTGCTCTGAGCCAGTTTACACTGAGCTTGTCGAAGTGAAGTAAAGTGAATTATCGAACCCGCAATTAAAACACAATATGTAAAACCATTTTGAATCTGTCAACCTTCGGTCGATAGATCTATCCTGCCTGACGGCAGGCAGGCAAATAAACACCTCAACCCCGCTTTGCGGGTCAGACAAATCATCAATCAACAATCGCAAATTATTAACAGATGAGAATTCAAGCTATACTACTTATTTTGGGAATGTATTCTGTATCGGTTTTGGCACAGGAGCAAACAACCAAAGGCATATTGTCGGGGAATCTGCAAGTCGATGGAGCTTATTATACCGATTCGTTAAGCAAAGCTAAAAAGCCCGAAGGCTTTGGTATCAATAGCTATGCAAACTTCAATTATTCATACGGAAAGTTTACCGCTGGATTGAGATTCGAATTGTACCAACCCCCAATGATTGGATACGACGACCGTTACCAAGGTATGGGTATGCCATACAAATATTTATCGTACAAATCGGACGAGTTGGAATTTACCGTTGGTAATTTTTACGAACAATTTGGAAGCGGAATGATCTTACGTGCATACGAAGAAAAAACACTGGGTTACGACAACGCTTTCGAAGGCGTTCAGCTTAAATACAATCCTTTTAAAGGCATTTATTTTAAAGGTTTGATTGCTCGTCAACGTAATTTTTGGGATTATTCTGGAATGATTCGTGGGCTCGATGCCGAGTTGAGCATCAACGAAATATTCGATATTACAAACAAAAACATACCCTATTTCCTAATTGGAGGTAGCTTTGTCAGCCGATACCAAGATCCACAGCACACCACCTTAAATCTTCCGGCCAATGTGGCTTCAGGTGCTGGACGATTGTCAGTTATTTATAAAGACGTTAATCTTTCTGGCGAATATGTTTATAAAGCCAACGACCCATCTGCCGACAATAATTTTATTTACAAGTCTGGGCATGGTATTTTGCTCAACGCAACCTATTCTACTAAAGGTTTAGGCATTTACCTTTCGGCCAAACGTCTCGACAACATGTACTATCGTTCCGATCGAAATGCATCTTCGTCGAGTTTACTCATCAATAACCCACCTGCAATAGCTCAAGAGCACACCTATGCCCTATCGGCCATGTACCCATTTGCCACACAGGCTCAAGGCGAAATGGGTTTGCAATCGCAAATTAGCTATAAGTTTAAAAAGAACAGCCTACTGGGCGGCAAATACGGCACCAAATTAAGCTTAGGACTTTCTTGGGTTAACGACATTAAACGCGATTCAATCGATGGTTTTGCTATAGGCGAAAAAGGAACCTTAGGTTATCAGTCCGATATTTTTGCTTTAGGCGAACACTGGTACACCGATATCAATGTTAAAATTGAAAAGAAATTCAACGACAAATGGAAAGGTAGTTTTACCCAACTATACCAAGAGTTTGACAATAATGTATTTCATGTGGGCTCGTATCATGGCAAAATTTATTCTCACATCAGCGTGCTCGACTTCACCTATAAGTTTAATACCAAACATGCCTTACGAACCGAGCTGGAACACCTGTTTAGCAAGCAAGACAAAGGAAGTTGGGCTATGGCTATGCTGGAATATTCCATCTCGCCCAACTGGTTTTTTGTTATTTGGGATCAGTGGAATTATGGTAACGAGATGAGTGCAGACCGCACACACTATTACACCGGCTCGTTTGGGTATAGCCGCAAAGCCAACCGAATTCAAATTTCGTATGGAAAACAGCGAGAAGGCGTGGTTTGTGCAGGTGGTGTTTGCCGATATGTCCCCGCATTCGAGGGCGTAATGCTTTCTGTTTCAAGTACATTTTAATTTTTACATTTAAATTTTGTGTAACCAATGAAAAAGTTAAGTTTATATATTAGTCTGGTTGTCTTAATTTTAGGTTCGTTTTATGCTTGCGACAAAATTGAGGAACCATTTTTTAAGCCTGTTTATAC
>DYOK01000004.1:5010-33525 GCA_020720565.1 Acetofilamentum sp.
TAGAATTCAGCACCAAACAAAAATTTCTGATCGAAGATTTTACAGGACACCAATGTGGCTTCTGCCCCAATGCCCATATCGAATTGGCCAGTTTACACAATCTTTATGGCGATCAAATTGTTCCTTTAGCCATACATTACGGCTATTATACCGAGATCTCGACACAATATCCCACTAATTTCATTACGCCCATTGCTACTCACATTGGCGACTATTTTGCCATTCCCTACACCCCTGTAGGCATGGTGAATCGAATGGGTGCAACCGATAACAAATTAGTCGACCATGGCAATTGGGGAACAGTAATTGCAAATCATAAAGATTCAGCCCCACTCTTAGGTATGGCCATCAAAGATGCTAAAGTCGAAAACAATAAAATTGTCGCAGCAGTCTATGTAAAGGCTTATGAAACAATCGATACTTTACTTAAAATTCAATACTTTATTGCAGAAAGTCATATCATTGCACCGCAATTATTCTATAACCATGACCCTGAACGCATTGCCGACTACGAACACAACCACGTGTTACGCGCCTCTGCTAATGGTTTGTGGGGCGAAGATTTAACAAGTGTTCCATATTATAAAAACGAAGTTGTTGGATATAACTTGAGCTTTAATTTATCTTCCGAATGGAACGCCGACAATTTGCATCTTATTGTAATAGTTTATAACGACGTAACTAAAGAGATTTTGCAAGTAGAATCGGCCGATTTGTAATTTTTCAATAACATAATACATACAAAAGGCTTAACTTTGTTAGGCCTTTTGTGTTTTTATTCCCAATTTTAAGAGATTGACTGAAATATATTTTTCTTAACAATTCCTGAGCTCTTCACAAACCATCAAACCCATGAACGAAGACTTTTTTCAATTTCTTTTCGAATATAAACTTCTCGAAAATACCGAATTTGAGATTATCTCTGCTGGGCAACGTAACCTCGATGCTGGTCCCGATTTTTTTAACTCGAAGATAAAGATTGGCGACACCATTTGGGCAGGTAATGTCGAAATTCACGTCAAATCATCGCATTGGAATGGGCATGGACATCACAAAAACAAGGCTTATCAAAACTTGATTCTGCATTTAGTTTTTGAACACGACACCGAGGTTTATCAAGCCGATGGGGCGATGGTGCCTACATACCCAATGCAATTCCCAGACTCAGTCTATCAGGCATATGAAAAACTAATCCATTCGAACGACTGGATTCACTGTGCTTCAGAAATCGGAACAATAGACCCATTCAAGATTGAATCGTTTATCGAAAGCATTAGCATCAAACGTTTGCAGCGTAAAAGTGAATATTTCGAACAATTGCTCAACTACAACGAGACCCATTGGGACGAAGCCCTGTACCAAGGTTTAGCAAAAGGATTTGGTGGCAATATTAACGCTATACCTTTCGAACTGTTAGCAAAATCGCTGCCGCTTAAAATTTTGCAAAAACATCAAACCGAAATATTCGAATTAGAGGCTTTGCTATTTGGCCAAGCGGGATGGTTAGAAATTAGCAATCAAGACGAATACACAACAAAATTGACTACTGAATACGAGTACTTAAAGCAAAAATATAATCTTAAGCCAATCCGTTCGGAACTTTGGAAGTTTAGCAAAACACGACCCGACCATTTCCCAACGGTGAGATTAGCACTTTTTGCACAGGTTTTTCACCGGTTCCAAAATTTGGTGCCTCATGTTTTGCAGTGTCAAACAATCGAAGCCTTTCATCAATTATTCGATTTTACAGCCAGTAATTATTGGGATACACACTTCCGTTTGGGTACTCACAGTGTAAAACGGGCTAAAAAAATGAGCAAGTCATTTATTAATCATTTGTTTATCAATACATTTGCCCCATTTTTAAGCATTTATGCGTCTCAAACTCACACCGAAGATTTACTATTAAGAGGACTCGAAATACTCGAACACATTCCCCCAGAGGTCAATCAAATTACAAAAAATTGGAATAATTTGGGTTTAAAAATTCCAAATGCTCTATTCTCGCAAGGCCTTATCGAGCTAAAAAACGAACATTGCAAAAAGCATATGTGTTTAAATTGTCGCATCGGGCACCATTTATTAAGCTTGAATTGGAAAAAATAAGTGTTTTCATCATTTTAATTGTTTTTATCAAACGGATTTATGTTTTACTTCATCTAAACAAATTGATGATGTTAAATTGACAACTCATTTGAACTTTGCCTAAAAACAAATAGAATGCGGTGCGTTATACTGCTCAGATTTGAGCAACTTAATGCAAGTTTCTACGTCTACGAAGCGGTTTATAAAAATGTGATTACAGTCGATTCAAATAGTATTTTTTAATATTTAGATATAACATACTAGTTTACTGAACGATTTACTATTTTTGTTTATGATAAACAGTTTAAAAGCAAAAACCATATTACCTATAAGTTATAAATTTGTTAATTAGGTTTATACCTTTAATTTCTAAGATATTTAAAAAAAATAAATGGACCTTAATCGACCCGAAGTACTAGAAGAACTTATCGAAGGCTGTCTTAGAAACGAAAGAAAGTACCAAGAGCTGCTGCATAAGGCTTTTTATAGTAAAATGTTGGTGGTTTGTATGCGATACACCCGAGATCGTGCCGAAGCAGAGGATCTGCTGCACGATGGGTTTATTAAAATGTATCAGAAATTAAAGCATTTCAACTATCAAGGCTCATTCGAAGGCTGGCTTCGCCGATTAATGGTCAATAACGCCATCGACTACATTAGGCGTAAACGTGAATTTGCTACCGATTTAGACGTGGAACACCCCCATCTGGTGCAGCAAATGGACGATACCGACGAGGATATGGAGCAGTTTGACATCAATCAATTTAAAGCCCAACAAATTATCGACGCCATCCAAAAACTAACACCCGCCTACAAAATGGTGTTCAATTTATATGTTGTTGAGGAACTTAGCCATAAAGAAATTGCCGATAGGCTTGGCATTTCTATCGGCACTTCAAAGTCCAATTTATCTAAAGCTAAAGTTAAAATAAGAGAGATGCTCGAGAAACCCTAAGGTCTATATCGAACACTTCTACATCGCTTTCGATTAATTTATGTATAAATCTCTTTACTATATAAATTTATGAGTGGCCTTTAACAACCATCCTCATGATTTTATAATTCAGTTTAAAAAATGTATATATCTGATAAACCACACAAGATCTCCAGAATTTGGTTCCAGATGTCGGCACTGGGGGATAAAACTCGTCTTTGTAATTTCTTACTTTATTTTGATTTGGTTCCATAAAACAATTTCATTAAAGTCTTCGACCTATTAATAACTTTTATATCTAGATTTACATAAATAAGCATTGACATTGCAATTCCTACCACTTAGTAATTTACTCAATCCCCGATGGGGAAAATTATTTATTCTGGCAACAACCACCAAAATGGATATCCTTTGGCTTTATGCATAAACATATAATGTAAAAACAGCTTAATCCAGTGGCCTGCCAGACCAACCTCCCCAACAGTTGCATTAATATCACGACCCCATTCAGGATATTTGTCCCAGTCGGGTACAATAGGCGACACGGTCATGGTGGCCGCTTTTCCGCTCATAAAACCATAACCTGCCGAAACTATGCATGCCGCAGCCATTCGGCTCATACTCGCTTTATGTTTGTATTCTATTTTTTTACCTGCTTGAATACGTTCTACAATGTTTAAGGCAACTACTTTACCAATTACACCCGATGGCATGCCTGTGCGTGGTGGCGATGGGAAAAGTGCTGTTCCATTGGGCGTAGTCATCGGTTTAGACATTGAGTGTGGAGGTGCAAACGCAATTCCCGATGCAAAAATATTGTCGTAAGTTGGATTCTGATAGGTTTCTGGCCAATCGGATGCAGCCCAATCTTCGAAAGGCTTTACCGAATAGTCGGCATCGACGGTCATAAACCCGCTGGGTCTAAATAGCACCGATGTAATATCTTGGTTATTTTTATCGAAAGCCTTAATACCAGCACCGGCAAACCCAGGTATGAGCATGGCAAAATCGAATTTTTGGCTTAAATATTCGCCTGCAAGATTTTCGTAATGGGCAATGCCTGGTTCGATTTTATTGACTCCGGCGCGTTTAATCCAACGAATACCATACTCTGCGAGAATCGATTCTGCAAATACACGTGTTGGTGTTACGTATCCACCTCTTTTAACAAACGCACCACCCATACCAAAGTCACCCAACTCGTATTCGTTGGTAATCCAAATTAAATCGGCTAAATGCTGCAGATTTCTCTTTTTAATTTCGAAAGCAATATTCAAAATATACTCGAATGCGGCACCCTGACAAGTGGCTAAGGCGTGACCCGTTCCAACCAAAAAAGTTTGGTGTTCACCTGCTTCCATTTTTGCAAGCGACTTCTGTAATTCTTCCCAAGCATGGGCCGCATGATCGAACGAACAAACCGAAGTGGTATAACCTTTTGGACCGAGCCCTGGCGTAGCTTCGAAGTTGAGCTTTGGACCTGTGGCATTAACCAAAAAGTCATAATCGACTGTTTCGGTCTGGCCCATTTTGTCGCCAATTACATATTCAATGGTTACAAACGGGCGGTTGGTTTCGGTTGTACCTTCGGGGTGTATCGAAACTGCTTTGGCTTGCTTGTATTCGATTCCCCACCGTTTATATACGGTTTCGATTTTAAACCGAACTTGGTCGACCGTCATTTGCCCTATACCAACCCAAATATTCGAAGGCACCCATTGATAGTATGCACTTGGCGATACAACAACTACCTGGTGTTTTATCCCCAATTTCTTTTTTAAAAATGCCGCCGCTGTATGACCAGATATTCCAGCACCTAACACCAATACTTTAGCCATAATTTTGAATTTTACGGTCTTCGACCAATTTAATTTTAAAATCCTATTTGATGTCAATATCTTGCGAAAAGACAAGATTAATCCTAAATTATAATTACCAATTGCGTGATTTTTCGTAACATATAAAATTTCTTTTTGCACGTAATCAGCAATGAATATTTACCGTGAAAGCCATATTTGACCTTAATTTTGTAATGCACAAATATATGGTCAAATCGCTTTCGGCAATATGGTACTAAAATACAATTAATTTAGAATCAGTCCAAATTATTTCGATAGAATTTTTTGTAATTCGATTAGGGCTATTTCTTCTTTATGCCGCATTACTTGGGTATCTTGTGGTAATTTGTCATTTTGACCAGTCAGATGAAGTAATCCGTGAACGATAACCCTATGCAGTTCATGGATAAAAACTACATTCAAATCTAGGGCGTTTGACCGCACTGTTTCGAGGCTAATAAACACATCGCCCGATATTACAGGCAATTTGGAGTAATCGAAAGTAATAACGTCGGTATAATAATCGTGCGATAAGAAATCTTGATTTACTTTTAGAATGACTTGATCTGATGTAAATATATAATTAATTTTCCCGATTTTAACAGAATACATGTCTGCAACAGTGCTTAACCACAAAATCAATAAATTGGTCTGTATCTCGGGAAAATCAATCTCTTGACTATGGAATTTTATGGGCACAGCTTACAAATTGAATGTGATACGCATCTGGTTGCCTTTTTCGTTAAATTCAATTTTATCCGACAGGTTACTGATAATAAAGACCCCGCGTCCATCTGGTTTTTCGATATTTTCTGGCAAAGTAGGATCGGGTAAATTAGCATAATCGAAGCCTTCTCCTTGGTCGTGAATATCGACAATTAGTTCATTCTGAGTAGTTTCAAAATCGATTTTTACCATTTTCTTTGGATCCAGTTTATTGCCATGAAAAATGGCATTGTTCGCCCCTTCGATCACAGCAAGAAATATTTTGCCATAAACCTCGTCGCCAAGCGAATACTTTTGTAAAAACTGATCGATAAATCGTTCGATTTCAGATAAGTTCTCAACCGTTGAGCTCACCTCTATACTACCCTTTCCTATCTTATTCATTTATCTTATTGATATAATTTTGATACTTTTCTTTGTAATAAGGCGATAGTTTTACTTTATTACGAAAAATAAAATCGTCGCCCAATTGGTTTTGTTGTTTATACTTAAATATTTCTTTTGGGTTACTCATTTTGGGCGATAAATCATTTTTTGATTCTCTTTTTTGTTCTTGGTCTCTTTTAAACTCTGAATTTTCGGCCTCTAAAAGCCTTGTTAATATGAGCTCTTGTCTTTTAAGTAAGCTTGGATTAATGTTCTTTTGTACCAAATCGTTTTCGATTTGCTCAGATATTTGTTTTATTTCTTTGAGCTGTTTGGCAGTTTCGGGCGAAATACCAGGGCTATTGGCTAAATCGGACAGCATTTTTTGTAGTTTTTCTTGCTCCGCTATCATTTTCCCAATTTTTTGATTGTCGCCAGAAGAACCGGTTTTGCTTCCTTTACCCTCTTTTAACTGATCTAACATGCTTTGCATTTGATTTTTAAGCGATTTAGCCTGCTCTTTGGGCTGTCCAAAACCTGGTTTCGGCTGACCACTGGGTTTGTTTTTACTTCCTGGTTTATTGCACTGCGAATTGCATTGTTGCTTCTTCATTTGCTCCATGGCTTCACTTAGCATTAAACTTAGGTTATTTGCCGAGGTCATGGCCATTTGCTGAGCGGCTTGGGCTTGCCCTAATTGTCTGTTTTCGAGCTGTTCTTGGGCTTTGTCTAATTCTCTGTCGATAACTAAAATCTCTTTATTAATGGGAGACGCTAACATGGCTTGGGTTTTAGCTAACTGATACAAAGTGTCTTTAATTAATTGAAAGTTTTCTTCTAACTTAATCTGTTGATTAATCAATTGCACGTATCGTGGGTCTTTGAAACGAATGCCTTTAAGTTCTAACATAGTGGCTTCTTGTTGAAACGAGAAAGTGTTCAGATTCTCGATAAGCTGCCTAATCGACTCCATATCTTGCGACTCTTTTTCTTGCATTTGCTCTTGCATTTGCTGCTCCATTTGCTCGGCAAGCGATTCCATTTGCTCGGCGTTCGATTTTTGTTGTTTCGATGCTTTTCCGCTTTTGCCTTGTTCGAGTGCCTGTTTACTTTGCTTCATCTCTTGTCCAATTTTTTCGATAGATTCTTGTGGATTGTCGAGATGGAGTGGTTGCTCTAGCATTTTATTTTTTTCAAACGTTTGGTCGATCTCTTTTTTAAGCTCGTCTAATCGTTCTTGGTGCTTTTCTTGTTCTTTTGTTAAGGCTTCTTTCGATTCGCTTGCTTTGTCGGTTTTTTCGGAAAGTTCCTTGTGTTCTTTGGCTAAATCGCGAAGCTCGTCTATCGATTTTTGCATATTCTTTTCGACCTCGAATCGTTTCAACTGCTCTAAATTTCGATCAAGTTGTTTTTCTAAATCTTCGTAAGTCATATCGAGCTTTTCGCTCATTTTATTGAATTCATCTTTATTAAAATCTTTCATCAATTTATTGATCTCGTCCATCAGCTTTTTCATTTCCTCGTCCATTAACTGATTGAGCAAGTCTTCAATTTGTTGCTGTTTTTCGAGGAGCTGTTGATCTTCTTTCGACAAATTTTTGATTAATTCGTTGTTCTTTTCATTTTCCTTTGCAGCTTCTTCCATCATTCGCTGAAGTTGATTCTGCTTTTCGGCCAATTGCGATAGTTTTTGAGAGGCTTGATAATCGGTTACATCTTTATTAATCATCGATTGCTTGAGGTTTTTAACTTCTTTTTGCAAGTCTTTAGCTAATTTTTGTGAAGCTTCGATTTTATCTTTAAGCGATTCGGCTTGCTCCGACTCCAACTTGTCGATAGATTTTTGGTCGGGCAAAAAGAATGAAAAAACTTGCGATTTGCTGTGTTTAGAGCCATTGACTTGATCGTTGTCCCATACCTCGAAATGGTAGTTAAGATTTTGCCCGTTGGTCATCAAGGATTTAAAATCGTAAGCATAATAAAACTCTTGTATTAACCCATTCCCCTCTTTAGGGATTTCGATACATTTAATAGCCTCGTTGTCGATAGAATAACAGAATTTAATTTTGCTTATTCCATAATCGTCAGAGGTCTGACCTTTAAAATAATATGCCGAAGGTTGTAGCGAATCGACCAAGCTGTTTATGTAAATATTGGGATATTCGTCGGGTATCACTCTGGCATTAAACCGTAACAATTCAGGTTCTAAGAATATTGAATTTTGAGCTCCTACAGTATATTCTATATCATTTTTTAATAAAAGTTCGATTGAATAAACCAATCCATTTTGTTTAATGGCTTGATTTTTTTTATTCCCCCAATTTAGCCAAAGCGAGGCGATATCTTTGGTGTTGAAAATCCATTTGACCGAAGATCCTTCGGGTACAGCAAAATCGCCAGTATTTTCGAGGTTAACGGGTTTAATCTGTGTATACGGCGGTGGTGTAATTTCGATTCTAAAATTTAATATCTGAGGATCAGGCATTACTTCGACTTGATACGGTTTCGAATGCACATCTTCTGCTTCGATTTTGAAATCGAACGATTGATTAACTTGCGAGAATTGATAAGTGAACTTATTAAGACCAGCGGTTTTAAGTAAATAACGCATCCCACCATATGAAATGTAGATTGGATTCGGAATATATTTGCCTTGAGTGTGCAGTTCAATGGTTAAATCTTGTCCTCTACGAACCGAAAGATCTGTATTTTCGATCACAAAAGTGAAATTAGCAGGGGCTTCGAAATGCGTCTGGTAGTTAACTAAACGGTTTGTGCTTTCCGATAAAACTTTAGGCGAAAAGAGATATAACGTTAAAATAAACAAGATCGGTACACTTATCCAAGAAGCCAATCTGTAATTTTTCCGATACGATATGGCTTGCGAGAATGGAATTAGTTTTAATGCACTTGCTTTTTGTTCAATTGCAGCTTTAAGCAGTTCAATCGACACTACATTGGAATACATTTTTTCGAGCTCCAATGTGTTTTTTAGTTGGTCTTTAATTTCAGGGAAATAGGATTGCAGAAGACGTTCAATACGGTCGAAAGTGAGTCTGCGTCCAATTTTAAAAATGGCCAAAATAGGAATCAAAACCCAATAAAAGCTGAACCAGGTTATACTTACAACAAATAGTAAAGCGAAAACGGTTCGAACAGAAATTGAAAAATGTCCAAAATATTCGCTAAATGCTAAAACAACATACACAGAACCCACAAAACCGATAAGAAACAAGATCCCTTTTATCAGTTTATTGGAATAGTATTTCTTTGTAAAGTCGTCCAGTTTTTGATGTATCTCCCTCACGCCCTCCATATCACTTACCTCAGATTTTCAGTCCTACACATAACACATCATCGTTTTGATCGTTTGTTCCTTGCCATTTTTCGAATTTTTCGATTAAAATTCGGCTTTGCTCCTTAATTGGAAGCACGCTAATTCTTTGCAAATTTATACGAAATTGTGATTTCCCAAAAGCTTCTTGATTTTCGCCACCTTCTTGCGAAAGCATCCCTTGTGTAGCCATATAAATCATGGATTCACTGGGCAAAACCAAATCGATATTTTTAAATACTTGGCGATCGAAATCGGCCCTTATGCTGTAGTCGTTTACCAAACACAGTTTGTAACCTATAACCATATCGCTCGGCAAGTAATGCATAGCCACATTGGCCGAAGCAAATTGGATGCTTCGTTCAGTCTCACTAATGTTTTCGACCATCAAAACAGCCATTTCTATACCATCTTTAGGATTCTTAAGATAATCGGACAAATATTTAAACAAAGTTGCATTAACTGACGACAACATATCGGATGCAGTAGTTTCAGTAGTCATTTTAAGGTCGTTCAAAACACTGATGGCTAAAAACGATAAGAAGCCTCCTGAAATACCTTCGCCCGATGCATCGCCCAACACAAATATTTTTTTATTCTCGATTTGATGTATCCAATAAAAATCGCCACCTACCACATTTTTAGGTCTAAAATAAATAAAGGCATCGGGGAATAGCTGTTCAATTCTTTCTTGAGATGGCAGAAAAGCGGTTTTAATACCCTTTCCGTATGCAATACTCGATGTTACCCTTTCGTAGAGCAGTTCAATTTCACCTTGGCGTCTCTGCAACTCCAAGTTTTGTTGATAAACTTTATCATTTCTTTCTTTTAAGTCTTCGGTCAGTTTTAATAAACTATTTTTTTGTTCCTCAATTTCTTTCGTTCTTAAATCGACGATTTTTTGCAATCGTTTTTTTTCCTTGATAGCTCTTATTGACGATATTTTTTGAAGATAATACACAATAAGCCAAATAATTATATATAACAAAGGCCACAATAGAAACCTAAACTTATAAAGCTCATCCTTTTTAATAACTAATTCAACCATTGCAGACCCAAGATTCACAACAATAAGTTCGGACGCTTGATCGATACTTGAAATAGTTGAAAACGCGATGCCCGAATTGATTCCAATCAAAGGGAACGATTGCAAAACATCTAAATCTTGATCGTATAACATTAGACGATTGTTTTCTACAGTTATGCCAATGGTTTGATCTATCGATTTGGATTCGATGTAGTTAATATTTTCTTGATTTGATTGCGAAAGCTCAACATATTTGAAATTAAAAAGCGAATCGATAGTGTAGCCTTGTTTTTCGTGGTTTAGTACCGTCAAAAAAGTTTGGTTATTAATTTGATAAGTTGACAATTTCACATCTTGGTGGTCTATGTTTTCGAATGATAGAGAAATATCTTTTAGTAGCTTCCCTTGCAAATCAAAAAGCAAAACTTTGGGCATACCTAATGAGTCCATCACATTGGTATACAGTGCCAGTAGTGTACTCACACCATTATATTTAAAAGGTTGAACGGTCAATATTCCAGTCCATTCTCCATAACTAACAGGGTTGAATTTATATTTTAACTCCGAATCATATACCAATAACCACGATTTACAATCGGTAGTTCGAACCATAGCATCTTTTTCTTTTATCAAGTTCGAATCGGCTTTATCCTTGGGTATAAAATCGGCATAAAATTCAATATCGACGTTGCAAGAAGCATAAGTGGAAACCACAAGCTCTTTTATGCTGTCATTATCAATATCTACTACTTTAAAGTCTGACACAGAGCTTGCTCTAATAGGGCTTTTAATTAGAGTGTTTTGGGCACCATTAAAAATATAAAAAAATCGAGGTAGTATGGAGTGCCCTGCTGTAATCGAAATTACAATTTCTTGTTGACCATCATTTTCGAAATCGGCCTTTTTAATCGTTTTGTTATATTGATGTTTGCCTGCAATCGGTTTTATGATATCTAAAAATGTATTGTAAATAAGTGGCTTTTCTGAAACTCCGTATAAAAATTCGATTCTGGATAAAAACAGAGAATCGCTTTTTCTAGTAAACAACACAATTTCTTTATGTCCGTTCTGATTAAAATCGTCGAAAATTATATTTTCACGCGAATCGAATTTAGGAATAAATGAAAAATTAAATAGGCTAATCAATCTTTCGTTTTGGTCGTAAACCGAAATTGAACCATAAGATTCGTCGTGATGCTCAATCACTACGCGTTCTTCTTTTGCATCATTATCCAAGTCGAAAAGTGCAGTACTTCTCCACGAATCGCTAGGTTTTGAGCTGATTTTTGCACTGAATGGTTTAATAGGTTTATAAAAAACCAAAATCAACAATAATAGTACTAGAGAAATAAAGTAGTTCGATAATATAATTCTTAAAACTGTTCGCATAGAACACAAATAACGGATTCTTGAAAATATAGACCTAAGTCATTTTAATATTTTTTGTTCTTAGTCAATCTTGTCATTAAGTAATAAAATACGATAATAAAAAAATATTATATCGAATTCTCCTCGATTAAAAAAGTTATCAGCCCTATCCGATAAAGTGGGAATATTTTAACTTAATAACAGATAATCAAACTAAAAAAACAAATGCTGCTTGGCTGTATTTCGCCACCCAGCTTGTGATTCGTAGTCTACCATGTAAATTTTTAAATCGGCTTGGCTTTCGTATTGAACAAAATACACTGTTTTGTTGGACTGGCTCTCATACTGTACAAAATACCATTTTCCCTGATTTCCAGTAGCTTGCGATTCGTAATCGACTTTGTAAACCTTTAAATCGGCTTGTGATTCGTATTGAACGATATACACTTTGATATCGGCTTGCGATTCGTATTCAACTTTATATATTTTTTGTGCTTGTGCTTGATTTAAAGCCGAGAACAAGAAAATCGCAACTGAAATAAGGATCCAATTTTTCATAATATTTTTAAATTTTGTTGATGGATATAAAGTTCTATAATATTAACAAATTAAACAAAGTCGTTTTTTTAAGCACAAACTGCAATAAGCATTACATCGCAATTTAATAATTTAATTCCAAATATCGACACATTTTTTGTAAGATAATTTATAAAGTGAGCTTTTCATTAATTGTTGTTGTGTAAATTGATTTTAAAACACAATAATCGAAAACCAAACTGATAACTAGCGGCTTATATATTTTGCAAAAGCTGTATGTTTTATTAAAATTGCCCGTGCAATAAAAAACACAAGCGTTAAAAGATCCTATTGGGTTCATGATCTTATTTTCCCTTTAGAAAAACTATTGATGTAAAGCACCCTCCACAAGTCGAACAATAACACATTGGGATAAATGCTTAGCAAGGGTTCTAATATTCCAATTAACCAAAAGAAAGGCCATATTATGCCTGAATATGATTTTGAAACCTGTAACAAAGCAGAATGCTGAATCGGTATTTTATTTTGACTCGAAAGAATCAATAGATTTTGAAGTGCTAATTTGGTTTTTTCGATAAATACATGATTTGTTTCAATGCCCAGATGAATTACAGGTGCGTCTATATGTGTGATATTGAATTGATTCCTGACCAATTCTACTTTAAACAAGGTGTCTTCATGGCCATATTGCGTAATAGACTCGTCAAATTTAATATGACTGAAACATGTTTGTTTGATAGCAAAATTATTTGCTGTAAAATGTCGGTATGGGTCGCTTTGTCGAATATTGGCTGTGATTTGCTCGCGAGCTTTCCCGTATTTCCAACGCAATCTGAAATCTGAAGCTGGCTTATGTTTTTGATATAATGTACCACCCACTATCACGTCGGGTTGGCTTTTAATCGTTTCGAAATATACCTTTAAAAAATCTTCGCCAATGGCAGAATCCGCATCAATAAAAAGCAGATAGGGATATTTTGCTTTAGATGCTAAAAAATTACGATGTGCCGAACGACCAAGATTACGTTCTTGAACAAAAAAACTAACCTCTTCTAGTAAATTTAACTCGCTATTTTGCTCGTTCAGAAGGCTAGCAGATGCATCGTCGCTGGCAATAATTTCGATACGATACTGACTCTTTTGGCTTTGCAGCAAAAGATCGTGAATTAAATTTGTTAAATCCCAATTGTAACTTGGAATAAGTACCGAAATCATAGAGTCGATTTAGAAGTATTAAGCATTTGTGCTTCAAAAATATACATAAGTCTTTAATAAATGGCTTTCGAATCCGTCATTATTTTATAAAAATACGTCACAATCCTTTTTCTGTCAATTTAAATACAAACAGCTTGACGTTAGTTCCTTCGTCGACAGCTTATCTGAATGCCTAAAGAATGTGTACAAATTGACAAATCAGACTGAAATATGGCAAGCCAACTAAACAAATAGTTTATATATTTGTTGGAAAATATCATAATAAACACTTAAAATAAATTAATGTCGCTTTTGAGGTTGTTTTAATGCTAGTAAGAAAAATATTAAACAGGCCGAAGGCCTTAAATTGTAAATTAACCACTTTACTATAATTCAAATACTTTACACATGAAAAAAATTCTACTAAGTTCATTGTTCTTATTCATCATTTCATTGGCCAATTCCGCCAATTTTACATCGGTAATGAATGGAAATTGGTCTAGCCCTTTAACTTGGGGTAGCTCGTCTGCAGTTCCCATGCCAGGCGATCAAGTAACTATTAATCACATCGTCACACTTGACGTGCACCAATCGGGCTATTGGTCGGTGAATGCCGGAACATTAACCATAGGCAACAATGGGACTTTGCAAGCCAATGCCTCGGTGATAGGTATTGCAATTCAAAATGGTGGTCAAATTACCAATAACGGACAATTAAAAATCAATCAATTAGGAAACTATGCGGGTACTTTTACCAATAATGGTACGGCACATTTGTATCAATTGATCTATAATTTAAGCACCATTCACAATTATGGCACCATCGACGAACTAGACAGTTTGTACAGTAACAGTTCTTTTTCGAACCATACCAACGGCACTGTAACAAGCGATAGTTTATGGGCTGCAGGTGCATTTGTAAATGACGGTACGCTTAACTTACACGAGATGACCAACGATGGTACATTTACCAACAACGGAACGATTAACTTTAGACGAATTACTAACCTATCGATTTTCTACAACAACGGCACCATGGATGGTGAAATTGATGCAACCAACTCTGGGAAACTATATTTGAATACAGGCAGTACATTTAATTTACAGAATAGCTTCTCGAATATCGATAATGTCAACAACGATGCAGTGTTATACATCGAAGGGACTTTAACCATGGGCGATGGTTTTTTTAATGCCGATACCATTCGTGGTGTAAATGGGCAAATTAATATTGCAAACGAAACAGGAAACTCGGGTTGGTTTAAAGGCTCTTTCTTCTTTTGCGATGCGACGCCTCCATCGAACAGCCCTTTTATTGACTATAACACTGGCAGCATCGAAGCCGGAGTTCGGTACTGTGTCAGTGAAGGTATCCAAGTAATAAGTCCTGAGCAAGCCTTATGCTATCCTAATCCAACTAATGGCATCATAAATTGGGCATCGGAAGTATCCGATTTGGTTATTTTTGATATTTCGGGCCAAAAAATATTCGCAAAAACTCAAAACGCCAAAATCCTAGATGCCAGATTTTTGAACTGTGGAATATATATTATTCAATACCAACAAAAGGGAATGCTCTATAGGCACAAACTGATAAAAGAATAAAGTTCCGATATCCGTAACAAGAAAAAGGCTGTCAAATAATATTGACAGCCTTTTATAATTTCTTTAACCCAGATTAAGCACCTAATGGTTTAGAGGACTATTTTTTCGTTTTTATCGTCGAAGAAATGAAACTCTAGAAAGTGGTAGTTGGTAACCCCTTCGACAAGCAATTTACGCTTGTATTTTTTAGACCACGTTTTTCTGATATTCGAGAAAAATCCCTTGTTTAAGAAAGCTTCGATAAAAGGATGAACTTTTAATGTAAGCTTTTTAGAATTGATGGTTTCTGACAAATATTTAAAATGAGTTTCGAGTTCGTCGATAAATAAAATGGTGGCCTCGACCTCGCCAGATCCTTTGCAAACAGGGCAAGTCTCACGCGTTTTAATATTCATTTCGGGGCGCACTCTTTGTCTGGTAATTTCCATAATACCAAACTTGCTCAATGGCAAAAGATGATTTTTTGCTCTATCGAGTTTTAGATTGTCTCGCATTCGCTCGTACAGTTTTTTTCTGTTTTCGGGCGATGTCATGTCGATAAAGTCCACTACAATTATCCCCCCCATATCGCGTAAGCGAAGTTGACGGGCAATCTCATCGGCTGCAGCCAAATTGACTTCTAATGCATTGGTTTCTTGGTCGACATCTTTTTTGTTTCTATTACCACTGTTGACATCTATAACGTGTAGTGCCTCAGTATGTTCAATCACTAAATACGCGCCGTGTTTAAAGACCACTGTTTTACCAAAAAGGCCTTTAATTTGTTTTTCGATTCCATAAAAATCGAAAATAGGCGTTTTTTCTTTGTGGAGCTTAACAATCTTTTCTTTTTCGGGAGCTATTTCGTATATATACCCTTTAATATCTTTATAAATGGTTTCGTCGTTAACCACAATGCTATTGAAGCTTTCGTTCATCATATCGCGAACAATAGCAGCTGTGCGGTTAAGTTCACCAATAGCCAAACTCGGTACGGGTGATTTTTCGGTCAAATTTTTAAATGCATTCTCCCACTTATCGACTAATTCGCGTAATTCTGCATCAAAATCGGCTACTCTTTTTCCTTCGGCAACTGTACGGATAATGACCCCATATTTAGCAGGTTTAATGCTTTTAATCAGGTTAAGAAGACGGTTTCGCTCTTCGACCGATTTAATTTTTTGAGAAACAGATACTTTATTGGAAAATGGCATTAAAACCAAGTTGCGTCCAGCGATCGAGATTTCGGATGTTAATCGAGGGCCTTTGGTAGAGATGGGTTCTTTGGCAATTTGCACAATAATTTTTTGCCCACCTTTTAAGACATCGTTAATTTTCCCAGCTTTATCGATATCGGGCATGGTTTTGAATTTTGACAATTCAAAAACAGCATTCTTTGGGTTAAGGCATTGATCAAGATATTTATTAAGCGATTGAAATTGAGGGCCTAAATCGAGGTAATGTAAAAAGGCATCTTTTTCGTAGCCCACATCGACAAAAGCCGCATTAAGGCTAGGCATTGTTTTTTTTACATTGGCCAGATAGATGTCACCAACAGTAAATTGGATGTTATTTTTTTCGTTATTAAGTTCCACCAGCTCTTTATCGCGCAAAAGAGCAATGGCAACTTCTTTACTTTTAACATCAATTATTAGATCGTTATTCATATGCTATGTTGGTAAGTTCGGGTCTAAAAGATTCAAAAAAACCTATAAGACAGAGACTTATAGGTTTTAATATCTTTGTGGCCCGATAACAGACTATTTCTTTTTATGTCTGTTTTTTCTTAAACGTTTTTTACGCTTATGCGTAGCCATTTTATGTCTTTTTCTTTTTTTTCCGCTTGGCATGACTGTAATACTTTAAGGATTAATTACTTTACTTTCTTTACGTCGCCAACAAATGTTTTAGCGGGTTTGAAAGCTGGAATATTGTGTGCAGGGATTTTAATCGTAGTATTTTTCGAAATATTACGAGCGGTTTTCTCTGCACGTTTTTTAACTATAAAACTACCGAAACCTCTTAAATAGACGTTTGTGCCATCTGCCAACGAATCTTTGATAGATTCCATGAAAGCTTCAACGGTTTTTTGTACGATAACTTTCTCAACTCCTGTGTTTTTTGAGATTTCGTTTACAATATCTGCTTTTGTCATAATATTTTATTTAAAATCAATTATTTACCTTTTTTTTAAAGAGTTGCAAATATACAGCTTTTTTTTATTCTGAGAAATCAAATAGAATTAATTTTGTGTCGAAATTAGATTTTTTAACAAACTAAATGATTCTAGAGCACAATCTTATCTCGTGGTATCGTAAAAATTTACGAGAATTGCCTTGGCGACAACATCAAACCGCATACAACGTATGGCTTTCGGAAATTATCTTGCAACAAACCCAAGTGATTCAGGGCACGCCTTACTATCTAAAATTTATGGCAAAATATCCCAGCGTTTTCGATTTGGCTAATGCTCCTGAGGACGAGGTTTTAAAGCTATGGCAAGGCTTAGGCTACTACTCCCGAGCCCGAAATTTACATCAAACTGCGCAGAAAATTGTGCGAGATTTTAATGGCGTTTTCCCGACAAATTCCGAGAGCCTTACTCAACTCAAGGGGATTGGGGAGTATACGGCAGCAGCTATTTCGTCCATCGTAAATAACGAATCGGTACCTGCCATTGACGGCAACGCTTATCGCGTTTTTTCACGATTATTCGATGTCGAAACCCCAATAGACACCCCAGAAGGCAAGAAAATTATTAAAAAATTGATTACCGAACATATGAGCCAGAAAAATCCGGGCGATTTTAATCAGGCGGTGATGGAATTGGGTGCCACCATCTGCAAACCTAGACAAGCTTTGTGTCCAGAATGTCCGCTATCGAATATGTGTTGGGCATATCAAAAACAAACCATTTACGAGCGCCCCGTCAAAAGTCGGAAAACCAAAGTTAAAGCGCTTTATATCGATTACCTTGTCGTTAAATCGGAAAGCGGACTCGTTATGCAGCAGAGAGGCCAAGAGGACATTTGGCGTGGCTTATACGAGTTCCCAGGTGTAAGTTCCAGCTACTTGCTGAGTCAGGATGAGTTAAAATCAAGCTTGGAGGATTTTTATAATATCAAACTAAATCTATTAACATTGCACGCTTCGTCGTCGCATCAACTGACACACAGAGATTTGAAAATTCGTTTTTTTATTGCACAACTTGCTAAAAAATTCTCACTAGAATATACTGCATGGGACAAAATACCACAAAAGCCAGTTCCTAAACCAATTGCAATGTATCTTGAACAAAATTTTCGTCTCAACAAGTATGAATTGTTGTAATTGTTTTAAAATACTACGGCCCATTTTCAAAAGAATCTTATTTAAACAGCTTTTCTGAATATAAAAGTTTTAACTTAGCCCTTTCAAATTCACCATACGACACCTAGAGAACCATTTCTATAATTCTTTTACCTAATAATTCAATCGCCATGAAAGAGCAAGTCAGCAAGAAAAACGTTAAAAAAGCACCTGTCAAAAATTTAAAAGAAAAACGTGCCGAAAAGGCTCAAAAGAAAGCCGAAAAAGGTAAAGAAAGCCGAATGTAAGTTTGTTGATTATTTTATGCTTTAAATCTGAACAAAAAACGACCGATGTGCCTGTTACATCACAATTGTTTTCGGATATTTTTTTTGTTTAAACGATAGATTTACCTAAACCTATAAGTATATAGTTCGATCCTAATGGCTTTTATACATAAAAAAAGCTCTGTAAAATACAGAGCTTCAAGTATGATTTAGTCAGTAGAGTGATTATGCACGCACTACATTAACTGCGTTCAAACCTTTTCTACCTTCTTCAAGATCGAAATTAACTACATCGTTTTCACGAATGTTTTCTTTTAAACCTGTAGAGTGTACGAAATACTCTTTTTGAGTTTTGTCATCTTTGATAAAACCAAATCCTTTGGATTCGTTAAAAAATTTTACTGTTCCTGTGTTCATTATTGATATATTAAAATAATTATTTCTTGTCAAGGTGCTTTTTATCGAGGGGCACAATCCCTGCCATTTCGCCTATTACATTGACTAAATCGCTGCCTGTAGGTACGACAATTTTTGAGTTTGTAGCAAGCGATTTTTCGAGTGCTTCCAATTTTCTTAATAGTTGAGCATTGCCCACAAAATATTGATCGGCGGCTTCGTTAACCAATTTTATAGCCTCAGCTTCGCCTTGTGCATGTAAAATTTTTGATTGCCTATATCCTTCCGCTTCTTTAATTTTTGATCTTTTCAAACCATCAGCCACGGTTTCCGCTGCTGTAGCATAATCGACTGCTGCAATTTTTTCGTTTTCGGCTTTAACTACTTTGTTCATAGTTTCTTGCACATCGTGAGGTGGGTCGATTTGTTTTAATTCGGTACGAATAATTTCGAGTCCCCAGTTTTTAGTTTCGTCGTGTAAGGTCGAATGTAATTCGGCATTAATCTTCCCTCTTTCGCTATTGGCCGATTTTAAAGTCATGGTACCAATAATGTTCCGTAATGTTGTGCGTGATAAATTAACAATTTGCCATTTATAATCGTCGACATTATAAACCGATCCTTTGATGCTTTCCATGTCCGATTTTACTTTAAAATAGACTTGGGCATCGACTTTAGCATTCAAATTATCGTTGGTAATAATTTCTTGTTGCTCTGCATCGACCATTTGTTCGGTGACATTGATACGGTAAATTTTATCAATAATTGGAATTATCCAGTGAAAACCAGGATCGGCCAGTTTATGAAATTTACCTAAACGCTCAATCAATCCTCTATGTGTAGGCCTGATAATTTTAACACCCGCAAAGAATATTAAAAGTAATGGGATAATGATAATTAGATAATTCATGGTATTTTGGATTTTTAAATAGACTATTTATTGTTTTTTTAGAGGGCTACAAATAATTATTGAAGTGTTATTGGTGTATGTTGAAAATATTTGTAGTGAGGTTTTAATTTGATCCAAGATATGAATCGTATGGTGGTTGTATTTTTTATGAAATATGTAACAGTCTGATTTAACGTCGGCAAGATACATCTTTTTATCATATCAATACCTAAAGATTTAAAAAAAATAATTATAGTGTTAATTTTATTGACATTAAGGGCTAAAACGCTTATAAAACGATGGGTTGATGTTTCTAAAATCGGATTACCTAAACTAAAAAAACGATATTAGAGCCCAAAATATTTTTAATTTTCAACAAATATAGCGTTCTAAAAAGCAATTTATATAATTAATGTTTGGAAAAATTCTTCAATTAATGTTAAATTACACATTAAAATTAGCCATACACTATAATATAAGTATATAAAAAAACAAGGTCGAATTTTATAACACTAAAGGTTTGTTTTAATGATAGTTATGAAAATAATAAATAAGTCGACGACTTTATTTACTCCCTTCGTTCTAAAATGGTGGCACTTAACCCCTGACAATCGATTCGATGTGAGATAATATTTGCTTGGGCTTGCATGCTTGTACCAAAAACCAAATCGTAAATGGCGTCTGAAGGTAGCTCGATGCGTCTACTGGTGTAATTAAAATTTATAATGACCAAAATGCTTTGATGATTGTCAGATCTCGAATAAGCCAAAATTCCATTTTTACCTTCGATATAAAATTCTAAACTGCCAGTTATAAGGGCTTGTTTGTGCTTTTTAAGTTCGATAAGCGAATTGTAAAGTACCCACATCGAATTGGGATTATGTATTTGATTCTGTACATTTTTAGAGGCATTGACTCGTGCAATCGGAAGCCACGGCTTGTCGATTGTAAAACCAGAATGTTTTCCCGATGTCCAAGGCATTGGGTTTCGGTATTGATCGCGTCCCGAGTATATTGGCCAATATTTCTTACCCAGCGGGTCTTGTAGATAGCTTTTGGGCACTTTTGCATTGCTTAAACCGAGTTCTTCGCCATAATATACGAAAGGCGTCCCAGGTATTGTGAACTGAAAAACAGCCTGCATTTTTGCTTTTTTTTCTTTCGAAAAGGTTAGTGGAAAACGATTATAGCTCCTTCCTAAATCGTGATTCGAAAAAACATGACAAGCCCATTCAATTCCTGACTGCTTTTTGCTTAACTTTTTAAGGTATTTAAAGTAATTTTTTGCCGTAAATCGTTTAAAAATTATTGAAAAATCGAAAGCCAAATGCAATCGCTTTTTTCCTAATTTAATAAACCGTCTTACAATTTTTGGGCTTCCAGGAGGCGAAACATACACTTCGCCAATGAGCACCCTTTCATTATATTGGTCGACTATACTTCTTAATTTTTTAATTATTTCGAAGGTCGACGCTCTGTTTCGATTGTACTTGTGTTTTTGAAAAAATGGAATATTAAAGTACAACGGATTGTTTCTGAACGACTTATCCTTTACAATCATATTCACCACGTCGAGCCGAAAGCCATCGACACCTTTTCTAAGCCAAAACTCGACCATGTCGAAGTAGGCTTGTGACATATCTTTATTTCTCCAGTTTAAATCGGGCTGTTCGGGTGTAAAAGAATGCAAATACCAAGAATTAGTAGTTTTGTCTAATGACCATGCACTGCCTCCGAAAGCTGACATCCAATTATTTATGGGTTTGGTGTTGGTGTTGGCTTGCCAAATATACCAATCTCTTTTGGGGTTTTGTTCAGAAGCCGCAGACTCAACAAACCAAGGATGTTGATTCGATGTATGATTCATAATCAAATCCATAATGAGCCGAATCCCATTTTGATGACAAAGTTCAATTAACTCGTCAAAGTCGCTCATCTGACCAAAAATTGGATCAATGTCCATATAATCCGATACGTCGTAACCAAAATCGGTCTGTGGCGAGCGGTATATTGGCGATAGCCAAATGGCATCTATCCCCAAACCGACCAAATAGGGCAGTTTTTGAATAATGCCTTGAATATCGCCAATTCCATCACCATTTGAGTCGTAGAAACTACGCGGATAAATGTGATAAATGATACTTTTTTTCCACCAAATCTGATCCATCACAAGTTAGGTTATAGCGAATTGCTCAGCCACTAAATATTCTTTTTTAATTTCCAAGGTATAATTTGCTATGTTATTGGAGTCCAACGTTGTTTAGCAATTTGCTAATAATTAGGTCAGAGGTGTAGTCTTTGGCTCGGTTAATGGCTTTGGTCTGAATCGATTGTTGTAGCTCCTTATTATTCAAAAGCAACATCACTTTTTCGGCCATTTCGTTCACATCGTTTACCAAATATCCACCTTGTTCGTTATCTAAAATATCTTTTGGCCCCTTAGAATTATACGCCACCACAGGAAGTCCACATGCTAATGCTTCCAAAACCACAAAGCTAAATGTATCGAATTTTGATGGTAAGACCAACACATCGGCTTGCGAATATACACTTGGCAGATCCGAATGGTTAATCCATCCCGTAAAATCGGCTTGTGGCAATGCCTCTTTAAGCTCTTTCTCGGCTGGTCCTGTACCCGCAAATTTGAATTCTATATTGGGTATCTGACCAGATAAAATTTGATAGAGTTCTATCATATCCATAACGCCTTTTTCGGCACTTAATCTCCCTGCAAACAAGATAACAGGTGCGGTAGTGTTCTGATTATCTTGTTTTGAGATCGGCACAAAGTAAGATTCGGCCCAATGTGCTGTAAGGTGCACTTGTTCAGGCCGCATATTCATTTCGCGACCTGTCAGCCATTTCTGTTGCTCGGTATTCAAAACGAATAAATGATCGAAGCCTTTGTAGAACGCCCTGAGTAATCGTCTAAATCGATTTAAATTCGATTTTTCGAGATTCAGCGTTGTTTTACCAAAAGTAATCCAATCGGTATGGATATAAAAATTGGCTTCGACTGTAAAAGCATGTTTGAGATATAAAGCGGCTAAGCCCATAATTCCTTCGGTCGAACACATCACACGATCGTATTCGTTTTGATGAAAAAGTTGGTGCAATTCTAAAAAGTTAGGGATACGAATGGCTTGGTTTTGATACATGGGCAAGGTCAAATCCAAAAGAGGCTTTAATACAATCAAGTGGTCGTCTGCCTGTACAGTATGACTACAAATCACAATATCGATAGGTAAATTTCGTGCTTTTATTTCGGCATGCATCGACTTAAGGAACGAAGAAACGCCATTGTGATCGTCGAAAGTATCGCTTAGCCATAACATGCGTTTGGGGTGTTGATACTGGCCAATTTTCTCAGAAAAACGATTGAGTAACTTTCTATTATTAAAGAGCACTTTGGTACTGGCAAAATGAGCCGCAAGTATTAATCCAGAGGCCAAGAAAGGGAACGAAAGCCCATCTAAAAAGTTTACAAAGGCATTTTTTTGACCACTTTTTTGACTGATAATGGCTCGAATCTCGCTTGGTATTTCGAAATCTTTAATTAAATCGTTTAATTTATTTTCCTTAGCAAACTCTTGAAAATCGAATTGCTTCAGTTTGGAATCGAGTCGAGCGAAAAGCAGATTCGACAAATGTCTGTGCATATCGACAATTCGGGAATGATAGGCCTCTGTTCGGTCCAAATGATTTGGGTTGCGTGTGATGGCCGACAACGAAACGACATCGTCAAACACTGGTTTGTAGTTTTTGGATACCAACCACCGATTGAACATTTTGGGCTTTTTACCCATAAGCGAATTATGAAATAACTCGACAAATTTCATAGTCACTTTGTGATGCTGAACTTCTCTAAATACATTCGAAATACCCAAAGCCATCAGTTTATCAGTGGTAGTGCCTTTGTGCAACATGATTCGTAAAAGACCTGGGTCTTTGCTGTTTATGGCAATCTGACACACATAATCGAGCAAGGAAATGGTCAGTTTTTCCGAACTTTTGGCTTGACCATATGGATACATCCGGCCCTGCTTGATAGCTTCTAAAGCTAGCTCCGAGACAGGGGTGTGTTGGATTCGTTCTTTTAAATTAGGTACGTGCAGCATGGTTCCTGTTTCGCCTGCAAATAAACCAATGTGACTGTCGGAGCCCCCCGACATGGACTTTTTATAAGGATAACTGCAATATCGATGAAGATCGACACCATGTTTTTGAGCCAGTTCATTAATTTTTTCGGGACTGAGTTGTTTTAACCACTCCACTGTCATCATGTTTTGCCAAATATCTCGCTGGCCATTGAGAACCTCGAAACGTTCGAATACCAACGACATTTTTTCGAAAAAATCGAATTCTGGTAAATCTTTCGAATAGTAATATAAGGGGTGAGCCCATATGGTGGGAATGTCGTTTTCTTTAGCAAATTCTAGAAACGCATAGAGGTTACGCCTTAGTTTTAATAACTTTTTTTCTTGTTCTGGACTAAAACCATAGGTTAAAACGTGAATGCCCACATTAAAATCGGGTACTGTGCAGCTAAATTCGGCAGCAGTTAATACGTCAACGCCTTGTTTTTGCATTTTATAACACGAACGCGCATTGTTATGATTCGTAATGGTATATGCGTTTACACCATTGCCCTTAAGTAGCTCGAAGACTTTTTCGGTTTCTATCCATGTTTCGGGAACGTTAAGAATCCGTCCTAAAAGCTCATCGGGAACGTCGCTATTGTAATCGTGGCAGTGTAAATCGATTTTGAGTAACTCGTCGCTCGGATAAAGATTCTCAATACTTTGACTAAATTCAAGAAACCCTTTAAAAAGTTCTGATTTAAGCGATTGAATCGGCAAGTTATCTGTCATATGAATTGAATTTGAATTTTGGATGCAAGAACACCAATAATTGCAAATTCAGTATGATTGCGACATTATGCTAAGGTTAAGAAAGTGTGCAGAAAAGATAAATTTGGATTTAACAATCCCCTAGAATCTAAATAAAAAGTAAACGAACTATTGTTATCTCATTCGACGTCTTAAGATAATTTGCTCATCGCTTTTCCATTTGCGTTTATAGGCTAACAGAAAGTTGTTACGGAAACACGTTTCGACCGCCGATGGATAATAATAGTTCAATATGTTTAATTTAGAAGTATTACCAACAGACTCGACCGAGTAAAGAACTTCTCTGCTTGCTATATCAAAAAAAGTAACATACATGATGATATAGCCATTTTTACGATTGAAATTGATTAAGTTAATGACCATGCCAACCCCAGACGTTTCGGATAGCACATAAGATTTTACAATTTTTTCGAGGTCCTTTGGTGCAATGTTATAGTTTTTATCTACTACCAAATTCTCATAATTCATTTTGTTAAAGTTTTCGAACAAAACTTGATTGGATATTAGACCTGGTTTTCTAATCCAATGCCTGATATTTCGTACAGGCAAAGTCTTGTTAAAATATGAGTTAAGCTTCGGAAAATAATTTTCAGCGATCTGCTTACCATGCTCTTTTAAGTCTGGATTGGTTATTTTGAGGTATGCAAAATCGAAACCATAGTAGTATATGTTATCGTTAATCAAAACCTTATCGAGCTTGTTATAGTGAATTCTTAAAGCCCCAAAAGGATATGTTTTGTCCCCGAAAAACCCCACTGTTGTATCGATCACAAACGTCGGATTTTGTTGAAATATGCCATTTTGATTTGTCGATAAAGCTTGTTTGGCACCAACTTCAAAAACTTCTTTTTCGCCATTGGCATACTTAATCATAAAAACTTCGCCCTTTTCAATGGTATAAGTAGGGCCATCAGGCATGCCAAACTTTTTATAACTGATTTGTTGGGTATTGATTTCGATAAGCTGAACTTGTAGTTCGGTCCCATCTCTAAAAATAACCAGATCTTGAGCAATGACCCATTGGCTCAACAAGATGCTAAAGAAAATAAGAATTTTATTCATATTAGAACGTTTTGTGTCAGTGCGTAAAGTCGTTATCAAACACAGTTTAAGCTTAGAAAAACATTAAATAATATTGATATTCTTTAAGTACAACTTTGTCCTTATGGATGTATCAAAGTTAAGATTCTATCCCAACGAATGTTTGAAGGGAATGGTTTGTCTTTATCGCTCGAGAACCATACCATCAGTGCTTTACCAACCACATGGTCTTCTGGAACAAATCCCCAAAAACGGCTATCGGCAGAATTGTGACGGTTATCTCCCATCAACCAATAATAATTCATTTTAAAAGTGTATTGATGGGTCAGCACCCCATTAATGTATATTTTTTCGCCTTCTATAACCAAGCGGTTGTGTTCGTATACTTCGATGGCTCGTTTGTACAAATAAATGTTTTTGGCATCTAAGGTAATGGTAGCACCTGCTTTGGGAATAAACAATGGACCAAAATTATCTTCGTTCCATGCAAAATATTCTGGTTTATTGGGGAAAACACCATCGTGATATTGCCCAGCCGACTTAGTATAACGCACTACAGCTTTAATAAATGGGTTATTTTTAATCTGGTTTAATTTCTCGCCAGGTAAAGGTATCAAGTATAAATTAGCAAGATTAAATTTGCTTAAAATGGAGTCTGATTTAATAAAATTGATGTCCTCTCCGCCCTCCAGAAAACGCTGGGCATTATTGGCATCTTCGGCAGAGATTTCGTATTTTTCTAGAAAATTAACACCTAAAGCTTGTCCATCGGTAGCCAAAAAATAGTTGTATTGCATGCCTTCGAAGGTTTCCTGCGCTTGGCCATTGATATAAAGTTGGCTGTTTTTAATTTGAACCGTATCGCCGGCAATGGCTACGCAACGCTTGATATAGTTCTCTTTTTTATCGACAGGTCGGGCCAGTATTTCGCCTTGCACTTGGTTTTCGAGTAATAATCTACGGCCATAATTTTCATTGTATGGCACATTGTTTTGAGCAGAATATGCTTGCGAATATTGACGCACCAAACTATAATAACTGGCTGCTTGTAAATTAGCGCAAACCGTGTCGCCCTCGGGGAAGTTAAATACTACAATGTCGTTTCGTTTAATCTGCTCAAGTCCTGCCAAACGTTTATATGGCATTTTAATCCATTCTAAAAACGAAGGCGTATGTGTGGTGCCCGGCATGGTATGGTGAACAAACGGAAACGAGAGTGGTGTATTGGGTAATTTTGGCCCGTAATGGTACTTGCTTACAAATAAATAATCGCCCACTAACATCGACTTTTCCATTGACGAAGTTGGAATAGTAAAGGCTTCGATTAAAAACATGCGGATGATGGTAGCCGCAACCACCGCAAAAATAATGGCATCGATCCAGTCGGTGACAAACGTTCTTTTTTTAATGTCGCGTGGTTTCCAAAAAGTCCAGTTCACTTTTTCGGTGTAATACAAGTCGAACACAATAGGCAATCCCAATAACAGCCAGTAATTACCTACCCAAATAACCGCAAGCAGATAAACCAGCATCCAAAAACTTGTTTTAAAAATCTTGTGATTCAACACCTTTTTGGTTATATACATATCGAATAAAACTGGTATAATTATTAACCACCAAAAGCTTTGAAGTCTAAAACTTAAAAACACTACGAAAAGCGACCAAAGCCCAAACTTAAGGTACGATCCTGATAATTTTGCAAAAAAAGACTGCTTGTGTTCCATGAGTAAATTGTATTGTTAATTGAGTTGTATTTATATCAAATATTTAGTTTCAGATACGTCAAAGATTTTAAAACTTTAGTAGATCGGGCATCCCGAATACGCCTTGTTTTTGATAAATAAATTCTGCTGCCAGAACCGCACCATACGCAAACCCAATTCTGTTCTTTGCTATATGCGACAACTGAATCACATCTTCGTCGGATTCGTACATTACGTGGTGAGTTCCCGAAACTTCGCCTTCGCGGAAAGACGAAACAGGCAAATCGTTTTCGTTTGGACGCTCCATTGTCCAGCTTTGATACTGTGAATGCTGCGAAATAATTTGCTGTGCAATGCTTATGGCTGTGCCGCTTGGGGCATCTAGTTTATGAATATGATGAATTTCCTCAATCTTGGCTTTGTATTTTGGGTATACCCCCATTAGCTGAGCTAAGCTTTTATTCATTTCGAAAAACAAATTGACTCCAATTGAATAATTTGAAGCATAAAAGAACGTTTGCCCCGAAGCTAAAGCCTCTTGTCTGATGGCTTCGAATTGGTTCATCCAACCTGTGCTGCCGGCAACAATTGGCATCCGTTGGGCAAAACATTTTTTAATATTTTTTACTGCAGAATCGGGACCGGTGAATTCGATTGCTACATCTGAGTTTTTAAATGCATCGGAATCAAAGTCGAATTCATTCTCAATATTGATGATACACGATATCACATGACCACGCCTAAGCGCAATACGCTCGATTTCGCGACCCATTTTTCCGTAGCCAATAAGGGCAATATTCATCGAATAATAAATTAAAGTGGGTAAAGTTAGTGATATGTTTCGAACCTGTCGACATGCCTTTCATAAATTTTGTTAAGCCATTCCCTTATACATTAAAAAACTTATTAAAAAACACACCTCACTCCTAATTTATATGTATAACACATTTATCTCCTAAATTCAAGTAATAAATGCAATTTTTGGAAATAGAGAAATAAAAATTTTTT
>DYOK01000156.1 GCA_020720565.1 Acetofilamentum sp.
GATACCGCTAAGCTGTGTTTATTTATAGTATGATCTAAAAAAAGAGATATGAAAAAGATTATTATGATGGTTATATCCATCGCATTTGCAATGAGTTTATCGGCTCAAACAGGATTTTACGATTTTGTGGTCAAAGATATCGACGGAAAGGAATTTAGTTTTTCGAGTCTAAAAGGGAAAAAAGTAATGGTGGTCAATGTGGCGTCGAAGTGTGGTTTTACACCGCAATACGAGGCGTTGGAAGCACTATACAAAAAATACCAATCGAAAGGGTTTGTGATTGTTGCGTTCCCTGCGAATAATTTCCTCAAGCAAGAGCCAGGTACCGATGCAGAGATAAAAGAATTTTGCACATTAAATTATGGTGTTACTTTTCCTGTGATGTCTAAAATTTCGGTAAAAGGCGACGAGATTCACCCCGTGTATCAGTGGTTGACCGAAAAAGCAAAAAATGGAATCGAAGATTCAAACGTAAAATGGAATTTTCAGAAATATTTAATAGACGAAGCTGGAAATTTAGTCAAATTTTTTAGCCCTTCTACCCATCCCGACGACAAAGAAATTATTAATTGGATTGAGTCATAGCAAGAATTACAAGGCCAAACTTACTTTTTGTGGGATTATTTAAACCGACTTTTTTACCAATCATAAAAAAGCCGGTTTTTTTACGCTTTACATTTTGAGTTTATTTTGTAACTTTGAGCACATGGAGTCAAATTGTTTTTTTAATATCAAACCATTCGGCATATTTCTACGGAATATTCTTTTGTTGTCTGGCTTAGCCATTAGTTTTGGGCTTAATGCGCAAAATCGAGAACTTGACAGTTTGTTGAATGTACTTAGTAAAACAAAAGGCGACAAGAGCGGCATTTATAATGAGCTGCACGAAAAACTAAAAAAAATTGATAAAAAACAAGCCCTTGAGTATCTCGACAAAGCCTATGTCGAAGCCAATAAAAATAAAAATAAAGTAACTTTAGGAGCCATTCTGAACAATGCAGGCATTTATCAGAAATCTATAAACCAATACGATACAGCTTTGGTCTTGTATAATCAATCGCTTAGTATTCGGGAGGCATTAAAAGATACATCGGGGCAATCGAAAGTGCTCAACAGCATCGGGCTTTTGTATTACGAAATGAGTCAGTATCGTAAAGCGGTTACCTTTACCGAAAGAGCTTTGGTTTTTAAATTAGCGTTAAAAGACAAAAAAGGTGCGGGTATTTCGTACAATTCTCTCGGTAATATTTATAACAAATGGGAGAAGAATAAAGAAGCCATCGAAAATTATCAAAAGGCACTTAAAATGTTCGAAGAGGCCAAGCTCCCTGATGGTGTGGCGAGCTGTTATAATAATATTGGACTTATTTATCAAAACTTGTCAAAAGAACGTGATACTATTTTACATAATAAAGCCTTGGAATATTATGGCCAAGCTTTAAAAATATCGACCGATGCCGACAATAAAAAGGAAATAGCTAATGCTCAGAGTAATATGTCGAATATTTTTTCGGCTAAAGCAGAACAATACCGTAATTTAAGATTAATAAATAAAAACAAACCAGAATTAGCATTACAATATAGTAATGTGAGTGAACGATACTTTTTGGAAGCCGTTTATTATTCGGAGCAAAGTGCTAAAAACCGTGAAGCAGTTGGTGATAAAAAAGGCTTAATAGGCTCGTATATTGGGCTAGGAGCAATTTTCATCAACAAAAACGACGGCAAGCATGCTATGGAGTATTTCGACAAAGCATTACCCTTAAGTATTGAAATCGGAGATGTATATCAACAGACCATTATCTTCAGCTATCTCGGAATGGCCAATATTCAATTGGGGCGTTATACCGAAGCAATCCTTCAGCTCGACAAGTCGCTTGAAATTGCTCAAAAAAATGGCATCAAAAGAGAGTATCCTTATATTTACAAATCGCTTTCGGAGGCCTACGACTCTTTAAATAATTACTTTTTGGCGTATAAATATCACAAGCTTTTTAAAGCATTCCAAGATACGGCCTACAGCGACGAAACTCGAAATGTGATTACGGAATTACAAACCCGTTACGAAACCGACCAAAAGGAGGCTGCACTTGAGTTGGCCAACCAACAAAATGAGAAACAGCAACTTAAATCGCGTCAGCAACAGCTCATTATTTATGGTTTTCTAGGCGTCTTTGGTATCATTATTATCTTTTCGGTTATTGTGTTCCAACAGTTTAGGCAAATCAGACGTAAGAATGCCATTTTACAGGCACAAAAAATTAAAATTCAGGAAGCTAACGAAGAATTGAATCAACAAAACGAAGAAATTAGTGCCCAGCGAGACGAGATTCAAAAGCAAAAAGATCACATAGAACACATTCACAAAGAAGTTTCGGATAGTATTCATTATGCCGAAAGAATTCAAAAGGCTATTTTACCCAAGGTTGACGATATCCACAACGTGGTTGACGATCATTTTATATTGTTTAAGCCCAAAGATATTGTAAGTGGCGATTTTTATTGGATGAAGCATCTCGATAAAAGTAAAGTGCTGATTGCTACCGCAGCCGACTGTACGGGTCACGGTGTACCAGGGGCATTTATGTCGATGTTGGGAATCGCTTTTTTGAACGAAATTGTTACCAAACCAGATGTGCAAACCTCGGGTCATGTGCTCGATAATTTAAGACAAAGTGTAATTAAGTCACTACATCAAACCGGAAAAGAAGGCGAAGCACAAGATGGAATGGACATTTCGCTGGTTGCGATTTTTTACGAAAAACAAATGCTACAATATTCGGGTGCCAATAATCCTTTGTATATTATCCGTTCTAAAGATTTGCCCGAAATACCGACCGAAAAAACCGCGGAAGACGACACGCATCGTTTATACGAAATAAAAGGAGACAAAATGCCCATTGGTATTTACAAAAAAGAATTGGTCGATTTTAAAACAAACGAGATCCCCTTGTTCAAAGGCGATTTAATCTATATGTTTTCCGATGGTTATGCCGACCAGTTTGGTGGGCCTGATGGCAAGAAACTCAAATACAAACCATTTAAGGAGATTCTACTTGAATTAAGACCGTTGCCAATGTCCGTGCAATCGAAAGAATTACACGATAGATTTGTTCGTTGGATTGGGGATTTGCATCAAATTGATGATGTGATTATTGTTGGAATTAGAATCTAAGACCTATTTGTTGGTTTTATAACTAATTATTTATTAAGCTCATAGAAAAACAAAAGGCACATTATTTTATTCAAATTGCGTTACAAACATAACCTGACAATTTTAAAATGATATTTGCATTCATGCTTTGCTTTTTTATAACTTGACTTGATCCCTAAAAGAAACATTAATTTTATTATAAAAATGAATAAAAAGGAACTTACATACGATCAAGCTTTCGAAGAGCTTCAAACTATTTTAGATACCATCGAGCAAGAAGACACGGGCATCGATGTGCTCGAAGCTAAGGTCAAACGTGCTGCAGAGCTTATTAAATATTGTAAGAATAAACTAAAAGCCACCGAACAAGAAGTAGAGAAAGCACTTAAAGAAATTGGCTAATTCGACTCGTTTGCGTAACTAAGTTTGTATTGAAAAAACCCCCAGTTACACTGCTTTGATTTGATGCAGTGAGCCGGGTTACCAAACCAATACGTTGGTCATTTATAATAAACTTGAACCGCTTTTCGTTTTCTCGAAGAAGTTATATCCAAGCATAATTTCGAAACTGCCACTTTGGAAGTTTCTAATTTCGGAAAAGGTATAATCGTATGCAACACCAAAAACAAACTTTTGGTATTTTAGACCTGCCATTGCAGTAACATCGTTCGAACTACGATACGAGCATCCTAGCCAATAATTCTTTTTGTAATAACCCAACACATTAAAATCGACTTGTACTGGACTGTGCTCAGTTGCTTTTATTAAAGCCGATGGTTCTAACGTAAAATTATCTGACAATATCCACTTATAGCCCCCAAGCAAATAATAGTGTCTAACCATGCTATTGTCGTTAATCGTTTCTCCATTTAAACTTATGGGTAATTCAATAAGTTGATTGGCCGATAAACCAACGTAATATCTATCGTTATACAAACCTACACCAAAGTCAGCATCTGGCACCCATGCACTGTTTTTTTCTTGATTTAGACGTACATCGGACTCGTTGATTGCTTTTAGTCTCTTATAGTCGATTTGATATTGAAAACCTTTAACCGATATCCCAAAAGCTAATTTGGAATTTTCGAAAACATTGAGCAAATATGCATAATTTAACTGAACGCCCAATTTAGTTTCTGGACCAAATCTATCGGCAAAAATATAGCCACCTACGGCCATATTTTTTCTACCAATTCTACTGTGCACACTTAATGCTTGTGTAGATGGGGCATCGTCTAATCCTTGCCATTGTTGGCGCACAATAAGCCGAACGGGCATATATTCCTCTTGTCCAGTCAGTCCTGGATTCATCAGAAAAGTACTAAACTTAAACTGGGAATATAAAGATAATTGCTGAGCTTGAGCAGTAATACCCAAGCTTATAATTATTGATATTAGTATTTTTCTCATATGATATTTTTTAACGCATTTGCTATTGATTATCTAATCTCAAATCGTATCGTTATCGAACAATCGTTACTAGACCTTGGTAGGTTTTATCTTGACCTTTAGTATCTAAAATGTAAACATAGGTTCCCAGTGCTAACTCTAAGCCATTCCAAGTACCATCCCAATTAACACTTTGATCTGCATAACCCATTCCACTACCTGAATAGGAGTATACTTGGTCACCCCATCGATTAAAGATGTGAATTTCTATTTTGTCGAAAGATTGAATGCCTAGAATTTCCCAAGTATCATTTACACCATCGGCATTGGGTGTAATTACAGAAGGAATACACAAAGGGATTTCAATTTTAAATAAACTATAAGCTTTACAACCTTTACTATCTTTAATGCCAAGCTGATAAACTATAGAATTAAGATTGGTAAATTGATTTTGAGAACTATATGAACCACCATCAATATTATATTCGTATGCAGGTGTGCCTCCTAAGCCACCAACTGTAATCGAGCCATTAGGAACACCACAGTTACTTACACTAATGATTGTTGGGGTATCAAATGTAGGCAACTTGTTAACTATAACCTCAACGGTATCGTGAATTGAACACATGTGTTCATCGGTGATCGTTAAATAGTATGACGTTGTGTTTGAGGGGAATACTATTAAGCTATCATTTTGGTTTGCGTCTCCCCAAGTATATTCTAACGCACTGTAGCCTGCCGAAGCCGAAGCGTCAATGACAAAGGTATCGCCAAAACAAATTTCAGAGGGAGAAGTCCATTGAATTGTAGGCAATTTATAAAGTTCAACATGCAAGGTATCTGTTTGATTACAACTGTGTCCATCTGTTGCCGTAACAATATAATCGCAAGAAACAGAGGGTGTTATTTGATGCGATTGACCATTTCCTAAGCCATTGTTCCAATTGTAACTGATGCTTCCGAATCCTGAACTACCACCAGCGTCAATGTGCGTGCTTTGACCAAAGCAGATGCTTTGATCGGCTCCTGCATTGGCTAATGGTAAACTATGGGTTAATATTTCAACGGTATCTTTGTTGATACAACCATTTAAATCGGCTGTAACAATATAGGTGCTGCTTCCAAGCGGTGGTGTAAAGGCTAGGCCATCGGAAATACTTTGATTCCACGAAACATTCGCTGTATCTGGGTTATTTGCGGTAAGTGTGGCGTTCAAACCGATGCATATTTCTAGATCAGAGCCTGCATTCACATTCGGGATAGGTTTAACGACAACAGTGACATCATCTGTATTTTTACAACCATTGGCATCTGTACCCTCAACAATATATGTTGTGGTAGCACTTGGTGTTACGGTCACAGACGCGGTATTTCCAGCACTATTATCCCAAATAAAGCTTGAAGCACCTGTAGCAGTAAGTGTAGTATTTTCTCCAGGACAAATTGATGCATCAACACCAGCAGAAACATTTGGTAATGCATTTACAGTCACTGTAACTTGGTCGGTCGCTGTACATCCATTGGCAGTATTAGTTACCGTAACGGTGTAGGTCGTTGTTGCGGATGGATTGGATGTCGGATTAGATACCGTACTCGAGCTTAATCCAGTGCTTGGACTCCATGCGTATGTATTCCCTGCAACTGTGGCCGAGCCTATGGCTACGCCACCCACATTCGAGGTGCAAGTGATGGATGCATCAGCTCCTGCATTGGCGGTAGGCATATTTGCATTTACAGTCACTGTAACTTGGTCGGTCGCTGTACATCCGCTGGCTGTATTGCTTACCGTAACGGTGTAGGTCGTTGTTGCGGATGGATTGGCTGTAGGATTCGATACCGTACTCGAGCTTAATCCTGTGCTTGGACTCCATGCGTATGTATTCCCTG
>DYOK01000157.1 GCA_020720565.1 Acetofilamentum sp.
GTTCATTAGATTCAGTTTATATCGAATTAAACAAATCTATTGATATTTTCGACTCACGACAAGACCCTATCAAGATAAACGACCCGAAAAGAAAGCCCTGCACGTAACAGCAGTTACCCTAAAAAGGTGATTTCGTGTTCAAAATCAAGTTTTGTGGTAAAAGCCCACCTTTCTGGCAGCATCCAACTGTTTCTGTTGTAGCCAAATCCAATTGTTTCTGTCGATGCAATTTGACTTTCTGTCTAAAAAAAGATGGTCAATGATAATGAAATTTCGAACTTTCCTATACCAGAGTAAGCTCGGACAAAAGAGTAACAAAGCAATAAATCATTGACTAAATCAAATCTTTATAGTAAATTTGGAGTGAACAAATTGAGAAACTTATGAAAACTTTTTTCTACTACGGGCTTTTATTATGGATTAGTGTATTTAATCTACAAGCCCAACAAAAAATTGCCTTACAAACTGCTACCGCATCGCAAAAGCTTACCCTTGTTAAAAAGGCTAACGCAGAGTTGACTTTTCTAAACTCCATTTCAACAATCGAGTTGACTCAAAAGAGCATCCACGGCCAAAGCTTTATAGAGTTAAGTAGCCAGGGATTATACAAATCGAATCAAATAGGAAATCCAGATTTGCCTAGCCTAAACAAACTAATCGAGATACCAATTGGTGCCGAAATCGAAATTGTATTAGCCGATTACGACGAGGAAGTGATCGATTTAAACACATCATATTCCGACTTGATTCAACCCGTACAAGCTGCCTATTCTAAAAGTCAATCGCCTAGCGATATCCCATTTACTCAAAACCAATCCATTTACCAATCCAACCAATTTTTTGGCTCTCAAACAGTTAACGTTGAATATATTGGCGAATCGAGAGGCCTTAGAATTGGGCGACTGACGGTTAATCCATTTAGTTACAACCCTCAAACCAACACACTCAAAATAAAAAACAATTTGGTCTTTACTGTAAAATTCAAGAATGCAGATTTGGCCAGTACACAAGCTAGAAAACAACAGTTCTACTCACCTGCATTTGCCTCCTTACAATCGAAAATAATTTCGATTGACAACCCAATTACTCGCGATCAAATTGTCGACTATGGACCAGTAAAATATATTATTGTATCGCCTCGAAGCTTCGAAACGACTTTACAACCTTTCGTAGAATGGAAAACCTTGAAAGGATTTAACGTAATCGAAGCCTATACCGATGTCATTGGAAGCACCACCGCAGCCATTAAAACGTATTTACAAAACCAATATAACAGTCCATCGGATGGTGTTGCTCCATCATACGTGCTATTTGTTGGGGATATTGCACAAATTCCTGCATTCAACAGTTCAAATTCAGGCGATGGAGGTACTGATCACATTACCGACTTATACTACTGCGAATATACTGGAGACTACATCCCTGAATTATACTATGGACGTTTTTCGGCCACTTCGATTGCAGAACTGACCCCACAAATCGACAAAACCATTGAATACGAAAAATATTTAATGGCAGACCCTTCATTCTTAAACGAAGCCGTATTGGTAGCAGGGGTTGATGGCAGCAATGCACCAAGTTTTGGTAACGGTCAAATTTATTATGGTATTAACGAATATTTTAATGCGGCTCATGGCTACACCGATGTACACACCTATCTCTATGGCAGCGGTTCACCAATTACTTCTGATAACGCTGGAGCTTCAGCCGATATAATTTCTAAAGTATCGGAAGGTGCTGGCTTTGTAAACTATACTGCACATTGCGATTGGGACGGTTGGTCAGACCCATCTTTCAACGTTAACGATGTGGCAGGATTGACTAACTCTGGTCAATATTCGCTTATGGTGGGTAATTGCTGCCGCTCGAATCGTTTTAACGAAACCAATGCATGCTTTGGAGAACGCATGATGCGGGCCAATAATGCAGGTGTTATTGGATATATCGGGGGTTCGGACTATAGTTATTGGGACGAAGACTTTTATTGGGGTGTGGGCGTAAGCACACTCGATATTACAGCTGGTAACGCAAATTTACACAATTATGCCAATACAAATTTAGGGGCCTACGATGGTGCTTTTCACGAACATGGCGAAGCAGAAGCCAACTGGCATGTTACTTCTGGCCAAATGATGTACTTTGGTAATATTGCCGTTACCGAAGGTGGAACTGGCTTTGTTGAGTATTATTGGGAAATTTACCATTTAATGGGCGACCCCAGTTTGATGCCCTATTTTACGACACCTTCCGCTCTTACCACCTCATACGCTTCGTCAGTACCAGTTGGAACAAACAGTTTACTGGTCCAAACCAACGCACCAGGCTGCTATGTGGCTATATCAAACGATGGCATCTTGCTTGATGCACAATTAGCCGATGTAAATGGTAATATCACCTTAAATTTTGATGCATTCTCAAGCACAGGAACAGCCAAGGTGGTAGCCACAAAACAGAATATGGCACCGTTTATTGGCACTTTGCAAATTATTGTAGGTACCGAACCACCAATTGCTCAATTTGTAGGAACACCAACCACAATCTACGAAAACCAATCGGTTCAATTTACCGACCAATCGTCAAATGGAGCTACTTCTTGGTCATGGAATTTTGGTGATGGACAAACCGCTACAAATCAGCATCCAAGCCATACCTATACCACAGCAGGCAGCTATACTGTAAGTCTTACAGCAAGTAACACCAATGGTAACGACATTGAAGAGAAGCTTAACTATATCACAGTTAATGCCATAACTCAAGTTCCAGATGTCGACTTTACAGCCAATGTAACCAGTATTTTAGCTGGAGAGACCGTCAACTTTACCGATTTAAGTACCCTATTGCCCAACGAATGGCTGTGGGATTTTGGCGACGGCGGTACTTCGACTACACAACACCCTTCGCACACATACAACACCGAAGGCTTTTACACCGTAACTTTGACTGCAACCAACACAATTGGTGCCGGAGTTGAAACTAAAACAAATTATATCGAGGTCACCATGGAGCCATATTGCGATGCATCTTCCGCAGGAACAAATTACGAAAATATTACGAATGTCACCTTCGGAACCATTAACAACAGCTCCGCTTCGAGCGGCTATGCCGACTATACCAATCTATCGACTGATATCAACGCCGGCAGTTCATACACGTTTACAGTAACGTATGATGGAACCTACAACACCGACAGAGTATATGTTTGGATTGACTTTAATCAGAATCAAATTTTTGAAACCAACGAAAAATTTGATGTGGCAAGTGGTCGAGGAAACAATAGCCCTTACGATTATAGCATTGCCATTCCTTCGAATGCAATATGCGGCACAACCAAAATGCGTGTACGACTGAACGATTCCAATTCAGGTTCGAACGATACACCTTGTGGTGAATCGAACTGGGGCGAAGTTGAAGATTACAATGTATTCATTGTTAATTTGCCTGTAGCCGATTTCAATATAACACAGACCGATAATCAAGTCCATTTTACAAATAACAGCTCCAATGCCAGCATATATCAATGGAATTTTGGTGATGGAAACACTTCGAACTTACCCAACCCGACCCACAGCTATTCTAGCAATGGAAACTACACTGTAGAGTTAACTGTAAGTAACGATTGCGGATCAACTTCGGTCAATCACACGGTTAACATTACATCATTAGGATTATCTCAAGTGGTTAACGGCATCGGGATTTACCCCATTCCTGCAAGCGAAAAAATGAATATCAAATATACCAGCAATGATTATTCGTATAAAATTATTTCAATTGATGGCCGCGAAGTGATTAGTGGAAAATCTAATAATAGCGTCCAAATCATAGATATTTCGGATTTAACGCCTGGTATTTATCAAGTACAGATTCAAACATCAAACGAAATATTGAGCAGATCTGTAGTAATTGAATAAAAAAATCTTTAACTTCGTAGAGGCTGTAATCATATAAACTACAGCCTCTTTTTGCATCAATAAATTAAAATGATTTGTATGAGCCATTCGAAAGAACAAACACAGTCCAACTCAAATACATTTCCACACCAAAAAGGAACCTTGGTTTTATTGAACGACGATTTCAACACTTTTGATTTTGTCATCGATACTTTAATTGAGATTTGCAATCACGAAAACGAACAAGCCGAACAATGTGCCACATTGACGCACTACAGAGGGTTTTGTGAAATTAAAAAAGGTGACCTCAAAGAATTAATGTTGATTAAAACCCAGATTGAAGAACGAAACTTGACTTGTAGAATTGACTCATATTAATAATCCTTAATATTGACCCATCTAGACCTAATACATCACATACTAAACACGCTAATTTTTAAGTATCCAGTCACTAATTGACAAAAAATAAAATATTTTCCATTTTCAATGCAACTTTATTAATCCATTTGTAGTCTAGGAAAGGTTAGGGTATGCTTACACTAAACGAAGTAATAAAAGGGTGTCAAAGTCATGATCGAAGAGCTCAAAAAGCTCTTTACGACAAGTACGCATCCTTAATGCTTGGAATTTGTGTAAGATACGCAAAAGATAAACAAGAAGCAGAAGATGTGATGCAAGACGGATTTATTAAAATATTTTCGAGTATTGACCAGTTCTCTGAACAAGGCTCATTTGAAGGCTGGATGAAACGAATTATGGTCAATACAGCCATTTCTAACTATCGTAAAAATCTTAAACATTACTATCAAGTTGATATTGATGAGCCGCATGTTAAAGCCATTGGCGACAATTGGGAGCCAAGCGAGTACAGTCACAATGAATTAATGGGTGTAATAAAATCCTTACCCGATGGTTACAAAATGGTTTTTAACTTATATGCCATCGAAGGATATAAACACAAAGAAATTGCAGATCTGCTAGGAATTGACGAAACGACTTCAAAATCGCAATATTCCAGAGCAAAAAAACAAATTCAAAGCAAACTATTCGAACTCAGTAAAATTAAACAAAGCTAATGTCGTCGAACAATTTTGAACATACTTTCAAAGATGAGTTTTCGGATTTCCGAGAGACACCTAGCTCCCAAACATGGGATCAGTTGTCTGCACAACTCGACGAACAGGATTGGAACACACAATGGGCTAATAAATTCGGACAATATCAAGTTAAGCCAAGCTCTGGGGCATGGTCTAAGATTGCATCACAATTAAGCCCAAGTTCAAAGAAAATTCTTAATTTGCCTTTTGCTTACGTAATTGCAGGAAGTGTGGCCACAATAGCATTCGTTTTTTTATGGTGGTTTAACAATTTAAATACTGATCCTATAAAAACAGAACTCACACAAAATACGAGACAAAATAATTCATCGAACATCGATAAAACGCCTCAAATACCAGAAAACACACCGACCAATAGTACTGAAACTTCAGACTTGTCGACAAATTCGATACGGGTAGACCAAGATTCGTCTAAAAAAACTCACAAAAAAAACATTTCAACAAATCGCAATTCGCAAAGCAATTCACATACTCCCGAACAAGGGCCAATAAGCTATTCCAACCTTGGTAATCCAACATCAGAAACCCCTATTGACCCTCCAAAAGTTTCAATTGTCGATACCATTATTGTTGTAGATACCATTCATCACTATGACACTCTAATTGTAACAGTAGATCAATCAAATCAAACAAAAAAAAGACATTGGTCTGTGTCTCCAAAATTCAGTATTTTGACCAGCCAATCAGATTACAAGCAAAGTGGCGAAAGAACAGTGTTGCTAAATAATGCACACCATTCTAGCATGTCGTACGCTGCAGGAATCGGAATCAATTACGATTACAAAAATTTCAGGTTAAGTTCGGGCGTCGATTATGCTCAAATAGCTGAAACATTTGAATATGAGACCAATCAATATTTTGTTAATAGCACAGAACGATTTAATTTATTTGAAAAATCGAGACATCAAGAAATAAATGAGCATATAGATTATGAGGTTCATACACATGCAATATGCAAAATCGACACCCTTGAAATGCACTACACCATTGAAAAAGTTGAGCACTTAAATTATACATATCTTGATACTGTATGGCATTTTAAAGTAGATACAACTATAAGCATACTTTCTGACTCTGTTAGAACCATTCGTATTGACACAACTGATGTGGTTTTATTCGATACAAGCTACTTTAGAACGATAGATACTTTATCGGTACGCACCAATCAATATCAAAACATTAATAAATACTCCTATCTAGAAATTCCGTTTAGCATTGGATATGGTATAAATTGGGAAAAATGGTCGCTACGTCCTGGTATTGGTGGTATAGTTGGCGTAATGCTATACGCCAAAGGGAAAGGCATCAGTATGACCGATAAAAATACAGTTTACGAATTTACAGAGAAGGACTTGCCATTTGTTAACTTTCAATTTTCTCTTTTGTTGAG
>DYOK01000366.1 GCA_020720565.1 Acetofilamentum sp.
TATTACTTTTGCTGTACAAAGAAATAACGCATAATGAAAACAGCTCTCATCACAGGTATAACAGGACAAGACGGTGCATATTTGGCCGAATATTTACTTAAAAAAGATTACAGGGTTATCGGACTAAAACGCCGAAGCTCTTTGTTTAATACGGGGCGAATCGATCATCTTTTTCACCACGACAAGGCCGAAGATAACAATCGTTTTCATTTTGCATATTCCGACCTGACCGACTCAGGTAATCTAATTCGCTTAATTGCAGAGTTTCAGCCCGACGAGATATACAATCTAGCCGCCATGAGTCATGTAAAAGTTAGTTTTGATACCCCCGAATACACAGGTAATGCCGATGGCTTGGGAACTTTACGCTTGCTCGAAGCCATCCGTGTTTTGAAAATGGAACAAAAAACCCGCTTTTATCAAGCCTCAACATCGGAACTGTACGGGAAGGTGCAGGAAATTCCACAAACCGAGAAAACACCATTTTATCCCCGAAGTCCATATGCCGTAGCAAAAATGTATGCCTATTGGATTACCGTGAATTACCGCGAAGCATATGGCATGCATGCCGGAAATGGTATACTTTTTAATCATGAATCACCCCTGAGAGGCGAAACTTTTGTAACCCGAAAAATTACACGAGCTGCAGCCAATATTGGCCTAGGTATCCAATCCATCTTAAGCTTGGGTAATCTCGATGCCAAGCGCGATTGGGGACACGCTAAAGATTACGTAAGGGCCATGCACCTGATGCTACAACAAGATACTCCCGACGATTATGTGATTGCAACAGGCATAACCACATCGGTGAGAGACTTTATCAAGAAAGCGTTCTTATATATGGGTATTCATCTCGTTTTTGAGGGGAAAGGCACCCACGAAGTTGGAAAAATAGATGCCATCGATTCGCAAAAATTTGAAACCATTTTTGGTTCAAAACCATCTCACTTAAGCAAAGGGCAGTTTTTAATAAAAGTAGATCCGTTTTATTTCAGACCCACCGAAGTCGAATTGTTAATTGGCGATGCATCGAAAGCAAAAGAAAAACTAAATTGGACACCCCGATATAATATCGATATGCTCGTCGATGAAATGATGAAAAGCGATATAACCCTCATGCAAAAAGAAGAATACCTTAAAAAGGGCGGGTTTGTGATTCAGCCAGGCATGGAAGATATTTTGTAGATAAAGACCGTAACAAAGTTGAGAAGT
>DYOK01000005.1:0-24300 GCA_020720565.1 Acetofilamentum sp.
TTCGATAGTTTAGAGTAATTTTTTGTGTTTAAATATGATGAATTGAATTTAAATTGAATGGCGGAACCGAAAAGCCATAATAGAGTAGAGACAAAATCAAATTATTAATTATGAATAAATTAGGAGCAGAATTTTTAGGAACCTTCTGGTTGGTATTAGGAGGTTGTGGTAGTGCTGTTTTAGCGGCAGGTTTCCCCGATGTGGGTATTGGTCTTTTAGGCGTATCCTTAGCCTTTGGATTAACAGTTTTAACTGGAGCATATGCATTTGGACATATCTCTGGAGCACATTTTAATCCAGCAGTAACCATTGGTTTATTGGTTGGAGGGCGTTTTCAAGCCAAGGATGTTCTTCCATACATTTTAGCTCAAATTTTAGGTGGTATTGCTGCTGCAACAGTATTGTATGTAGTAGCAACTGGAAATGGTAGCGAAATAGGAGGATTTGCAGCCAACGGCTACGGGGCACACTCGCCTGGAGCTTATGACTTAAAAGCAGCTTTAGTTATTGAATTTGTAATGACTTTTATGTTTTTAATGGTAATTATGGGTGTAACCGACGAGCGTGCACCCAAAGGATTTGCCGGAATCGCAATTGGTTTAATGTTAACCTTAATACATTTAATCAGCATACCTGTAACCAATACCTCGGTTAACCCTGCCAGAAGTATCAGTCAAGCAATATTTGTAGGTGATTGGGCCTTATCGCAATTATGGTTGTTTATTTTAGTTCCAATTGCGGCAGCTGCCTTAGCTGGTTTTTTGTATAAACAATTTTTCAGTAAATAGTTTTTTCAACTTTTTTTGATATTTAACCAAGCCATTGGCTTGGTTTTTTTTGTTATTTCAAAAATAATTTAACCCGAATTAAGCACCTGCGGGTAGGTAAGATAGAAGATTTTTTAAATCGAACTATTGCTTTTTTGAGAGTAAGCTCCCGATAAATCGGGACAGGCCGACTTAGATTTTGTCTGAAGAATTTTTTTAAATTCTGATTTACAAAATATTAATCGAATCAGCATTTCCTAACCTGTCTGCCGGCAGGCAGGTGCTGATTTTGGGTTTAATACAAAATATGCTTTCAATTAATACCAATTTGATTCATTGTAAATACGAACGTCGAATCTCTGGGTTTATAAGAAATTAAATTGGTATTAGTACGAAATTGATTTTTTGAATTGAAATTTGAATTAAGCAGGATATATAATTAAAATACTACGTTAAACTTTTCAAAAGTTTTGATTATTAGGTAGTTAAAAAATCAACGAACTATTGAAATTAGTTATTAAATAATTAATCCTTTAAACAAATTAGCGAAAAATCAAAACTTATTCTTCCAATAATCCTTTTTTAGATTCATTCTGAATTTCATATGCAATCATTGAGTTATTAACAAAGATTAACAAATGTATTTAATTTAATATCAATTGATTAACGCATGTTATTAGCGGTCTTTCGATGTCTAAGCCTGCTGTACAATATAAATACATACAGTTTTAAAAAGAAAAAAACGGCTATATTTGCCGCGTTTTTAAGAATAAGACTTTGCTCAGGTTTTTATCTGATAAATGTCATGAGTTTAATGCAATTTAGCGCTTTACTTATTGAATAATAGATAGTTAGATTTCTTAAAATGTTTTAAATATAGCACATGGATATTCATCAAATCGTAGAAGAATTGCCATTAGGATTGTCTAATCAAGAGGAAAATTGCTTGGACGCCTTCTGTGTAGGTGCTACCCTTCAAATTATTTTATTTCGCTTCGATGGGTTCAACTCAACCTGTCGTATTGGCCTTGGAATTATTAAAAATCATTATAAATCAAATAAATATTGATCGATATGGGAAATGAAGCAATCATCATGCTGTTGCTAACCGGACTCGTCTTAGTAGGAGGAGGTTTGGCCGCTTCAATTGTATTGGGCCCTAAACGATGGAATAAGGTAAAAGAAGAACCCTTCGAGTGCGGTATCGAGACACAAGGACCGTCTTGGCTGCAATTTAGGGTTGGATATTATCTTTTCGCCATCTTATTCTTGATTTTTGATGTAGAAACAGTCTTTATTGTACCTGTAGCTACTTCAATTAAAGAGATTGGCTTAGTGGCATTTATTGAAGTTGTCATTTTCTTCGTTATTTTAGGATTAGGATTGTTATACGCATGGAAAAAAAGAGCATTAAAGTGGGAGTAATTAAACCTGAAGAACTTACACCGGACAATTTTCCGGGTCAGGTTATCCCTGGAGGTAATGGTGGCAATATTGTCATCACCTCGTTCGATAAACTACTGAATTGGTCACGTTCCAATTCACTATGGCCGCTCACCTTTGGCACATCATGTTGTGCTATCGAGATGATGCAAACTGGTGCCTCGCGCCACGATTGGTCTCGTTTTGGTTTCGAAGTAGCACGTGCTACCCCTCGCCAAGCCGACTTAATTGTTATTGCGGGTACAATTGTAAACAAAATGGCACCGGTTCTTAAGCGTCTTTACGACCAAATGCCCGAGCCTAAATATGTGATTGCTATGGGAGCATGTGCCATCTCAGGAGGTCCATTCTTCTACAACTCTTATTCAGTTGTAAAAGGTGCCGATCACATTATCCCAGTCGATGTCTATGTACCAGGTTGTCCACCACGCCCCGAGGCTTTACTCGATGGATTACTCAAATTACAAGAGAAGATTAATAAGAACGAAGTGGCTACAAAAACCATTTTAACCGAAGAATTCGAACAAGGATTTTAAGCTATGGAAAACGAAAAATTACGTCAACTTATCTCGTCTTGGGAGCCTTCTGTCGAATTAATCGATGGTCCTCAATACCTCGAAGTCGTTGTTCCTTCGGCTCAATTTAGAGCCTTAGCCGAAAAACTTCGTTTCGACAATCAAACTCAGTTCGATTACATGTTCAATATGACTTGTGTAGATTGGAACGATCACTTCCAAACCATCTATCACTTAGAATCGACCAAACTAAATCATGCCTTGGTGCTCAAAGCCAAAATTGCTGACCACAATCAGCCAGAGGTTGACACCATTTGCGATATTTGGAGAACCGCAGAACTACACGAACGTGAGGTTTTCGATCTCTTTGGAGTTAAGTTTAACCAACATCCAGATTTACGTAGATTGTTGCTTACCGACGAATGGGTAGGACACCCTTTACGCAAAGACTATGTGGATGAAGTAAATATGGTGTTACGATAATGCAAGCAGAATTAATTAGCAAAGAAGGTACGCAAGAGTACTTCGTGAACATGGGGCCTCAACACCCCTCAACGCACGGAGTATTACGCTTGCTTCTCACTTTAGACGGAGAAATTATCCGCAAAGTTGAACCACATATCGGATACGTCCATCGCTCTATCGAGAAAATGGCCGAATTCGATACTTACAAGCAAATTGTACATTTAACCGACCGACTGGACTATTTGTCGGCACATATGAACAACGAGGCTGTGGCTTTGTTGGTCGAAAATGCCCTTCAAATCGAAGTTTCGGATCGCGTTAAAGTCATCAGAACCATTATGAACGAGTTGACTCGTTTGGGCTCTCACCAATTGTGGTGGGGCGTAATTGGAATGGACATGGGTGCAATCACCACTTTCCTATACGCATTCCGCGATAGAGAGTTGATTAACGACATTATGGAAGAAACCACTGGTGCGCGTTTAACCATGAACTACAATACACCTGGCGGTTTAATGTTCGATTTGCACCATAACTTTCAAAAGCAAGTTAAAGATTACCTCAAATTCTTTAAAACTAAACTTCCAGAATACGATCAGTTACTTTCTGGCAATGTGATTTTTACCGAACGTACAAAAGGTGTCGGTAAACTTTCGTTAGCAGATGCCATTTCGTATGGTGTAACTGGCCCTAGCGGAAGAGCTTCTGGGTTCTCTTGCGATGTACGTAAAACACAACCTTACAGTGCTTACGATCGAGTTAAGTTTAACGAAATATTGATGGTAGAAGGCGATTCTTTTGCCCGTTATCAATCGAGAGTGAACGAAATGTGGGAATCCATATCCATCATTGAGCAATTGATCGATAACATACCCGAAGGTCCAATCATGGCACCAATGAAAGCCGTTGTAAAATTGCCAAAAGGTGAATTCTATCAACGGGTCGAAACTGCTCGAGGAGAGTTTGGTGTTTACGTCGTGTCGGATGGTAATAAAACACCTTATCGTGTTAAATTCCGTTCGCCCGGATTCTCTAACCTTTCGGTACTCGACCATATTTCGCGAGGACATAAAATAGCAGACCTTGTGGCCATTATGTCCACATTAGATTTAGTAATTCCAGATATTGACAGATAATGAATGCGATTTACGATTTTTCTATACTAACAGCATGGATACATCAGTGGCTAAGTGGCCTGATGGAACCCACCGCTGTAATGATTACCGAAATGGTAATTATTGGTACCATTTTAATATTGTTTGTAGCTGCAATGGGTTTAGTTCTGGTTTTAGCCGAACGTAAAGTTGCTGCTTTCTTTCAATTGCGTTTAGGTCCAAATAGAGTAGGCCCTTGGGGGATACTTCAGACTTTGGCCGACTTCCTTAAATTGCTCACTAAAGAGTTAATTACTACCAAAAGTGCCGATAAGTTTCTTTATAACTTAGCACCTTTTATTGTCATGATAACACCATTTTTGGCGTTAGGTGTCATTCCATTTGCACCAGGTTTGCAAATTATGGATTTAAACATTGGAGTATTCTTTATCACCGCCGTTTCATCGATGGGTGTTTTAGGTATCCTAATTGGAGGTTGGGCATCAAACAACAAATACTCTTTAATTGGAGGTATGCGTAGTGCGGCCATGGTTGTGTCTTACGAACTTTCGGTAACATTGGCCATTATGACCATGGTGATATTAACCGGAACCTTAAGCATGTCAGAAATTGTCAACTCTCAAGCCGATGGATGGTGGATCATAAAAGGACATATTCCTGCCTTGATCGCATTTATCATTTATTTGATCGCTTCTACAGCAGAAACCAACCGTGGACCATTCGACTTGGCCGAGGCAGAATCGGAATTAACTGCGGGTTTCCACACAGAGTATGGTGGGATTAAATTTGCATTTTTCTTTTTGTCGGAGTTTGTCAATATGTTAATAGTTTCTTCTATTGCAACTGTCATTTTCTTTGGCGGATGGATGCCTTTCCATTTACCATTCGAATGGGCCACAGGATTTAATCACATCATGGACTTTATTCCTGGCATTGTTTGGGGATTTGGAAAAGTAACTTTCATCATTTTCTTGATGATGTGGTTCCGGTGGACATTCCCACGATTAAGAATTGACCAAATCCTTAATTTGGAATGGAAATATTTGCTTCCTATGAACTTAATTAACTTTTTGTTAATGTCATTGATAGCTTTAACAGGCTTTTACTTATAATTCTACATTCGATGAATAGTATAATTAAATATTTAAAAGGCATAAGCCAAGGGCTTAATACCTTATGGTCGGGAATGAAAGTTACAGGTTACTATTTCTTTAATGCACGTAAAGAAATTATAACAGTACAATATCCCGACAATAAAGATACCTTAAAAATTCCGGAACGTTTTCGAGGCCGAGTTATTATGGTTCACGATCAAAACAACGAGCATGCTTGTAATGGTTGTACCATGTGCGAAATGGCTTGCCCCAATGGGTCTATCAAAGTCATAACCGACAAAGTTTTAGATCCTAACACCGGAAAATCGGTACGAATTATCGATCAACATGTGTATTATTTTTCGATGTGTACACTTTGTAATCTTTGTGTACAAGCTTGTCCGTCCGATGCACTAGCAATGGATGGTAGCTACGAAAATGCCGTGTTCAATCGAGAAGAGTTAACGTTTGTGTTAAACCTCCCCGGATCAAAAATCCGCGATAATGTAAAAGACTAATGGAACAGTACATTTTTTATATTCTTGCCAGTATCATTTTGGTGTTTTCTTACTTAACGGTAACCAGCCGAATGATATTAAGAGCAGCCGTATATCTCCTGTTTGTGCTTATTGCCACATCTGGAATCTACTTTATGCTAAATTATAACTTCTTAGCAGCCGTACAATTGACCGTTTATGCCGGTGGTATCGCTGTTCTGATTGTCTTCTCCGTGTTATTGACCAGTCAATTGAACGAAAAAATGGAAAAAGTAACGCCCGTTAAAATGTTGTCGGGTGGGCTTATTGCATTTGCAGGTGCTATTTTAACTATTTCGACGATTACACAGTATGAGTTTGTGGCCAATGGGCTTGCAGAGCTCGACCCTTCGCCAAAAGCGATTGGTTACGCCATGTTAAGCTACGAACACAATGGTTATGTACTTCCGTTCGAAGTGATTTCAGTTTTGCTTTTAGCCGCGATGGTGGGTGCTATTGTTATAGCTAAACGTCCAGCCAAACTGCTTAACGAAGATGCTACCGAAGTCGATATGTCGTTCCCAACAAGTAAGGATGCTTACAAATCAAGAACGAAAGAAGAAATTGATTCACTACTTAAATAATTGAAATAATTATGATACAAGGAATTGGATTACACGAAATATTGGTGGTATCGTCACTGATGTTTTTTCTAGGAATATATGGCTTTTTCACTCGAAAAAACCTGATTACCATTCTCATGTCTATTGAGCTTATTTTGAATTCTGTCAACATTAACTTTGTTGCTTTTAACAAATATCTCTATCCTAACATGATGCAAGGACACTTCTTTAGTTTATTTGTTATAGCTATTGCAGCTGCAGAAGCGGCTGTTGCTATTGCCATTATCATTGATTTGTTCAGAAATATTAAGACAATCGATGTCGAAAAAGTAAGTACAATGAAAAACTAAGATGACTATGGATTTTCAATATACAATTTTAATACCCGGGCTGATGTTTCTCTCCTTTGTATACAATATACTATGGGGACGAACTCAAGCACCAAAAATAGCGGGTCTCATTGGGACTACTTCTATTCTAATTGCGGCAATTTTGTCGTACTATACTGCTTATCAGTACTTTTTTAATGTAGGTCTGGTAAACGGAACGTTCCAAGCTATTATTCCATTTAAAATGGAATGGCTCCGATTTAATGACCTTCTTTTTATTGATATGGGTGTTTTACTAGACCCAATCTCAATCATGATGTTGGTCGTTGTAACCACAATATCAAGTATGGTTCATATATACAGTTTCGGGTATATGCATGGCGACGATGGCTTTCCTCGATTTTACGCCTTCTTATCGCTGTTTAGTTTCTCGATGCTTGGATTGGTAATTGCTACTAACATTTTCCAAATGTATGTTTTTTGGGAATTGGTCGGTGTATCGTCATTTTTGTTAATTGGTTATTACTACCAAAAACCATCTGCCGTTTCAGCTGCAAAAAAAGCATTTATCGTTACTCGTTTTGCAGATTTCGGGTTTTTAGTAGGTATCTTATTGATTTCGTACATTACTGGAACTTTCGATTTCGGGTTATTAAACGATCCAAATGGTGCTGCTATGACACAAGGAGCAGGTGCAGGTTTCTTGGGTTTATCGGTAATGACTTGGGCACTGATTTTAATGTTTATTGGTGGTGCTGGTAAATCGGCGATGTTCCCTTTACACATTTGGTTGCCCGATGCTATGGAAGGTCCAACGCCTGTATCGGCATTAATTCACGCTGCAACTATGGTTGTGGCTGGGGTTTATTTGGTAGCTCGTATGTTCCCATTATTTCATATTGCTGCACCAGATGCACAACAAGTGGTATTGGCAGTGGGTGGTTTTACATCTTTGTTTGCTGCGGTGATTGCCATCACGCAAATCGATATAAAACGAGTTCTAGCATTTTCAACCTTATCTCAATTGGGATATATGATGGCTGCTCTCGGTGCTTCGGGATATGGAGCAGAAGAGGGTATAGGATACACTGCTTCGATGTGGCACCTATTTACGCACGCCATGTTTAAAGCCTTGTTGTTCCTTGGTGCCGGTTCTATTATCCATGCCGTTCATTCGAACAATATGACCGACATGGGCGGGCTACGTAAATACATGCCCATTACTCATCTCACATTCTTGATAGGAACATTAGCCATTGCAGGGATTCCTCCATTTGCAGGTTTCTTTTCGAAAGACGAAATATTGGTGGCATTACACCAAAGCAGCCATTTGTGGTATTGGGTTGAGGTGGTAACCGCTGGTTTGACCGCATTCTATATGTTCCGATTATACTTTAATGTATTTTGGGGTGAAAATCGTCATTACCACCATGCACCACACGAGTCGGGTCTTGCCATGACCTTCCCCCTAATGTTCCTTGCCTTTATGGCTATTGTGTCCGGTGGATTCTTTATGTTCGATTTTGGACAATTTATCAGTGCTAATTTAGTTCCATACGACATTCATATCCATTGGGATGTTGCCGGTTTTTCAATTGCAGTTGCCGTTGTAGGAATATCCGTTGCAACAGTATTGTATATGAAACCATCAGCAATACCAGCTAAATTAGCTAATGCATTTGGCCCTTTGTACAAAGCTACTTACAATAAATTTTATTTCGACGAAATTTATTTGTTTGTTACTCACAAAATCGTTTTTGGTTTAATTGCTCGTCCTTCGGCTTGGTTCGACCGACATGTAGTTGACGGATTAATGAATGCTTTAGCTTGGATTACTAATTTAGCTTCGAATTCCATTAAAGGCGTTCAAAGTGGTCAATTGCAGCATTATGCGATGAGCTTTGTTACCGGTTCGGTTGCATTGGTATTATTCCTTTTATATTTTATGACCAGATAATTTTTTTGATACCATGGATATATTATCATTATTAATAGTTATTCCCGTCCTTACCCTTGTTGCGATAGCCTTTTCCAAAAGCTATAAGCAAGTTCGAGTAATTGCTGCCATTGGCTCGGGAATTCAGCTGATACAAAGTTTCAATCTTGTTTGGCAGTACTTACAAGAAAGAGCCTCGGGAAACACAGCCACAATGGTTTTTACCAAAAGCTATGTTTGGTTCGAAAAATTTAATATTCATTACGACATTGGAGTCGATGGGATTTCTGTAGCATTAATTGCATTAACTGGAATTATTGTTTCTGCAGGAGTATATGCTTCGTGGGGAGTTAAAGAGCAAGCCAAAGAATTCTTTATTTGGTTGATTCTATTAGCAACTGGGGTATTTGGTTTCTTCATTGCCATCGATTTGTTTACCATGTTCGTGTTTTACGAAATTGCCGTAATTCCAATGTATTTACTAATTGGAGTTTGGGGATCTGGCAAAAAAGAATACTCTGCCATGAAGTTAACCTTAATGTTGATGGGTGCATCGGCAATTCTATTGGTTGCATTAATTGGATTGTACCTATATTCTGATGTCGATGGTGGAGTTAGAACGTGGAATATTCTGGAATTGGCTAAGGTTACTATGCCAATCGAAGCTCAGCGTATATTCTTCCCAATGGCATTTGTCGGTTTTGGTGCACTTGGTGCTCTGTTTCCTTTTCATACTTGGTCTCCTGATGGTCACGCTTCGGCACCAACAGCCGTTTCGATGTTGCACGCTGGGGTATTAATGAAACTTGGAGGATATGGTGCTTTACGAATTGCTGTAGGCTTGATGCCCGAAGCAGCTCAAGAGCAAGCTTGGTTTTTTATGATATTAACAGGCATTGGTGCAGTATATGGTGCTTTTGGTGCCATTATGCAAACCGATCTTAAATACATTAATGCGTACTCTTCGGTGAGTCACTTAGCCATGATATTATTTGCAGTATTAATGTTTAATGTTACGGCTCTTAATGGTGCGGTTATGCAGATGATTTCACACGGGTTTATTACAGCCCTCTTCTTCTCCTTAATTGGAATGATTTATGGTCGAACTCATACTAGGGATATCTATAAAATGGGCGGTTTAATGAAAGTGATGCCTATTTTAGCGGGTTCGTACATGGTGGCCAGTTTTGCTTCTCTTGGTTTACCTGGATTTAGTGCATTCGTTGCCGAAATGACCATATTTGTAGGTGCTTTCCAAAATCCTGATATTTTTTATCGTATTACAGCGGTGTTGGTGACATCATCAATTGTAATCACAGCCGTTTATATTTTAAGAGCTGCTGGTATCCTACTTATGGGACCTATTAAAAATGAGGAATTCAAAGAATTAAGCGACTCGGTTTGGTACGAAAAAGTGACTTTGGTTATTTTAATACTCTCAATTACGGTTGTTGGTATGGCTCCACTTTGGTTGTCCAATATGATTACAGATAGTTTAACCCCAATGTTGCAACGATTTGCAGCACTTTAATAATGGAGATGTCGATTATGAACTTGAATAGTTTTATTTATATGCGTCACGAACTGGTATTGGTTGCTGTGATATTGTTGTTCTTGTTAGCCGAGATCGTTGTAGGGTCAAAAAACAAGAATTTCACAGTTAACTTTGCAGCCGGATTATTCTTATTGGCAACCGCTATCGGTTTTTTACCCATCCCTTATGGCGAAATGTTTGGCGGGATGTATCAAACATCTGAGGTTAATATTTTAATGAAAAATGTACTCAATGTTGGGGTTTTAATTGTATTCTTACAATCGATTGCTTGGCTAAAAAAAGACGAGAACGAAGGTCGAATTACAGAATTTTTCTTACTCATTGTTTCTACATTGGTGGGGATGGATTACATGATTTCGGCTGGCGATTTCTTAATGTTTTATCTAGGGTTAGAATTGGCTACCATTCCAATGGCTGCACTTGCTGCATACCAAGTATATAGCATTAAATCTGCCGAGGCCGGTATTAAGTTGTTGTTGTTAGCGGCACTTTCGTCGGGGATAATGTTATATGGTGTCTCGATGTTATATGGTGCCAACGAATCGTTGTACTTTGCCGATTTAATCCAAAACCTTAGCAATAATCCTTTAAATATTTTAGGTCTTATCTTTGTGTTTTCAGGTTTAGCATTTAAAATATCGATTGTTCCATTCCACTTCTGGACTGCTGACGTTTACGAAGGTGCTCCAATGAATGTAACGTCTTACATGTCGGTTATTTCAAAAGCCTCAGCCGCATTTGTACTGATGACCCTGTTGTTTACAGTGTTTAAACAACTTTCGCAAGAATGGACCTATGCGCTTTATATTACTTCGGTTTTAACCATGACTATGGGTAACTTGTTTGCATTGCGTCAGAAAAATATCAAACGATATTTGGCCTTTTCTTCAATTGCTCAAGCCGGTTTTATATTCTTAGGGATTATTGCAGGTTCACAAATGGGTATGAGTACAGTAATCTACTTCTTAGCTATCTACATTTTCTCTAACTTAGCAGTGTTCGGTGTGGCTGGTGCAATCTTCAACCAGACCGGAAAAGAAAGTATAGACGATTACAACGGCTTGTATAAAACCAATCCAGCATTGGCATTAACCATGACATTTGGTTTGTTCTCATTGGCTGGGATTCCTCCAGTGGCTGGATTCTTCGGCAAATTCTTCTTATTTACTGCAGCAATGGAAAGTGGCTTCTTATGGTTAACTGTAATTGCAGTGGTTAACACCATTATATCGCTTTATTACTATTTGTTAATTATTAAAGCGATGTACATTATTCCAAACGATCAACCGATCGAAAAATTCAGTTCAGATTTCTACATGAAAGCCGGCTTGATTTTAGCGACTGTCGGTATTTTAAGTATCGGATTTTTTGGTGGAATACACAATTACATTTTTGATATCAGTTTCGGAATACTCAACTAAAGAAATAGAATTATGTCATTAAATAAAGCCTTTCACGAGATTAAAGAAATTGGCGGAGTACGTTGCTCTGTTGTGGAGACCGGTTTGTCTAAAGAAAGATTCGATTTCTTAAAGTCGATTCTAGAATTTAACAAACAAGAAGTAGTGTTCGAAGAAGCAGCACCTAAAAACGAAGGGGATAAAACCACCTTTAATTTAGGCGTTAAAGATGTGTCGTTTAATGCAATTATCTCAGTGTATCAACGTAAGTTGCGTACTAAAGATATGCATAAAATTACAGCTGATTATTGGAACCAAAAATCTACAGTAACTGAGCCCAATTATTGGGCACTCGATAAAAAGTAATTCAAACTTTTTATGGAAATATTTCAAGGAATCATTCATTTGAATGATTCCTTTTTTTGTGAAATTTAATCATCTTCGATTTGATCAGTTTTAAAATTCTTATTTCTTTCTTTTCTATGTTCGAGAATTTTTTTAAATTTGTAACCAATGTATAATCTTTTGTAATTTGGTTATGAGCGAATATTTATCTTTGTCTGAAACAGCAGAATTACTTGGAAAAAATAAAGAAACACTTAGGCGTTGGGATAGGGAAGGAAAATTGTCTGCAGTTCGAGAACCGATGAGCAATTATCGTGTATATCGAAAGTCGGATGTGTTTGAGTTATTTTCTGATTTTATTCAAGTGGATTTAAATGAGCCCATTACAAATGTAGTTGTGCCAAACAACGAATATAAAGTTTTAGAACTTTTTGCAGGAGCAGGTGGTTTGGCTGTTGGAATGGAAAAAGCTGGTTTGAAATGTGTTGCATTAAATGAAATTGATAAATTTGCATGTCAAACTTTAAGAAAAAATCGCCCAAATTGGAATGTCTTAGAAGGTGATATAAAAGATTTTAGTTTTTCGCAGTATTTTAACAAAGTTGATGTTGTTACAGGTGGATTTCCATGTCAAGCATTTAGTTATGCCGGGAAAAAACTAGGTTTGGCTGACGCTCGCGGAACTTTGTTTTACGAGTTTGCAAGAGTTGTAAAAGAAGTAAATCCACCAATATGCATAGGTGAAAATGTCAGAGGATTATTAAGTCATGACAATGGTAACACACTGAGGGGAATGATTTCCATTTTAGATGAAATTGGTTACGACGTTGTTCCTATCCAAGTATTAAAGGCTATTAACTATAAGGTTCCCCAAAAAAGAGAACGTTTAATTTTGGTTGGTATTAGAAAGGATATATCTGTAAAATATGAATATCCGAAACCATACAAAAAGATTTACAATTTGAAAGATGCTCTAAAAAAAGGAGACTTGTATGATTGCAATGTACCTAAGTCGAATGGAGCAAAATATCCCAAAAGCAAAATTGAAGTTTTAGATTTAGTCCCCCAAAAAGGCTATTGGCGTGATTTGCCTATAGAAATTCAAAAAGAATTTATGGGTGGTAGTTTCTATTTAGGTGGGGGTAAAACTGGTATTGCAAGAAGAATTGGTTGGGATGAACCATGTTTAACATTAACTTGTAGTCCAGCTCAAAAGCAAACAGAAAGATGTCATCCAGATGAAACTAGACCGTTTACAGTTCGTGAGTATGCACGAATACAAACATTTCCTGATGATTGGGAATTTTCAGGATCATTGGCACAACAATATAAACAAATTGGAAACGCCGTACCGGTTAATTTAGGTCGCGAAGTTGGTTATTCGATAGTGAAATTTTTGAATGAATTTTACAGTTTATCAAAGCCTAAATAGTAACTATAATTATCAAAAGTAATTTGGTCAAGAATTGTTCGTTTAGTTTTTTCGATTTCATCAGAAATTTCGTCCAATGCTGAATTTTCATTTACAATTTCCTCTTTTTCTGCAAATTTCAAATATGCATTAATAGCCTTTGGTAAAGCTTTATATAATTGAAAAAGGGCGTCATCTTGGCCAGTAAGTAAGGCGTAAAACTGATCGCCTGAAATCTTGTAAACTCTTGAATGACTGTATTCTTTTCCATTAATTTCGCCTTTCCATTGTTCATTAAAACTATTTTTAGCTAAAATTTGAACCCAATAACATTTTGCATTTTTATAGTCATTCGCATAACGAGCCAATTTTTGAAATAAAGCTTCAGCCGAACTGCTATTCATTGTATTATGTTTGTTTTTGATGTCGGCAAAAAGGGTATTATCTATCGATTTAATGTCGTATCCGCTAAGATTACCAACTTCAAAACCTTTAATACCACCTAATATTTGTTCATGAAAAGTGCCTATAGAATTGTTTATTGATTTATCTATTTGACGAAGAATTTCGGCTTGAATTAAATTATTTTCACTAATGTTGTTGAATTTTGAATCAAAAGTCAGCTTAAAAGTGTCAACCTTGTTGATGTAAAAAGACTTTTTAGATAGATTGTTTTTGGATCGTAAATAAGCTTGGTGTAAATTCCCAATACAATTTAATAAGTGCTTATCAGAAACAAAATTAACAAATTGATTAGTCATTTGATTTAAATTTAATTATTGTAAAGTTAGAATTTTATTCAAAATATTATCATAACTTACAAAAGTAATTGTAAATTAATTTCAAACATTTTTTTCTTGTTGCAGAACCATTAACTTTACCAAATAATCCTATTTGAAATGGAATCAATCAGTAAGATTTTTAAAATTGGTCATGGTCCTTCGAGTAGCCATACCATGGGACCCAAAAAAGCAGCCGAAATATTTGAGCAAAGAAACCCAAATGCGTCTGCCTTTGTTGTCTATTTATATGGTAGTTTGGCTTTAACAGGAAAAGGGCACTTGACCGATAAAGCTATTTTAGATACATTAACCAAACCGACAGAAATTATTTGGAAACCGAACGACTTTTTGTCTTTGCATCCCAACGGAATGCAATTCGAAGCCTATAACGATTTGGGTCACAAAATCGACGAATGGGAAGTTTATAGCGTAGGTGGTGGCGAAATTGTCGACAATAACAATGGACTAAAAACCGATCCAATTTACCCGCATCAATCGATGGCACACATTATTTCTCAGCTCGAGAAACATGGCGGAACACTATGGGAATATGTTCTGGAAATAGAAGGTGAAGGGATTCTCGACCATTTGAAATTAGTTTGGCAAACCATGAAAGAAGCCATTCATCGCGGGCTGGAAACTGATGGAACTTTACCGGGAGTTTTGAAATTACAACGTAAAGCACCTGCTTACTTTGTTAAAGCCAATATGCAAAATAAATTAGCAGAAGATAATACATTTTTATTTGCATATGCATTAGCTGTATCTGAAGAGAATGCTGCTGGGGGCAAGGTGGTTACGGCACCGACCTGTGGATCGTGCGGAATTTTACCGGCTGTTTTATATCTGTTTTACAAAAGACACAATTATTCGGAGCAACGAATTTTGAATGCACTGGCTGTAGCAGGATTGGTTGGTAATTTAGTCAAAACCAATGCTTCAATTTCTGGGGCAGAGGTGGGGTGTCAAGGCGAAGTCGGAACGGCATGTGCTATGGCGGCAGCCGCAATAACTCAACTTTTAGGTGGCACAACTTATCAAATAGAGTACGCAGCCTCATCGGGACTGGAACATCATTTGGGGCTAACCTGCGATCCTATTGCGGGCTTGGTTCAGATTCCGTGCATCGAACGAAATGCTTTTGGGGCACAAAGAGCTTTAGACGCCGCTTTGTATGCCATTCATTCCGATGGTAGGCATTTGGTACATTTTGACAATGTGGTAAGAGTTATGGGACAAACCGGACACGATTTACCCAGTTTGTACAAAGAAACTTCATTAGGTGGCTTGGCCAGTATGGGGCTTATTTCCCGTTTTTCGCCATTAAAAAAGGACTATTAAGGTTTAAATTCGTTGGCATGTGGGTTAAGATAAAACCCTTCGAATTTTGAATTTAATATTGAATATACATCGTCTATCGAAGTGTTATTACTTGTATATTCGAAAGTTAAATCAATTACACCCCATATTTTTCCAGCATTATCGCCATAAACGTTACTAATGTCAACATCTATCGATGTGCCTGTCCAAGGTGTATATTCGGTTGGTGGTGTCATGCTAATGTTGGTCTTTTGCTGATTCGACCAATATAGTGCACCTGAAACTAATGTGTAATCCCCTAAAACATTAATACTAAGCGATACCTTGTCTTTAGTGCATAGATTTGGAAAAATATCTGACGTATATCGAACTTTAACCCAATTTTCGACGGTGTCGATGGCCAAAATCTCAAAAAACTCAATATTGGGTAGGGTCTGTATTGCTCTATCGCCAATATCGGAGCCACATTGGGCTTCATCTTTTGAGCAGTTGCTTAAACCAATTAGCATTACAAATGCTATTATATGAATAATTTTATTTTTTTTCATTACTTGTCAAGTTTCACAAGGTTATTTAATGAATTGATGTGGACTTACTAAATTGAAAATTTTATATCGATAAAATTTGATTTAATTAATTTCGAAATGAGCCAATATTTTAGTGTGAATACCTTGCTCCGACGAGATTTGTACTGTTGCATTTAGAAAATGTTCTACTTTATATTGTAATAAAAGCTTTAACTCAGGTATATTGGGTAGGATTGGAATTAAAAATTTAATTTGTTTAACTTTCTGAAGCTGTATGTTTTTTTGTAACTTTTTATTTAACAAATGTCCAACAATTTCCAATTGCATGATACCTGGCACTACAGATTGTTGTGGGAAATGTCCTTTATAAATAGGGTGCAACGGATTAAAGGTGATGCGATACTCAAAACTATTTTCTGATTCTGAAATTAATTCAGCTTTATAATATTCTTCTAAATTCATTAATAATTATATTGTTTTGGATTTGATTAAAAAAATATTGAAATATTATTCAATGTAAAATGCAGATATATAGTGGTTTATAATGTGGCTGTTTGTTTCGGACGGAATTATTCTGATTATTATTGAATCAAAGATACGAATTATGTGTTAATTGAATATCTGGTTTTGATTGGTTCGGAAAAATAAATATTTTTAAATCTATTTTATTCTTAATGTAACGACAAAACATTGTTTATAAAAAAAACAAACAAAAGGCTTATTATAATTCAATGGACGTATTTTTGTAATTGAAAAAAATGGACATTTTTAAAACAGTTTTAAAAACATCAAAAAAATAATTTTGTTTCTTATCGGTACTTTGAATAATATAATGACGTACTTTATTGTCCTAATAGTCTGTAATGTTTGTAGTTGCAAAACAAATAAAGAGGTCGGAGACCTTTAATCTAAGCCATTGAAAAAATGTTAGTTAGAAAATTAATAAAGAGGTCGAAGACCTTAATTATACTGGGTTTCAGTTTCGCTCAAATTTGTAGTGTTGAGGCTCAATTGCCATCTAAAACCTTGTCAAATCAAATCTTCGACCAAAATAACAAATCAAATTGGGTCGATTCCGTAATGTCAAACATGACACTCGAACAAAAAGTTGGTCAGTTGTTTATGGTGGCCGCTTTTTCGAATAAAGATCAAAAGCATATCGACGAAATTGATCTTCTGGTGACGCAATATGGTATTGGAGGCTTAATTTTTTTTCAAGGTGGCCCCGCTCGGCAAATTGATTTGGTGAATCGCTATCAGCAAAAATCGAAAATACCACTTTTAATTGCAGGCGACTGGGAGTGGGGCATTTCGATGCGACTCGATAGTACTTTGTTATTTCCTCGGCAAATGATGCTGGGTGCAGTTCAAGATAGCTCTTTAATTTATGAAATGGGACTTGAAATTGCCCGTCAAATAAAATTAGTGGGTGGGCACATAAATTTTGCCCCTGTTGCCGATATTAACAATAATCCGGTCAACCCAGTTATTGGAAGCCGGTCGTTTGGAGAGGATAGGGCTTTGGTTACAGAGTGGTCATGGCAATACACCAAAGGCCTTCAAGACGAACATGTTATGGCTGTGGCCAAACATTTTCCTGGTCATGGCGATACCGACACCGATTCACATTATGCACTGCCCCAAATTCCCTATTCTAGAAATCGGCTCGATTCTTTAGAGTTATATCCTTTTAAAAATCTTATCAATAGGGGAGTTGGTGGCGTTATGGTGGCTCATCTTTTTGTGCCTTCAATCGATACCACCACCAATCTTCCTTCAACACTATCCGAAAAAGTTGTTAAAAAAATATTAAAAGAAGAATATCATTTTGATGGACTCATTTTTACCGATGCGCTTAATATGCATGGGGTATCAAAATATTATCAGCCAGGCGAGGCCGATTTAAAAGCCTTTCTGGCAGGAAATGATGTCTTGCTTTTCTCGAAAGATGTGCCTAAAGCCATTGGAATGATTGTACAAGCTGTTAAAGATGGTATTATTAACGAAAGTGATCTTAATCAAAGTGTTCGAAAAATACTATTAACAAAAGTTTGGACAGGTGCTTCTGCCTTTAAACCCTTGTCAAAAATAGGGATTATCGATTCTTTGAATACCTCAAAATCAAAATATTTAATACAAAAATTAGTCGAAAATTCGATTACTATTGTCAGTCAGAAGGGCAATATTTTACCGCTAAAAAGTTTAGAAAATTTAAAAATTGCTTCGGTAAGTATTGGAGACTCTAAACCCAATGAGTTTCAAAAAACCTTACGATGGTTTGCCAATGTCGAAATGTTGACCATGAGCAAGAATCCTGACGAATCCGAATTAAAAGCTTTAAATCAAAAATTAAATGAATTTAGTTTGGTTATTTTTAGTTTTCATCAAACCAATTCATTACCCAATAAACAATTTGGGGTTACAGAATCATCTATTGCCTTTGTAGAAAAAGTGGCTAAAGAACGCTCAGTCATTGTCGATATGTTTGCATTACCCTATGCCCTTAAAGGCTTTGCCGATTTAGACCAATTTAAAGCAGTAATTTGTTCGTACAACGATTGGAATGTGACTCAAAAAACATCGGCACAAATCATTTTTGGAGCCATTGCAGCAAAAGGGAAACTACCAGTTTCTATAAATAACAAATTTCCATTCGGTACGGGCAGTCTGACTTCAAACTTTCCAAGACTTAAATATACTGTACCTTTCGAAGTGGGTGCTAACGAGCATGTTTTAGCTCAAATTGACAGTTTGGTGAATGCCTCTATAGCAGAAGGAGTTTTTCCGGGTTGTCAAATTTTAGCGGCTCACCAAGGTAAAGTGTTTTATTACAAGAATTTTGGATACGCAACTTATGATAAAACTATGCCAGTCGACAACGAAAGTATTTACGATTTGGCTTCGATGACCAAAATGCTTTCGACAACCCTTAGCTTGATGAAGTTAACCGATTTAGGTAAGTTCGACGCCAATAAAACCATAGGATATTACTTGCCACAGACGCTAAATACCAACAAGTTCGATTTAAAAATTACCGAGGTGTTAACGCATCAGGCAGGGCTAAACGCTTGGATTCCTTTCTATCTACGAACCATTCGAGATAGTTTTACTAGAGATAGTATTTATCATAGTAAGCAAGTAGGGAAATGGAGTACTCAAGTAGCTGCTAATTTTTTTATTGATAGTACCTATTCAGATAAAATGATTCAAATCATTTATCAATCGGAATTAAAAACACCAAAAAAGATGCTATATAGCGATTTAGGAATGTATATGATGAAACAAATCATCGAACAACAATCGGGAGAACAACTCAATCAATTCGTTTTAAAAATGTTTTACGAACCCATAGGGGCCTATTCTTTAGGGTATTTACCTTTGAATCGATTCGACAAAAAAAATATTATGCCAACCGAAAATGATACCACATTTAGACAACAATTGATTCAAGGATATGTGCACGATATGGGTGCCGCTATGCTAGGTGGAGTTGGTGGTCATGCTGGATTATTTGGTAATGCAAATGATGTGGCTAAACTAATGCAAATGCTTTTGAACAAAGGTTATTATGGCGATAGAAGATATATTAGCGATTCGACAGTGCAGAAATTTACTTCTTGCCAATTTTGCCCAAACAATAGAAAAGGCTTGGGTTTCGATAAACCAGAACCCGATTCTAATAAAATAAACCCTACCACTTCACTAGCATCTTTATCAACTTTTGGACATTCTGGATTTACCGGTACTATTTCTTGGGCTGACCCTGAAAAAGATTTGATTTTTGTGTTTTTATCGAATCGAATTTACCCCAGTGTAGAAAATCAGAAAATTACCGAGTTAGGTATTCGTGGGAAAATTCACCGCATGTTCTACAATTCAATCAATAAATAAGGTGTACAAGTTGTTTATTTATGAATTATATCTTTAATTTTGAATCTCATTGAGTTATAACGTTGATAAATAGCTAGTTATTAAAATAATAAATAGGTCGAAGACCTTAATCAGTTAATTCTTTTTTTGAGGTGCTATAAAAAAATTCTTTGTGTAGCTTTGTGACTTCTTTGTGCAACTTTGTGTAATAGCTATACCACAAAAAACACAAAGGAAACCACAAAAAACACAAAGCGATACATTGCGATGCACTGAACGAAGTCGAAGTGAGGGAAGTCGAAATGATGATTTTAAATTGCACAAAAGTAAAAATAGCACCTCAAATAAAGAATTAACCCCTTAATCTAAAATTTTCAAATATTTTAAAAAAAACAGAATGACAACTTTCGAGAAATCTATACTTAAATACATTGCATTATTTCTGGTGGTTTTCTTTACCGGACGATTAATTTTTTTATTTCATAATTGGGCCGATGTATCATCAGAAAGCCTTGTCCACATTTTAAAAGCTTTTGTGTTTGGTTTAAGAATGGATTTATCGGCAGTGTCTTATTTTTCGCCTTTTATTTTAATTAATCTTTTGCTTTATTATCAAACCGCTAAAAGGGGTTTTTTATATATTAATCTTGTGTTATTAGGCATAGCTATTTTTGCATATTTTTCAGTTGTAATTGCCGAGTTGCCTATTTACGACGAATGGCAAACTAAATTGAATCCCAAAGCAGTGTCGTATTTGCAAAACCCACACGAAGTTTGGAATACGGCAACTTTAGCTCAGAAATTATCGACATTAATTTTAGTGCCATTACTCACATTTGGGTTTGTATGGTGGTCGTTTCGCATTTTTCGCGACAAAAAAATGATTAAGATAAACTGGGTGCGAAGCTTATCTGTTTTGTTACTGAGTCTGGGCTTAGGCTTTGTGGGGGCTCGTGGTGGTTTTTTTCAAATCCCACTGAGTGTATCGGGTGTATTTTATTCTCAGAACCGAACACTTAATTTTACGGCTGTTAACTCATTTTGGAATTTGGGTTATGCCTATTATAAAGAGTCGCGTTACGACGACGCTACCAAATTCGTTTTTTATTCAGAATCGGAATTAAATCGAATCTTAAAGCCTTTTTATTTACCAAAAGAACCTTCGCCATCGATATTAAAAACCCAGACCCCGAATATTGTTTGGGTCATATTTGAAAGTTGGTCGGCCGATTTGGTCGATACATTACACCAACAATACGAATTGATGCCAAGGTGGAATCAGCTTCGTAAAGAAAGTTTATACTTCGACCATTGCTATGCTACTGGACGGCATTCCGAAGAAGGAATTTTAGCCAGTTTGGCAGGTTTTCCTTCGCTTGCAAATTCCTATATTATGGGATTTACCGATAAAAATGCACAATTACCTAGTGTAAATAAAATGCTTAAAACCCGAAATTACGAGCAATCTTTTTACTTTGGGGGCGATTTGGGTTATGCCAATATCAAATCGTTTTTTTATCAAAACCCATATGCTCAGGTTAGCGATATGCTTAAATTCCCCACCAATTACCCCAAAGGCAAATTGGGTTACCACGACGAAGCTTTGTATGCCGAAATGAGCAGAGCCATTGCAAGTTCAAAAGAGCCTTTTTTTGTAGGTGGGTTTACCACAAGTACCCATTCGCCCTACGATGCCCCAATGGCGAAAATCAGAAAATTTGGTACCGAAGAAGATGCATTTATGAATACAGCGACCTATGCTGACAGTTGTTTAGGGGCTTTCTTCGATTGGGCAAAACAACAGAATTGGTATTCCAACACACTCTTTGTTTTAGTTTCGGATCACAGTCATCCAACCGGAATCAAACGTGACTATTGTTCGCCAGAAGATCATCGTATCGTTTTTATGCTCTCTGGAGGTGCATTAAAAGATTCGGTAAAAGGAGGTGTTGTAAATAAAATTATGTCACAAACCGACTTGCCAGCTACAATTTTATCTCAAATGGGATACGACACTAAAGCATTCGAATTCAGTCGCGATGTCTTGTCGCCGAACTTTATCCCTTTTGCATATTTTAGCGACAAAACTTGTCAAGGTGCATTAAGTGATTACGGATTTGTTCAATATTCTTTGACCGAAGAAAAAGTGATGCAGTCGACCAAAGGTGCAAATGCCGATTCTTTGGCTCAATATCCCAAAGCATGGTTGCAAAAAAGCTATGCTCTGTTCCGATCTTATTGAGAAAAAGTTTTCAAATGGGGCAACCATTTTTCATCTACAATTGACTAAGATTATGTTTTAGATAATGAATCGAGACAAGAACGACATATTCGCCGACCTTTACAAGCAACATGCCTCATATATGTACGGGGTATGTCTTCGCTACACAAAAGATGCCGACGATGCCAAAGACGTGATGCAAGACGGATTTGTTAAGATATTTCAATCGCTCGATACATTTAGAGGTGAAGCTAATATAAAAACGTGGATGAGAACCATAATGGTAAATACGGCTATCAATTTTTATCGACACAAACACATTTTACAGTTAGAAAGTGTCGATCAAGCCTATACCGCACATATGCCTCAAACCGACGAAACAGTTATTAGTAAAATGACCACCGACGAGTTGTTATCAATTATCAATTTGTTACCAGATGGCTACCGATTGGTTTTTAATATGTATGTCATTGAGGGATATAAACACAAAGAGATTGCCGAAATGTTGGGAATTACAGAAGGAACTTCAAAATCGCAATTATCAAAAGCTAAAAGCTATCTGCAAGTTTTGGCCGAAGAAAAATTAAATATTAATGTCGAAAATGTAAAATATTAAAAATGTAAGACAATTAAAAATTAATAATTAAGAATTAATAACGCATCAACGAATAAACAGGTTTAGGCCTTACGAATAATATGAATCAGGAAATTAAAAATAAATTCGAAAATTTTGAACCCGATGTTCCAATCGAAATTTGGAGCAACATTCAAAATTCTATACTTTCAAATGCTTCTGCTTCTGAGCCCTTTAGCAAAGCCAGCTCAATTAGTTCAGGCATGGTTAAAGTTATTATGGGCATAGTCGCCTTTGTAGCCTTAGTAAGTACTTCAATCTGGTACTTAAATGTACCCAATACCAAAGAAACTAATAAAGAATCGGTAACAGAAATTGCTAATAATGAATCGACACCAATGCCTGTAGCACAGGATACCGAATTGCAAAATATTTCAAATACAACGCAAAATATTCAAACGAACGACCAACCATCTGATAAACAAACTGCATTAACAGGCCATAATGTTGTTGAAATACCAACACCACAGCCCGAAAACAAACTACTTCAAATCCCTGTAGACAAATCGAATAGCAAAATAGTATCAATCGAAGGGCAAACCGAAACATGTTCTGGAAAAATTCAGCTAAAACCGAATGTTAATGGTGGTGTTTGGACCACCAGATCGGCTGCTAGCATTGTGCCATTGTCGAATGGTAGGGTTGAGGTAATCAGTAGCAGTACAAAACCTGTGGTTGTGTATTATCAATTGGATCAGAACCTCGATTCGGTTACGTTAACGTTCTACCAAAAAGCTGAAAAAGTACCGTATAAAGTTATCGATGCCACTTGCTCGAAAAACGACGGACAAATATGGATCGAAAGTACAAGTAATCGAACGTTTAGCTTATTCAATTCAAATCAAAGAAACAGCTTGCAGAATGTTGGACTTGGAGTTCATCGAATTCAAGTCGTCGACCAATATAATTGCTATTATGAGCTTACCGCCGAAGTGCGTCAAACCGAAATGAAGTCGGTAATCAGCGTACAAGCTTTGAATTATATAGTCGATTACCCCGTTTATTTCAAATGCACCGACATCGACGAACAAACACAAGTGCTTTGGAATTTTGGCGATGGTAGTACCAGCAGCGATGTCGAACCCATGCACCGATATAAAACGGCCGGAAATTTCCAAGTAGAATTGCAATTCACAAAAGGCAATTGTTCGCAAACAGTCAATTACTCAAACTTGAAGATTGAAGATAAAAACGTTTCATTTGCCAATGTGTTTAGTCCAAATAACGATAATCAAAACGATATTTTCAAAGTATCTGCTCCTAGTAACCTAAAATCGTTCGAAGCCAAAATTTTTAATCGCTCAGGGCAAATGGTATTTCATTGGTCAGATTCAACCATAGGATGGGATGGCCGTTTACCCGACGGACAAGATGCACAAAGTGGAACATATTATTATTGGGTAAAAGGCGTCGATTCGCAGCAAAAAATGTTCGAACACCGAGGATTTGTAGAATTGGTAAGATAAGGTCTT
>DYOK01000005.1:24400-32997 GCA_020720565.1 Acetofilamentum sp.
AATTTGATTCTGTAACGAATATCAAATGCTTAAATCTTGGTTAATTCTATATTTGAGGTGCTATAAAAAAATCTTTGTGTAGCTTTGTGACTTCTTTGTGTCCCTTTGTGAAACAGCTATACCACAAAAAACACAAAGAAAACCACAAAAAACACAAAACGTTGTGTTGAGCGTAGCCGAAACATGGTACATTGAGCTTGCCAGCAGTGAGCCAAGTTTACACTGAGCTTGTCGAAGTGAGCGTAGTCGAAATGTGGTTACAAAGTTTCAAAAAAGTAAAAATAGCACCTCATATAAAGAATTAAGCTAAATCTTTACAACATGAACTTTTGAACAGTTTAGTATTAAAAAATGGGAGCTTGCAAAAAAAATCAATAGCTCGAAGCCCTTATAAGTGCCTAAAATAATATAATGTCGGGTTTTATTATGCTAAAAGATTGATAAATAGTTAGCTACAAAAACAAAAAATAGCTCGAAGACCTTAATTAAAAAAACTACCTTTGCAGCTTCTAAAAAATCAATAAATCTGGATGGATTATCAAACCTTAGAACTTTCCAATGGCATAAGATACATACATGTTCCTACCGATAGGTATGTGGCTCACCTTGCTATCATTATCAATGCGGGAACTCGAGATGAACTCGATCACGAACATGGCATGGCTCACTTTATCGAACATGTCATTTTTAAAGGAACCCAAAAACGCAAAGCGTATCACATTTTGAGCCGACTCGAAGATGTGGGGGGCGAAATAGATGCCTATACTTCGAAAGAAGATACTGTTGTTTACACCTCGTTTTTAAAACAATATTTTAATCGATCTGCCGAATTGTTAGCCGACATTTATATCAATTCAGTTTTTCCAGAAAAGGAACTCGAAAAAGAGAAAGAGGTAATTTTAGATGAGATTAATTCGTATTTTGATTCACCTTCGGAGCAGATTTATGACGACTTCGAAAATAAAATATTTGATAATCACGACCTTGGGCACCCCATTTTAGGGAGTAAAAATTCATTAAAATCGTTCGACAAAAAAGCTATCAATGCGTTTATGTCTCGAACATACAATACCGACAAGATTGTGATTTGTTCGATTGGCAATATTCCTTTTCAGAAAACAGCCAAGTCCATCGAAAAATATTTTGGCGTTATCCCAGAAAACAGAAGAACATGGTCGCGAAACGAGTTTCACTTTTATCAACCTTTCGAATTAATTCAGTCGACCCAAACCCACCAAGCACATTGTGTGGTTGGGAACATTGCCTACGATGCTTATCACGAAAAACGAAAAGCACTTCTATTACTCAATAACATATTAGGTGGTCCAGGTTTGAATTCGAGATTAAATTTAGCATTGCGCGAACGTCATGGCTGGGTGTATACCATCGAATCGAATTATGCACAATATTCCGATATAGGATTATGGTCGGTATATTTTGGAAGCGATAAATCAAATTTCGAAAAAGTGCTTAAACACCTCAAAATTGAGATGCAGCAAATGGCCGATGTAACCATGGGTCCTAAACAGTTGGAAAAAGCCAAGCAGCAAATTATTGGACAAATGGCTATGGCATCGGAAAATAATCAAGACATGTTGGTGGGCATTGGAAAAAGTTACATGCTTTACGACAAATTAGAGTCTTTTGAGCACATAAAAGAAGTGGTCAATGGGATAGGCGTCGAACAAATTAAGGCGGTTGCTCAAGAGGTTTTCGATGCCAAACAGTTGTCGATTTTTGCGTACGTTTAAATTTGAGTCTATGGAATACGACGAGACCCTAGAACACTATATTAAACAACATTCCGATTCAGAGGATGAAATTCTAAAAGAAATTTTTAGAGAAACTCATCTTAAAATGATGCAACCTCGAATGTTATCGGGTAGATTGCAAGGCCAAATATTAGAGAGTTTTTCCAGAATGATACAACCCCAATTGATAGTCGAATTGGGTACTTTTACAGGCTATTCGGCTATTTGTCTTGCAAAAGGACTTGCGGTTGGAGGGAAAATAATAAGCATCGAGGCCGACGACGAGGTAATTGGCATCGCAAAACAGTTTGTCTCCAAATCGAAGTTTTCGGAACAAATCGATATCCGTTTAGGTGATGCTAAGACAGAAATTGACCTGCTTCCAAACGACATCGATTTGGCATTTATCGATGCAGAAAAAAGTGAATATCTTGAATATTACCAAAAGCTGCTTCCTAAAATGAAAACAGGTGCGTACCTCATTGCAGACAATGTGCTTTGGAGCGGAAAAGTATTCGATTCTGAAATAAAAAATAACGATTATTCAACCAAAGGCATCATAGCTTTTAATGATTATGTCCAACAAGATACAAGGGTAAGCAATTATATTTTGCCCATTCGAGATGGCATGATGATAATACGTAAATTGTAAGAGCTGTTTAAAAATATCGGCAAGGCTATATCGTAATTAGATTTTATTAAGTATCTTCGCAAAAAATAAAATTAAAGCTGTTGTTTTAAGTACTTCAAATTAAATTACGTCGTATTAGTATTAAAATAAAAGATTTATAATCAGCTAGTTGTAATATTATTAAATAAATCGAAGACATTAACTTTTTGATAAAGTATAAAAATGATGAAAAACCAGATGCACTTTATATTCGGGATGTTGTTAGTTGGTATGTTTTTATTACCAAAACACGCTGATGCTCAGTTTTCTGCAATGAAAAAAGACAGTCGTCCACTTCTTGTAGCTGTAGGTGGGGGTGTCACTTTTGGTGAGATGACTGGCTTAACCATGCTTGGTGGAAATCTAACTTTCGAAGCCAGATTAAGACTTGCTCAAATGGGAAGAAATTTTAGCATTACTTCAAATGCAACTGTAATTATGTCATTTGGGAGTGCGACTGTTAATAAAAGTGATAAATTTTTATTTATACCATCAGGTTTAATCACCTTAAATATAAATGCGTTTAGTCAAGCCACAGCTAAATCTAAAAATAAGTTTGGTGGATTTTTGGGGATAGGTTTGTTGGTGTTAAATCCTCAGGAAGGGTATTCGTCGAGTAAAGGAGAACAAATATCAAGTGCTGTTGGCCCAGGCGTTATGGCTGGCCCAAGATTTAGAGCAGGAGGTAGCTTTATCGATGTGAGAGTTTTTGGTGGGATGACCATGGGAGGAGATTCTGAATTTACATACGGTGGCATCAATATGATGTGGACATTGGGTATGGGAGGCAAACGAATTGGAGGAATGCAATAACAGTTCAAGCCAAGCGATTTTCAAGTTCTATCAACACAACTAAAGTGGAATTTTCAAATCATAAAATATTAAGGTCGTAGACCCAAAATCCGAGTAAATCTCGGATTTTTTTTTAACTTTACTATTCAAAATCACACACCAATACTGTGTATTTGGAATTTGCTCTGTTAGAATAAATATAAAAAAGCAAAACAAAAACCTTATCAGAATGAAGCATATTATCCTTACAACCTTATTATTTTGCCAATTGTCATTCGATTTACCGGCACAAACCGTCAACTTTTTTTACGATAGAGCACAGGAGCGAATGGCCAAAAAAGAATACGATGCAGCCATTAAAGATTTGAACGAGGTGCTTAAAAAAGATAAACACTTTCACGAGGCATATCACGATTTAGGCGTAATTTATTCAATTAAAAATCAAAAACTCGAAGCCATCAAATATTTTGATTTGGCGATTAAACAAAATCCCAAATACTACCAAGCCTATCTTGAAAGAGCTAACACGTATTACGACTTAAAGCGGAAAAAAGAAGCCACCGACGATTTTGCCAACGTAATTGCCCAAAAACCAGATTTAGCCATTGCATACGAGAAAAGAGGATATATCTATTATCAAGACAAAGATTTTAATGCAGCACTCGACGATTTTTTAAAAGCAGAAAAATACAAGAGCAATAACCCAGAATTGTATTTTCTTAGAGGAGAGGTTTATCGACAAAAATCTATGCCCGACAAAGCCATTGCCGATTATACAAAAGCAATTGGCCTAAAGTCTGACCTTATCAAAGCCATGAAGGCAAGAGGGGAACTATACTATGAGAAAAAAGACTATGCTGCTGCAATTGTTGACTTAAAACGTGCTAAAGTTGAATTCGATAACGAGAGCGTAAACATTATGTTAGCTCACAGTTATTTTTATACCAACGAATATGACTTGGCCATATTTTTTTACTCTGATGTGATCACCAAACATCGCACAAACGACTGGTTAGTTTATTACAACAGAGGCATTGCATATACCGAGAAAGAACAATACGAATTAGCTAAAAATGATTTTGGAAAATCTATTGCTAATAAAGCAGATAATTACGAAGCCTATTATCGCAGAGCAGAAGTTTATCAGAAAATGGGAAAAGCTTCATTTGCAATAAAAGATTACAATAAAGTAATGCAATTAAATCCAAAAGACCCATTGCCATACTTCGAAAGAGGAAAGCACCATTGGAATAATAAAGAAGTGGGTGCTTGTATTACAGATATGACTCAGTACATTAAATTAACTAAAACGCCAAAGCCCGAAGCGTATTATCTAAGAGGGGCATCGTATTTTCTACTAAACGAAAAAGATAAAGGGTGCGAAGACTTAGTTAAAGCCAAAGAAATGGGAATGAAAGGTGCTTCAGAGATGCATAAAAAAGCATGTTTCGATGTCAAATAATTGGTTTCAGTTCAAACAATTTAGAGTGGCTCAAGACAAAACGGCCATGAAAGTAGGCACCGACGGGGTATTGCTCGGTGTTTGGGCAGATCATCAAAATCCAATACAGATACTCGATATTGGAACAGGAACGGGTCTGGTTGCACTTATGTTGGCTCAACGGTTTTCAAATGCCCAAATAGATGCGGTAGAAATTGAGAAAGAAGCATCAGAACAAGCACAAGAAAATTTTTCGAACAGTCCTTGGCACAATAGACTCAAATGTTTTCACACCGAAATCCAAACGTTCAAACCTGAAATTGAAAAAAAATATCAGCTTATTGTGAGTAACCCGCCATATTTTTTGCCCAATTTTCATACTTCCGATTTAAAGCGAAAAATTGCTCGACAATCCACGCATTTAAATGCCACAGAATTAATTCGTAATTCTAAAAAATGGATAGCTAACGATGGCGTTTTTTCGGTTATTTTACCTTTAGACGCTAGCGAGGAATTTATCAAAATTGCAATTTCCGAAGGCTTGTATTGTATGGCTCAAACTCATGTACGGCCTACCCGAAACCATCCAATTAAAAGAAGTTTATTAGCATTTAGCTTAGATGATCAATTATGTAAGCAAAACGAATTGGTGATTGAGACCGAAAAAAGACACCATTATACTACCGAATTTAAAAAGTTGGTCGAACCTTTTTATCTGAATCCACAGTAGCGCTATACTTTTATTCCAATAAGCATAACGTCATCAACTTGGTCGTATTCATCTTTCCATGTTTCAAACGCATTATCTAAGGCTTCTTTTTGTTGGTTTAATTTGAGCTGTGCATGTTGTATTAATAAGCCTTTAAAAGCTTTTGATTTCAATTTTTTTCCTTTTGCTCCCCCAAACTGATCGGCAAAGCCATCCGAAAAAAGATAAATTAAATCGCCTTTTTCAATCGGGATTTCGATCGTATTAAACCGCGACATATTATCAAAAATGGCAATCGGCATTTTGTCGGGCTTTAGCTCATAAAAAAACAAATCATTTTCTGGCTCTTGGATATATCGAACCACTTTTTCGGGAATGGTTTCGAGTGGATTTTTTTTAATAATATAAATTGGATTATTAGCGCCTGAGTATTGCAACATCATGCTTTGATGATTGATATTGATTAAACTCATATCCATGCCATCCTTTTGCTCGCCAGTTATGCCTTTTTGCTGTAATGCATTGACAATCTCTTTACGGAGTTTACGAAGAATTACGCCCGGATGAGTAATGTACTCTTTGATAACAATCTCTCGTAAAAAAGAAATTCCCAACATACTCATAAATGCACCCGGAACACCATGTCCAGTGCAATCGGCAGCTGTTATGATGGTTTGTTGTTCGTGAGACGTCCACCAGAAAAAGTCACCACTAACCACATCTTTTGGTTTTAAAATTACAAACGATTCCGATATAAAATGTTCAATAATTTCGCTACTGGGCATAATCGAACGCTGTATTCGCTTTGCATATTGAATGCTTTTATTTAAATCGTTATGTATCAGGTTAATTTGTCGATTTTGATGTTGTAATTTTTCCTGTTGAACCATAATTTCTTCTTTTTGGCTAATGGTTTCTTCGACCAATTGGCTCAACGAAAAATTTTGTTGGTGAATTTCATCTTTCTGGATAACAAGTAAACGATTGGCTTTTTTCTTATCAATCAATGTTTTAAAAAGGAAAAAAGCAATTGAAATAATAATCAAAGACAATGCGATAGCCCCAAATAATAATCTTCTTTGATGATTAAATTCAATTTCTGTTAATTTCTGTTCCTTCTCTAGGTTTTCAATTTGTAATTCATTTTTCTGAGATTGGTATTTTTTTTCGAGTTCTTGAATGCTTTTAGTTTTTTCAGCGTTTAGGAGCTCGTTTTTAGTTTCTTCTGCCGAATCGGCATACAAAAGAGCAATCTGATACTGTCCCAATTGCCGATAGGCTTTTTTTAAATATTGGTAAGAGGATAAAATAAAATTTTTATAATGACTCTTTTTAGCATTTTCTAATGATTTTTCAGCGTTTCTGATGGTTAACTCTGGCATTTTTTTATCGAAATACACTTCGGCGAAAGCATCATAAATACTGGCTTTAGAATAGTAATCATCATTATCATTTGCAATTATTAACGACTTAGTTAAATACGCTATGGCTTTATCATATTTCCCTTCTGAGCTCCAACACCGTCCTAAATTGTCGTAAATCATTCCAACTGCTATTTCGTCACCGATGCTATCGCTCAAGGCTAATGCGATTTCGAAATGTTCAATGGCATTTTTCATTTGCGTCATGTGAACATATAGTGTACCCATATTATTATGGCAAGTCGAAATCCAATAAGTATCCTTGTTTTTTTCGAAAACAACCAGAGCCTTTTCATAATACATTTTGGCGAGATTATAATCCTTTAGTTCATCATGAATTAAAGCAATATTGTGCATTGCTTGCGATTGTTGAAATTCAGCATGCATTTGCTCGTAAAGTTTTAAAGATTTTTGATAATACGACAATGCATCTTTCAAATCACTTTTGTAATAACAGATATTACCTAGAGCATTGAATGAAACCGCAATACCAATCGAGTTATTAATTTTCTGATTTAATGACAAAGCTTGAAAATAGTACTTTTCAGCCATTTCGGGACGCCCCTTTAATTCCATGCAATATCCCAATCCCAATATCCCTACTGTATATAAGGAGTCGTTTTTTTCTTTTTGAGCAATTTGATTGATTTGAGTATAAACAATAAATGCAGAATCTGGATTATTGTATTCGAACTGTTCGGCTTTATTAAGTAATTGTTTTATATCAGAAGAAGTGTTTGTTTGCGCTATACTATCTTCATTTAAAAATATAAGACCCACAATTAGTGTAAAAACTATCAAAAACTGCATTCGTGAAATATGATTTCTATTATATGACATCTAAAACAGAGATAATTTCTAACTAAAAAAATGACTTTGTATACAAAAGGAGTGGGTGCTGGGTACGAATCAAAGATAAATATTTTCGGCACATTATCTTTAGTAAAACTAAGCAAATTAATTGAAAATGAGATGTGATATATTGATAAAATTAGATATTCTATTGTGAAACAGCATTTTAATTGATATTTGTCATAGTCTTGTGTATAATCTAAAAGTAAGTTTGCCACAGTTATATATTGTTTTATAAATACATATTTAAATTGATAATTATGAATAAATTTAATTTTAGTGCAATAGCACTTATTCTTGGAGTTCTGCTTTTTACAAGCACTTTTGCACAAACAACAGCCACAGCCGAAGCCCAATCGGTGGTAAGTCAAGCCAGCGAAGCCAAAATATTAATTGATTACCTCGAAGCCAATGGTGATTTTATCAATAGTGAGAAAGTTCCTTCAATGATTAAATCCAAAGAGGTTTTCGAAAACTTAGCCAACCCTAAATATCTAGTGATCGATTTGCGTTCGGCCGAGGATTTTGCCAAAGGTCATATTTCGAAAGCAAAAAATGTCCCGATGAAAAATGTAATCGATTATTTTGATACTAAAATCAAACCAGGCGAATACGATAAAATTACATTTGTGTGCTATAGTGGTCAGACTGCAGCTTATACTACAGCTATTTTAAGAATGCTAGGATACCACAATGTTTTTGCCATGAAGTGGGGAATGAGTTCATGGAACAACGCATTTGCAACCAAATGGGAAACCAATTTAAGTAGCGATTTTGTATCAAAACTTGAAACAACAAGCAATCCTAAAAATGAGCCAAGTGCTTTACCAACATTGGCAGTAGGTTCAAACGATCCTAAAGTAATTTTAAAAGCTCGAGCCAAAGAAGCTTTAAGCATCGATTATAAAACAATTCTGCTTAAACCAGCCGAGCTATTCGACAACGGAAAGAACTACTACAT
>DYOK01000158.1 GCA_020720565.1 Acetofilamentum sp.
CCAAAACACAAGCTGAATTTTGGCGAATTAAGCTTCCTTTTTACGCGACTGCATCCATTCGTATACCATTCCTAACAATAGCAAAACTAAGAGCAAAGAAGAGCTGGATTGAGCAATCAACTTTCCGGTATGGTATGTAGGCGGGTCGAACTTGAACTCGATTTCGTGAACACCTGCTGGAATTTTCATACCACGTAGGATATAATCGGCTCTAAAATGTGGTGCTTCTTTGCCATCGATATAAGCCATCCAACCTTTGTCGTAATAAATCTCGGAAAAAATAGCGTACTGCTCATGGCTTGAACTTGATTTGTATTTGAGCAAATTGGGCTCGTATGCCGTAAGTTCAATCGTGGCATTCGAATCGACAGCCGTTTGAATGGGCTTTTCGTTAAAGCGAATATCGACAATTGCCGTAGTTTTTGGATCGATTTGTCCCAATTGAGCAATTTCCTCGTCGGCATTGTTAACCACTTTTAACTCGTTAACAAACCAAGCGTTCCCATTGGTAAATGCATTGGGTAATGCTGGTGCTTGAGGATTGTAAATGATATACTTGGTGTTGAGCATGTTGTGCACTTTCATCGAACGCAAGGCTTGTTCGACATCTTGCTGGGCGGGTTTATTTTGAAGTACCCCCACAAAACTGCTGATTTCTTTCGATAAATAATGATCGATAAGCTCTTGGTAGCGTCGCATTTTGGCTCCATGATACCCTCCAATCGATTTATGATAGTACGAGGTTGTGGCATCGTTGAAGGTGTTCACTGCTATGTTCAGCACGCGGTAGTCGGGCGAAGGATCGGACATGATGCTTTCGTCGGCTAATGTGGGCGTAAAATAGGTGGTATTAGCACTTTTATTTACAAAATTTTCATCGTTTAGATATCGTTTTGACACTGGCCATAAATCAATTAATAAAGCGATTCCCATTAGCGAGATTAGTACGGTTTTATTAATCTTTTGCAAAGTGAACAGCCAAACAAGAGCTGCCCCAACGAGAATGAAGAATAACGATCTCAATGCATCAGCCTGAAATAAATCGGCTCTATCGGCTTGTATGGCTTCGATTAAATTTTGATTTTGCCCAAATATTTGGGCATCGGAATCGTTTACAAATGCAGATCCGTTCGACGACATGCCAATTAACAACAGTACGACAACGCCTCCTGTAAGACCTAGTGCATACATGATTTGCTTTTTCAATTTGGCCGTATCAATTTGTCCAGTAATAAGCTTGTCAACCGCTAAAACAGCCAACAATGGCACGGTCAACTCGGCCATTACCAATGTCATGGATACCGCTCTGAATTTGTTATATCCTGGGAAGTAATTTAAAAACAAGTCGGTAAACCACATCATATTTTTGCCCCAAGCTAAAAATAAGGACAAAATAGTGGCCGAAAGTAACCACCATTTTAAACGGCCATCGACCACAAATAAGCCTAACACAAATAAAAAGATGACCAAAGCTCCAATATAAGTAGGGCCAGACGTAAATGGCTGTGTGCCCCAATAGGTGGGCATTTGCTTGACAATCTTTTTAGGATTAGGTTGTCCCATTTGCTTAAGCTCTTCGTACATGTTCGATTTTTCGCCTAAATCCGATTGCGAAGCACCGCCCATTAAATTTGGAATTAAAAGATTGAGACTTTCGAATTTTCCATAGCTCCAATCGGTAGCATAGTCTTTATCGAGCCCAGTGGTTCGGTTTTCGGCATCGCTACTTAATTCGGATTTACCACGAATCGACTCGTTGCCGTATTCGTAAACCAACATCAAACCCGAAGCATTTGATCCAATCGCAAGCAAAGCCCCCACCAATAAGAATGCAGAAGCCAGAAAGAAGTTTTTCCAAGTTTTTTGGATAATGGTATGATACATCTCGAAAAACATATATACCAATATAATAAGAAACGTATAATAAGTTATTTGAAGATGATTGGCAATAATTTGAAGGGCTAAAAATACGGCTGTTAGAATGGCTCCCCAAAGTGGTTTTTTATGATAGGCTAAATAAACTCCAGCAATAATGGGTGCCATGTAACCAATAGCGATGGCTTTTGTAATGTGACCTGCTTGAATGATAATAAAAAAATAGGAAGAAAAGGCAAAAGCAAAGGCGCCAACCAAACTTAACCAAGGTCTAACCCCAAAGGCCAACAAAGCTAAAAAGAAGCCAAGCAAGTACATAAATAAGAAAGGGACTGGCCTAAGAGCGTCTTGCAGTTGAAGATTTCGATGTATAGGAATCAGAAAATTACCATCTGAACTATTATTGATTAAATACGTCGGCATACCACTGAACATAGAATTGGTCCAAAATGTTTTTTCGCCATGTTTTTCGAGATAGTCGGCCGACTCTTTAGCCGAAGCTTTCCATACCATGGTGTCGTGTTGTTGTAACACTTGACCTTGCATTACAGGTGAAAAATAGGCAATAGACACAGCCAGATACAATACAATAGCGGCTAAAACTGGTAAGCCAAAAGTTTTAAAAAAAGGGGACATTATGCTTCGTATTAAAAATGATTCACAAACTTAATCTTTTCCTACGAAACTGAGTAATTGTTCTATTTTATTTATGCCATGGACTGCGGCCAAATTTTTATTACAATGAACTTGAGTACAGATTTGAACCAAAAAAACTGACAAAATATTATTTGCAGGCGATAATTTCCAGACTATTTTGTGTTTAAATATTAAATATTATAAAAAGCTAGAGGTTTGATAATCTTGAATTAAGCCCCTAAAATAAAAGATATGTTTGGATTCGATATCCATGGCAAGTACCACCATATATATTGGGTACAAATAATTTAAGAGCGTGCTTGTTTAAAAGTTTGTTAAAAAATCATATATTTGCAAATTCTAAAAAAAGAACGCCAAAATTATTCATTAAGTAATACATCAAACAAATGCAAAACAAAGGAGCAATTCAGGTTTTAGCTATACTTCTAGCCATGGTAAGCCTGTATCAATTATCTTTTACATGGGTTGCCAATAGTGTTAGAAAAGATGCTGAAGCTATTGGAGGAGGCGATGTGGTTAAAACCAATCGTTACCTCGATTCTATCGCTAATACCAAAGTATACCCGCTTTTAGGTTACACATTCCGCGAAGTTCAACAAAAAGAACTCAATTTAGGTCTCGACTTAAAAGGCGGTATGAACGTTACACTCGAAATATCGGTGGTTGATGTGGTAAGAGCTTTAGCCAATTACAATACCGACCCCGCATTTAACAAAGCGATTGCTTTGGCCAAAGAAAAGCAAAAAAACAGTCAAGACGACTTTGTAACTTTATTTGGGCAAGCTTTTAAAGAGTTAAATCCGAACATGAATTTGTCGGCATTCTTTATGACTCCAGAATTGCGTGAGAAAGTAAAACCCAGCTCTACTGACGAGCAAGTTTTACAAGTTTTAAAAGCGGAAACACAAGCGGCTATCGACAACTCGTTCCAGATCTTGCGTACTCGTATCGACCGCTTTGGGGTTACTCAACCCAATATCCAACGCCTCGAAACTGCCGGACGAATTTTAGTTGAGCTGCCTGGCGTTAAAGATCCTGCTCGTGTTCGTAACTTGTTACAAGGAACGGCTCAATTAGAGTTTTGGGAAACTTATCAATTGCCCGAAATTATTGGTGCATTGAGCGAAGCCAACAACATTATTGCAGAGCAAAACAAATTAAAAGACGGACAAGCTGAAACTTTGGAAAATGACACCAATGCGATTGAGGCTGCCAAAACTGATACTACTAAAAAAGATACTACATTAGCTCAAGCCGATACCACCAAGAGTTTGTTGGCTGAGTTGGGCGATACTACAAAAAAATCGACCGATACCACTGCTACAGCCGACGAGCAAAGAAAAAACAATCCTTTATGGACTGTTATCTATCCAAATTTAGACCAACAAGGTGCTCCCGTAGCCTCTGCTACAGTAGGTTTCTCTCATTTTAAAGACACTTCAAAAGTCAATTCGTATTTGGCTTTAAAACAAGTTAAAGACGTTCTTCCGAAAGATTTAAAATTCTTCTGGTCGTTTAAATCGATTAAAGGTAACGACGAATTGTTCGAGTTAAAATCGATTAAAGTAACCACTCGCGACGGACGTGCTCCATTAGATGGTAGCGTAATAACCGATGCTCGTCAGGAATTTGGTCAAACACAAGCCACTGCCGAAGTATCGATGAATATGAACGGTGAAGGTGCTCGTACTTGGGCTCAATTAACCAAAGCCAACATCAACCGCCAAATTGCTATTGTGTTAGATAACTACGTTTATTCTGACCCTAATGTAAACGACGAGATTAAAGGTGGACGTTCTTCAATTTCTGGTAATTTTACGGTAGAAGAAGCTACCGACTTAGCCAACGTGTTAAAATCGGGTAAATTACCTGCTCCAGCTCATATTGTCGAAGAAGCTGTAGTTGGGCCTTCGCTTGGAAAAGAGTCGATTAACGCTGGTTTAATATCGTTTATTATTGCCTTTATTTTGATATTGGTGTACATGCTACTTTACTACAACAAAGCAGGTTTGGTTGCCAATATTTCGCTTATCACCAACATTTTCTTAATATTTGGGGTGTTGGCCTCATTAGGTGCTGTATTAACATTGCCTGGTATTGCTGGTATCGTGCTCACATTGGGTATGGCTGTGGATGCTAACGTAATTATTTACGAGCGTATTAAAGAAGAAATGCGCGATGGTAAAGGATTAAAATTAGCTATATCAGATGGTTATAGCAAAGCTTATTCTGCAATTATCGACGGTAACTTAACTACCTTATTAACTGGGGTTGTACTTTATTTATTTGGTTCAGGTCCTATTCAAGGTTTTGCAACGACCTTAATTATCGGTATTTTAACCACCTTATTTACAGCCATCTTTATTTCGCGTATTGTGATTGAGTTTATGTTGAGCCGAAATATAAATGTTACATTCGACAACGCTATTACTCGCAATTGGTTTACCAAGGTCAATATCGACTTTATCGGAATGCGTAAGAAATTATATGTGGTTTCTGCCGTTGTTATCTTAATCGGTATTGTATCGCTTGCCACACGTCATTTAAGTATGGGTGTTGACTTTACTGGTGGACGTACTTATTTGGTTCGTTTCGATGCACCTGTTGTAACAGACAATATTCGCTCTTTGCTTGCCAAAGAATTGGGTGCAACTCCTGACGTTAAAACCTTTGGTTCTGACAATCAGGTAAAGATAACCACCAAATTTATGGTCGATAGCGAAGATTTAAATGCTGACAGCATTATTGTTAGCAAACTCTATAACGCACTTAAAGGGGTTTACAAAGCACCTGTAACACACTCCGACTTTAGCTCAGATAATGCCAGTATTGGAATTTTAAGTTCACAAAAAATTGGGCCTACCATTGCCGACGATATTAAGAAAGACGCTGTTATATCTATTATTGTGGCTTTGTTAGGCATCTTCTTATACATTGCCCTCCGATTTAGAAAATGGCAATGGGGTCTTGGTGGTGTGGTTTCTTTGTTCCACGATACTTTGATTGTGATTTCGGTGTATTCAATTTTCTATGGATTCTTACCATTTAACATGGAAATTGACCAAGCCTTTATTGCAGCTCTGCTAACCGTAATTGGTTATTCTATCAACGACTCGGTGATTATCTTCGACCGTATCCGTGAATATATGACCCTACACAGCAAACGCGAAATTGAAGTCAATATTAACGGTGCCATCAACAGTACATTAGGACGTACTTTTAACACCTCTATGACAACCATTGTTACACTTTTGGCCATGTTTATTTTTGGTGGTGAAGTCGTTCGCGGATTTACATTTGCTATGTTAGTTGGTATTGGCGTGGGTACTTATTCATCTATTTTTAATGCCACTCCAGTTGCCTACGACTTTATTAAAATGGGCGAAAAGAAAGCTAAAAAAGATGCTTTAAAAAAATAAGCTAAGGCTTAAGTATATACAGAAAAAGAGGCTGTCAGAATTTTGACAGCCTCTTTTTTAATGCTTTTATTTTAAATAAATCCTTCCTTACCCTGATTATGAGTCGTGCTTATTTCAACCCCTTAAAATTAGACCTTCATGGTTTTCGAGAACCTTAAAGGTCTGGAAGATTTAATAAGTACCCCCAACAGGACTCGAACCTGTATTTAAAGTTTAGGAAACTTCCGTTCTATCCCTTGAACTATGGGGGCCAAAGAATTTGCAAAAGTAAGGTTTAAATGGATATGCTCAAAACAAATTAGCAATTTGATCAAG
>DYOK01000367.1 GCA_020720565.1 Acetofilamentum sp.
TTTAATTTCAAAAACCTCTGACAAAAAAAATAAGCTCTCAATTTGACCCCTTAAAAAGAAAATAATTACTATTTTTACTTTCTTACAGATATTTTGCCGATGAAACATATTATTCCACCGATACCAAAAAACGAAATTAAAAAAGAGCTTACAGCAGAGCGATTTGTTCGTTATACCAACTTTGGGAATAACGAAATTTATTGTGTCAACCATTTTAACTCGCCAAAAGTTCTTCAAGAAATTGGCCGTTTAAGGGAGCTTACTTTCCGAAATGCAGGTGGTGGAACAGGCAAAGAACTCGATTTGGACAAGCTCGATTTAGCAGAAGTCCCCTACGAACAATTGATTATCTGGGATCCAGAGGCCGAAGAAATTTTGGGCGGTTATCGGTATATGCTGGGAAACAAAATTAAACGAAACCCAAATGGCACCATGGCCATGGCTACCGCAGGACTTTTTAAACTCTCCGAAAATTTTATTACCAACTATCTACCTTACACCATCGAATTGGGACGATCGTTTGTGCAACCCAATTATCAATCGAGAGGTATTAACCGAAAAACCCTTTTTGCGCTTGATAATCTTTGGGATGGGCTTGGCGCTTTGATAATCGACAATCCCGAAATGAAATATTTCTTTGGCAAAGTCACCATGTATACCTACTATAACCTCAAAGCTAGAGATACCATTTTGTACTTTCTTAAAAAGAAATTTGGCGATACACAAGGCTTACTTTGCCCTAAAGCAGCTTTATCGATACACACTCCCGAAATTGAATTAGAAGCCCTTTTTGTAGGAAAAGAATATGACGAAGCTTACAAAACACTTTCTAGAACGGTAAGGGACCTAGGCGAAAATATACCGCCACTTATTAATTCGTACATGAACCTCTCGCCCACCATGGTCACTTTTGGCACCTCTATAAACGACCATTTTGGCAATGTCGAAGAAACTGCTATACTGATTACGGTTAAAGATATCTATCCCGACAAAAAGGAACGCCACATCGATACCTACGTGGCCAATAATACGCGAAAGTACTAAAACTTTGAGATGAGCCCCCATTGCACACCGGCCTGTCGGTAGGCTTGTTAGATTATTTCAAAAAATTATATTCATTTTCTTTGTTTAGCTAGCCCCGTTATTTGGGATTCAAAGAAACCAAAAGAATGGGCACACTCACCACAGTGTTCTTTGCTTCG
>DYOK01000159.1 GCA_020720565.1 Acetofilamentum sp.
ACCTGGTTTCAAAGCAAATTCATTTTTCCGAAGGGTACCATTTTCGAAATCGAATAGTAATTCGGGGTTAAAATGCTCAGTCAAATATCGAACTTCGAAATGCAGATGTTCAGTTGTAGCCCTGCCAGTACGTCCACCCAAGCCAATTAAATCACCTGCATAAACGGTTTGGTTAACTTTAACTTTTATTTTTGATAAGTGGGCATAAACAGTTTCTAATCCATTGTAGTGCCTCACAACGACAGTATAACCATACCCACTATAGGTTTTAGCCATTCTTACAACGCCATCGAAAGCGCTTACTATGGTATCGCCCAAGCGACATTTAACGTCAGTTCCGGTGTGTAAGCGTCTTCCTCTAGGACCATATTTCGATATCACTTTACTTTTTAATGGAATTGCAAAGTCGGGATGCGTGTCGCTAAGCAATTGTAAAAGTATCGAATCGTTGGGGTTTCGAAACACGGTGTCGTGTTTTATTCGGATGTAGAGCGTATCCCATTTGCCTTTATAAATCGAATCGCATGGCTTTTTTTGATCGAGTAAGGAAATAGGTTCAGTACCTTTTTTTTGTAAGGAATCGTTTTGAAAGCCCTGAGCTTGAGCTAATATTCCAAAAATAAAAATACCAAATGTGGTTAGCGTTAAAGGGAGCTGAAGTTGGTTTGTAGACCGAGAAATAATAGTTTTTAAAATCAAATCTGAATAATTTTTATTAATAAAATATTAAATATTGTTTAGACTAATGCGGTATCATTTTTTATGTAAATGTATGATAAATAGCGTATTGAAAAAGGATTATATCATACAAAGACCTTGGTAATAATGGATTGTGGTTATCAATTTTTTTTGAGGCAACAAGATACTTATTTGTTTTTTCGAATACAAGCTTTTGAACGATTTATGTATTTCAAAAGACATAAAGTGTTATTGCGGTTTTGTAATATCCAGATAATTAGCAAGTTAATAAAATAATTGTTATCTCGAAGCGCTTAAACTACAAAATGCTTCAAGCAATAAAAAAATTATGTACTTTTACATCAAGAATTATCAAGGAATAAAGTAACCATAATTGAGGCAGATATTTTGTTCTTTTTCAAGGTACAAATTACAGCTAATAGCTTGCGTCTTTTTGCAAAATTTGAAACGTTGAAAAAGGACAAGTCAAAATGAATATATTATTTCTTGACAATTCCTTTGATTTAGATTTGAGTACTTACACTTTAAAACTTTTCTAATATGGCAGGAAATATCACGTTTACCATGATTAAACCCGATGCGGTTGCTAAAAATAACATCGGGCCTATTTTGAGTATGATCAACAAAGCTGGCTTTAAAATTAAAGCGATGAAATACACTCAAATGTCTAAAGCACAAGCCGAAACATTTTACGGTGTTCATAGCGAACGACCATTTTTTGGCGAATTGGTTCAATTTATGACCAGTGGCCCAATTGTGGCAGCAATTCTTGAAAAAGACAATGCTGTCGAAGATTTTAGAAAGTTGATTGGAGCAACCGATCCTTCTAAAGCCGACGAAGGAACCATCCGAAAAGCTTTTGCAGAGTCCATCCAAAATAATGCTGTTCATGGTTCGGACAGCGACGAAAATGCACAAATCGAAGGCGGCTTACATTTTTCGTTTTACGAGCGTTTCTAAGCAAATTTTGTTCAAAATATTAATGGCAGCTCAAACCGACAGTGGTTTGCAGCTGCTTTTTTTATACCTTTGCCGCATGTAAAAAGCTTGAATAAAACGATGACGTATTTAACTAACAGATCAAGCCCGATTCTGTGCTTGCCCCGTTCAGTTCGACAAAGCTACTTGGCCTAATTGGGGCAGATTCATCGGGAATGGAATGTTTAAAAAATTCAAAAACTACGCTTTATTTCCCCCTTTGGGGGGTAGGGGGCTAATAAGAAACAAATGAAAAAAATAATTCTGATATCAATTTCGATTTTAATCATTGCCGCTGGCATTTGGGGCTACATCACTTACAATAATATTTACAAACCTAATGTGAATTTGGGCGATGAAGAATTTACTTATTTGTATATCCCAACGGGCTCCAACTTCGACAATTTGATTCAAATATTTGAAAAAAAACAGATTTTAAAAGATATTGGCGATTTTAAAACGGTTGCCAAACTTAAAAAGTTTAAGAATGTTAAAGCAGGTCGGTATAAACTTGTAAATAATATGAGTACCAATGCTTTAATCAATATGTTACGAATTGGCGATCAAGAACCAGTCGATCTTAAGTTTAATAATTCTCGTAATTTAGCCATGTTAGCGGGCGAAATGACCAAGTCGCTCGAACTCGATTCTGCCGATTTGGCTCAATATATACTCTCTGCCGATACTCAAAAAAAATATGGGTTCGATTCTAAAACGTTTATCAGTATGTTTTTGCCCAATACATACGAAGTATTTTGGAACATTTCTGCCGAAAACTTGGTCAAACATATGGCCACAGTTTATAAAGAATTTTGGAATAAATCGAGAAGAAATAAAGCAAAAGAACTGGGCATGTCGCAATCCGAAATTGCCACTTTAGCTTCAATCGTTCAGACAGAAAGTTATAAATCTGACGAACAAGATGTGGTGGCAGGGGCTTACATCAATCGTCTAAAAATTGGCATGCCACTTCAAGCAGACCCCACGGTAATTTTCGCAGGTGGCGATTTTTCAGTTAAACGCGTCACCGGGAAGCTGTTGCAAATCGATTCGCCCTACAATACATATAAATATAAAGGATTACCACCTGGTCCCATTTTCCTTACCTCGGAGACCGTTCTCGACGCAGTTCTAGACTACGAAAAGCACGATTATATTTATTTTTGTGCCAAAGAAGATTTTTCTGGCTACCATGTGTTTGCCGAAAATTACGACGAGCACATGAAAAATGCCAACCGTTATCAACAAGCGCTCAATCAACGTAAAATTTTCGAATAATGAACCGAGCACATGTTGTAATAGTGGCAGGGGGTAGCGGTACCCGTATGCAATCCGATTTGCCTAAACAGTTTCTGCTTTTGAACGAAAAACCTGTTTTAATTCATACCATCGAAAAATTTATTCCTTTTGCCGATACCTTAACTTTAGTATTGCCCATTGCTTGGAGCGAATATTGGGAGTCAATTAAAATAAAATACCCAATAAATTTTCAAATTGAACTGGTTCAGGGCGGAAAAGAGCGTTTTTTTTCTGTTGAGAATGCACTTAAAACACTACCTAACAATGGTTTAGTTTTGATTCACGATGCGGTTCGTCCTTTGGTAAATAGCGAGGTAATCGAACGTGTTATCGAAACGACAAAATTAAAAGGTAATGCCATTCCGGTAATCGAAATAACCGATAGCATTCGCAAGCAAGAAGGTGAGCATTCGAGCATGGTCGACAGAAGTCAATATAAGCGCATACAAACGCCACAAGGTTTTGATTTGAAAGAACTTAAACAAGCATATGAAAATGGTTTCCGAAAAGAATATACCGACGATGCCTCCGTATTCGAATCGATAGGCCACCAAATAAACCTTGTCGAAGGTCACCCTTATAACCTAAAAATTACCACACCAGACGATTTAATAATGGCCCAATGGATGCTCACGCTTTAGATACAGCCTATCAAGTATTATTTGTGTCGGGAACGGTGGCGTTTTCTATCTCGGGCGCTTTAACAGCCATGGAAAAACGCTTCGACCCATTTGGCGTATTAATCATTGCTTTTTCTACAGCTGTCGGTGGGGGAACCATTCGAGATATACTAATAGGTAAAACCGCTTTTTGGCTTCAGGATACGCTATATTTGTATTTAATTCTCTTGGGTACCATAATCTCTTTATTTTTCCGGAAAAAGCTCGATTATTTAAGAAATACCTTAATGTTTTTCGATACCATGGGCTTAGGATTGTTCACCATTTTAGGTGCTCAAATAGGCTTAGCCAACGGATTGAGCGATATTTCTAGTTTGGTATTAGCCACCATCACAGGAACATTTGGAGGAGTGCTTCGCGATGTATTGGTAAACGACGTTCCTGTTATTTTTCGTCGCGAAATATATGCAACCATTAGTATAGTGGGTGCTGCTTTATTTTTGTTTTTACGAAAATTTGAATACTTTGAATATAGTGCACCATTAATTCCAGTCTTTTTTATAATTTTGATAAGGTTTTGGGTGGTTCACTACAAAATAGCTTTACCCAATATATACAAAAAGTAACAAAAATAAATTGATTATGAAAAAACTAAAATTGATTTTAGCTTTTAGCACACTAGCTATCTCGCTTACATTAACGTCTTGCGTTGAAGATAACTGTAAACAATGTCGTTCCATTACAAGTCATAACGATGGCTCCGACGACGAAGTCTCAGGCTATTCAGAATACTGCGATACCGAACTAGAAGAGGTCGATGGAAAAACCCTACAAGTAGGAGATAATACAGTAACTTACGAGTGCAAATAAGACATAAGACCGTCTTATCAAACTTGTTTAGGTTTTAAAGGAGTTTCGTTCAAAGAAATGAAGGTCTTTAGCTTGAACTATTGCTATTTCTTTAATGAATGTACAATTTGAAGTTCGAAACAAGAATCAAAACTTCGAAATTTGTATTCATATAAGCTTGTTCGAAGCACATTATTGATTATTTTTGCGGCACAATCTGTAATTCAAAAAAAGCCTATGTTTATTGTCTTAGAAGGCCTCGATGGTGCCGGTAAATCGACTCAAGTTAAAAAACTAAAAGCATATTTCGAAGCCCAGTTCCGTGAGGTCGAACTAATTCATTTCCCCGATACCGAATCGCCCATTTATGGCGAATTGATTGCTCGGTTTTTAAGAGGGGAGTTGGGTAGTTTGCAGGATGTGAATCCCTATTTGGTAGCCCTTTTATATGCGGGAGACCGCCAAAATGCCAAATCAAAAATAGAAAATTGGCTTTCGGAAGGCAAAGTTGTTATTGCCGACCGGTATGTGTTTTCGAATATTGCGTTCCAATGTGCTAAACTGGGAACCATTCACGAGCAAGACCGTTTGGCTAACTGGATTCTAAAAACAGAATATGAGCAATTTGGTATTCCTCGCCCCGATGTGAGCATTTTTCTCGATGTGCCTCCCGATTTTACGCAACAACAATTGACACAAAGCCGTTTGGGCGAAAATCGCGACTATTTACATGGTAGTGCCGATATTCACGAAGCCGATTTGAATTTCCAGAAACAAGTGCGATTGATGTATTACAACCAAATTGCCATTCGCGAAAAGTTCAAATTGGTTAATTGTGCTAATTCCAATGGTGAGATGGGTCAGCCAGACGATATTTTTGCTAAAATTATGCCTTTTATCGAGGCACTGAAATAGTTTAATCCTCATTACGCATCTGTCGGCAACAAGTAATGTCATAAAGATAGTGTATAACTATCAGGCTATCAGGCGTATAACTTGTTTTTTTACGAATATTAATTGTATATTTGTTTGATAATCAAATAGTTAATATCATGCAAAAAAACCGCCAAATATATTTTCTCTAAAATTGAGAAAATTATTTTCGACATTAAGACCATGGAAACCTATCGTGTTTCAATTAAAAATTTCTCACGAAAGAGGAAACAATCCTTTTCAGGCACAGTTTTATTTTTAATAAATTTGTCAACAAAGAGCTTGGCTATGGAGATTGAGAATTTTATAGTTCCTAAATTCAAGTAATAAATGCAATTTTTGGAAATATAGAAAAAAGTTGAAGCCTAAAGTAACTAAGAATCAAAGAGATGCTTTTTGATTTTGCTTAACTTAATGACATTGCGCTTGCGCGAGATAGGCGTGATTTTTTGCTCGTTGGAGCGATGGATTTGCAAAAAGCATGACAAAAATTGTAAGCAAGTGCGATGGAGAGCGGTGGCAGTGGGTATTATTCTTTGTCCGTACTAAATCCTATTCTTTTACGGTTTGCCTGTTCTAACTGCTGTTGCTTGGCTTCCTCAAACTGTTTCAGGTATTCAAAAATTAACATGATGTTATTATCCTGTTCCTGTAATTGCTTTCTGATTTGGCTTATTTCCTGCATGATGTCTTTCTGTAGTAAAAGCATTCTTCTAAGCATAGTAAAAGTCCGCATTATTGCAATGTTTACTTCTATTGCTCTTTTACTATTAAGAACACTTGAAAGCATAGCTACACCATTCTCAGTAAAAGCAAATGGAACA
>DYOK01000160.1 GCA_020720565.1 Acetofilamentum sp.
AAAACCTCAAAAATCACAAAGCGATACATTGCGATGCACTGAGCTTGTCGAAGTGAGCGAAGTCGAAATGTGGTACAATGAGCGAAGTCGAAATGATGATTTTAAATTGCACAAAAGTAAAAATAGCACCTCAAAAAAAGAATTAACCTCAACAATCCACAATAGTCAATTCACAATAAATTAGGTATCTTTGGCTTTTAAAAAGCGATGGTCTATGAGTAATCCGAAAGAACCCAATCAGACAGAATTTAGGAAAATTCCTGCGGTCGACAAATGGCTAGACGATATGGATATTCAGGGTTTAGTGAATCAATTTAGCCACGAAATGGTGGTTTTTGTGATTCAAAATGTGAGCGACGATATCCGACAGAAGATTAAAAATGGTGATAAATGTCCTAGTATAGAACATATTAAAATTCAGATTTTTAAACAAGTTAATCTGCTCACACAAGCCAATCTTAAACGTGTTATCAATGCGTCGGGCGTAGTGATTCATACCAATCTTGGTCGAGCCCCTTTTGGCGAAAAATTGATTCATGATGCCATGCAAAACATTGTGCGGTATAATAATCTAGAATTTGATTTAGAAGCGGGAGATAGAGGCAAGCGCGATTCGCACATCAGTCCTATTTTAAAATATTTGACAGGTGCCGAAGATGTGGTGGTGGTTAATAACAATGCAGCTGCCGTGATGCTTATTCTCAGAACCCTTGCCAAGGGAAAAGAAGTGATTGTGTCGCGCGGCGAATTAATCGAAATTGGAGGCGCATTTCGTGTTCCAGACATTATGAAAGCGTCCGATTGCACAATGGTCGAGGTGGGGACAACCAATAAAACTAAACCATCTGACTATAAGGAAGCCATAACGGAAAATACCAAGATTCTGCTTAAAACACACAAATCAAATTATAGTATAACTGGGTTTACCCGAGAAGTAAGTTTAGAAGAACTTAAAGAATTAGGAGAAAAACATCATGTTCCAGTAGTTTTCGACATTGGTTCTGGCTTATTACGAAAGGTTAGCCATCCGGCTTTAGCCGACGAACCCGATGTGCGGCAAGCCTTGAAATCGGGTGCCGACTTGGTCTGTTTCAGTGGCGATAAGCTCTTAGGAGGACCACAAGCTGGTATCATTGCTGGACGAAAAGACTTGATTGCAAAAATTAAAAAAGAACCCATGATGCGTGCACTTCGTGTGGGTAAATCGACTTTAACTTTGCTCGAAACTGCTGCAAGGTTCTATCTTAACGACGAAAGACTAAAAACCAATAATGTCTTTTTTAACACCATTCTGCAAACGGACTCGGAATTAAAAACTAAAGCAAAATACTTGCAAGGTAAACTAAAGAAATTGGGTGTCGAAACGACCATCGAGAAAGATTTTGGGCGTTTTGGAGGAGGTACTTTGCCCGATAAAACCATCGATACCTATGTGCTTAAATTTAACATAGAAGGTAATAACCAGACCAAATCGGCAGAATCGGAACGCATATATCGAAATTTACTTTTGCATTCGACGCCAGTTTTGTCCATTCTAAAAGGTGCCCAGCTTTATGTCGACGTGTTAACCCTGACCAAAGAGGAAATGGATATTGCTGTACAGGCCATTGCTAAAGTAGTTTTGAAAGATTCAGAGTAATTAAAAACGAATATTTTAGGCAAAATATGTCCAATTCACATTTTATTATTGGCACTTCTGGCCATGTCGATCACGGGAAAACCAGTCTGATTAAAGCATTGACACAGATTGATTGCGATACCCATCCCGAAGAAAAAGCCAGAGGAATTACCATTAATTTGGGCTTCTCACATATCAATCTGCCATCGGGACGCGAGCTTGGAATTATCGATGTGCCAGGACATAAAGATTTTATCCATACCATGATTGGTGGGACGGGGAGCATGGACATTGCCCTGTTGGTTGTGGCAGCCGACAGTGGTATTATGCCTCAAACCGTCGAACATTTAAATATTTTACGGGTCTTAGGGATACCCAAAGTTATTGTTGCACTCAACAAAGCCGATTTAGTCGATAATGATTTAATTGAATTGGCCACAGACGATTTGTTGCAATTATTTAGTGAATTAGGTATGGAACAACCCCAAGTAATCCCTGTGTCGGCAATAACAGGGGTAGGATTGTCTAATTTAATCAATGCTTTAGATCGTACCTGCGAAACGATCCAACGACGTCAGTCGAGCCAAAGCTTTAGAATGTACATCGATAGAATCTTTAGCGTTAGTGGCCTCGGAAGTGTCGTAACTGGATCTGTTTTATCTGGAGCAATTACGACAGGGCAATTGGTACATCTTTTACCATCGAAGTTAGGCCGATTAAAAATAAAGTCGATTCAACGACATGGACAAAATGTAGAACAAGCCGTAATGGGTGATCGAGCAGCCATCAATCTTTCTGGCATTAAAAAAGAAGATTTTAAACGAGGCATGCTTTTATGTGATAAAAATCAAGCTGTTACCGCTTTGATTGATGCTGAAATCGAAATATTTGATACCCAATCGCCAATTGGCGTGTGGTCAAATGCTATTTTTTATTCTGGAACGCACGAAAGCCACGTCAGAATTCATCTTTTAAATGTTGATGCGGTCGAAAATGCACAAAAAGCACTGGTTCAAATTCATCTCGAAAAACCCACGGTATTGTGGTATCAAGACCGTTTTGTGTTACGAAATACTTCGGCCGAAAGAACCATTGGCGGAGGAATGGTTATCGACGCTGCACCATTGCACCATCGTAAACGAACTGCAAAATTGTTAAGTCAGATCGAAACATTAGCTCAAAAAATTCACAGTTCAGACAGCAATGCCAACCGAATATTGACGGCTTTGGCAAAAGAGCGTGTGCCAATTCATCTAAAATCATTAGCTGATGCTCTAAATGAGAGCGAAGTCGAACTATCCGAAACCATTATTCAAATGCATGCTTCGCTTAAAACAATTCAACTCGATAAAGAATTGTGGATTTCAAAAATTGAACTGATAGATGAGATTAAGCAGCTGTTAATTAGCGAATTGTCGGAACATCATCATAAATATCCGATCATTAACGAAGGGTTAGGAACTAATTATTTTTCGGGTAAAATGGCGTGGAATAAAACGATTGCCTTGCAGCGTTTTCTCGAACAAGTTTTGTTAGATTTTTCCAAAGAAGGTCTAATCCGTAAAGTGGGAGCAACATGGGTTTTGGCTTCGCATCAGATTTCGATTAATCCAGCCATGCAAAAAAATATTGATTGGTTGAGTCAAACTTTTCTTAATTACGCATTGCAAAAGCCAGTTTGGACAGATATCGAAGAACAAGCTAAAATGTTAAAAATTAACAAAGAAGATCTAAAGATGACGCTCAAATACCTGCATGTTCAGGGTGTTTTAATCAAATATCAAGACGAATATATTCACCAAAGTATCATCGAAGGCGTTAAAAAAGTGGTCAAATCACATTTATCCGAAAATGTACAAGGTATTAATTTAAGCGAATTTCGACAATTAACAGACTGTACCAAGAAAATTATTCCAACATTGGTTGGTATTCTGGAGCAGCAAAAATACATCAAAACACATCCCGACGGCACCCACACTATTATGACACTTGTTTAAGCGAAATTTTCACCCGTGTTGGTTATATAAATATTTTAGATTCGGATGTGAATACACTTGTAATTCAATAAGCCCTGTGTAAAATCCAAATACAGTAAATAGTTTTTAATAATTGTGAATTGGAAAAATAATAAATAGGTCGAAGACCTTAATTTAAGAAAAAACATCTATTTTTAGACCTCAAAAACATAAATCAATCAAATGTTAATCGCAGTAGCAGGAAATATCGGTTCAGGGAAAACAACATTAACAAAATTATTGTCGTCGCATTATAAATGGGAGCCACACTTCGAAGATGCCGACGATAATCCATATATCAACGATTTTTATGAAGACATGCAACGTTGGTCTTTCAACCTGCAAGTTTCTTTTTTGAAAGAGCGATTCAAAAATATGATTGACATTCGTAAATCGGGGAAGACCGTTATATTAGATCGCACCATATACGAAGACGCTTTTATTTTTGCCCCAAACTTACATGCAATGGGTCTGATGCCATCGCGAGACTTTGACAATTATTTTCAATTGTACGAATTGATTAGTTCACTAATTGAGCCGCCAGATTTGTTAATCTATTTGCGGGCGTCAGTACCAACCTTAGTCGACCAAATTCAAACCCGTGGCAGAAAATACGAAGATTCGATACGTCTCGACTACTTAAAACGTCTCAACGAACGATACGAAGCATGGGTCGATAAATATAAATTAGGCAAATTACTGATTGTCGATGTCGACAAAACTAATTTTATCCAAAATAAAGAGGATTTAAGTAGCGTCATTTCAAAAGTTGATGCGGAATTATTTGGCTTGTTTAAGTAAATTTCAAATAATAATTCTGTTTTTTATCTATCGATTTAGTCGTTTTGTCATCAATTCCATTTTGTTAATAAACTTACTTGAATTTTCTCAATCCCTCACGTAGTAAGTTTTCTATCATTTTTTTTGCTTGTTCAAAACTTTTTTTTACATTGTAAAGTTTTTTAGTATAAAACAATACGATATAAACGGACAACCTTTTGCCTCGTATAAGAGTCTTATACAAACATTAAAGATTGAATTTCTAAGCTATGAAAAAAATATATACTCTATTGTTAATCTGCGTATTAGCGGTTAATTCTTCATTTTCTCAACTCTATTGGATAGGTGGTTCTGGTACTTGGAACGACACCGAACATTGGTCAAACCAAAGTGGAGGACACCCTGCAAATCGCTTGCCTTCTGCATCAGAACAAGTTTTTTTCGATGAGGAATCCTTTCTTCAAGCAAGCGAAATCTTATTAACTGAAAGTCCAACAGTGTCATCGATGATATGGAATTCGTCGGATGTGCTCACTTTTACGGGTGCATATCAGATTAATTTAAGTGATGTGGAGGTGCTCCATCAATCAACCTTCAGTTCGATAAGTTCTAAATTGAATTATGTATATTCAAATGCTAAGGCTAGTGATTATTCAATATCGGCAACATCTACCGATGTAACGTGTTTTGGCTTGTGCGATGGAACAATTACGGTCTCTATTTTATCGGGTACTCCGAATTATCCGGTTACATTAACTCTTTTTATTCCGTCCGAGCTTGGAGGAGGTACCTCGACTTTTGCAAATTTAGGTGCAGCCGATTTCCCCTATACCATTATAGGATTGTGCGGTGCAGTGGCCAATTATTCAATTAGAGCACAAGATCAGCTTCCAGGTTCTGATGGTCGTGCATGGGCTAGTGCAAACGTAGATGCTCCCGGCGAAATGATTGTAGCCGACGAAGACGTTAACAATCCTACTTGTAATGGCTCTAACGATGGGAATATCGAAATAATATTTGTTCAAAATGCGGTTTATCCTATTCATTATGCTTGGTCGAACGGTGCCGGTGATGTGGATAATAATCAAAATCTTGATGGAGGTAGCTATACGGTTACTGTTACAGATGCCAATAGTTGTCAAGAGACCTTTAATTGGACTTTGGTCGAACCTCCTGCCGTTCAGGTGGACGATTCAACTTTTACACCCCATATATGCTTCGGTGCTGGTGGTGGATCTATTAATGTAGACGCAAGCGGAGGCGACGGTAATCTAACCTACACCATCAATGGAGGATATCCAGCTAACAACGACGGAAATTTTACAGGCTTAGCCGCAGGTAACTATACCGTTACGATTTCCGATGGAAATTTATGTTCTATTACAAGTGGCGTATATCAGCTATTGGCCAATACTTTAATTAATGTGGCCGAAACACATAACGACATTTCGTGTAACGGTCTTACCGACGGTTCTATCGATATAACCGCATCGGGTGGTACACCTGGTTATGTCTTCAGCTGGACAGGGCCAAGCGGTTTTACCAGTACTAACGAAGATATTTCAGCTCTTGCACAAGGCACTTATGATTTGACAGTAACCGATAATGTCGGTTGTACCGGAAACATCAGTGTTGTGATAATAGAGCCGGCAACTATTGCTATTACCACCGATGCCGCAATCGACCCGACATGTAACGCATCAGCGGACGGCAGCATACAAATCAGCGTATCGGGCGGCACTGCACCCTACAGCTACAATTGGTCGACA
>DYOK01000368.1 GCA_020720565.1 Acetofilamentum sp.
AACTTTTGAAAAGTTCTAATTATTAGATAGTTAAAAAAGATTAACGAACTATTGTGATAATAACAAAATCCAATTTAAGCCTCCAATTGTTAATTGGTTCAAAATTACATATTGCAATTGAATATTAAAGTCTTCGAACTTTTTTATATTGTTCTAACTGGCATCCAAACAATCGCTTTGCTTTATAAAACACGACTTTAAATCTTTTTTACGTGCCTTTCAATTAGGCTTAACAAGTTTGACCGATATTTTTCTCCAAAGAATAAAAAAAACAGATGTTCGTCAATCAAAATCGAACTACAAAAAAATTTAATCAATTAAATTGATAATTAAAAATCAAAAAAAAGTGTAATCATCAAGAATTTGATTCTCAGGCCTATCTTTTTATTTAGATTACCGTAAAGTAGTTCGTGAATCTTATCGGAAAACCATAAATCAAATATACTATGAGAAATTGGATACTATTTTTATCGATGTTGGCAATAGCTTCGGCATGCCAAAAAACGGAAGACGAGATTACTCCTATTCCATATCCTCCTACTAAAATGTCCGAAATGACCGTAGATCAATCGTTTAATTGGTCGAGCTCAGAAGAAGGCGTATTAAATGTTCAAATGCAGAATATTTCTGATGCTGTAGTTTCTACCGAAGGCGAAATATTGCTTTTAGTCAATTCGAACGACCAAATTTTAGCTCGAAGTGTGATTAGAGCTAATAAAGCTACATTTAACCTCAAATTACCTGCCGGCGAAGAAGTATATTATCTGATGTATCCCAATTCGGCCAACAAGCAAGCTCTAAGCAGTTTATCGGGTCAAGTTACCATGAACTTTGCCCCATCGAATGGCGACCGATATACGGCCAACCGAAGTAGTTTAGTATACGATAGGCAATTGGCATACCAATATTTTAATAAATTAAAACCAACACAAAGAGGCACACAAAGTTTAGGTTCAAATTTGGTTCAAAATGGTGAATTTAATATCGATAATATGGAATTAGATGCCAGACATTGGACAAATTTAAGAACGCCCGGTAAATGGTATTACACTAATAGTCAAGCTACTCACCCAATATACATAGAAGAAGGTAATCTGGTGTATCAAAATTATAATTTCCAATATGAAGTAATTGAGCAATCATTTGCGGTGTTAGGTGGTTCGCAGTACTACTTTTCGATGGACTATGGT
>DYOK01000161.1 GCA_020720565.1 Acetofilamentum sp.
GGGTTCTGAAAATTATATTTTTTGAGGCGGACAAGATTTTAAAACCGGAGTTTACTATTGTAAATGAGGATTTTAAAATTGAAGTCCAACGATGAAAAAGCAATTTTTAGAACTCCCGTTAATATTGTTAATAAAATATTTATCGATAATGTGTATTTATCACATCGTAGCAGATTGGAACTCACAAATGTATAATAGTTTGATTAAATCGGAGGTAAAGTTCTATAAATTGAACTATAACAACGAGCATTAGGCGTTTTATGACGACCAAATACAATTTAGCAGCTATTTATTATTTTAAAAAGTCTATTATTAACAAATAAAAAATTTCTTTCCAAGCTCCATAGATTCCCATATAGAGTGTTAAATAATGCATTTTTTCTATAGAAAAGCTGATCGTTACAATCAACATATGTGCATTATTTTATACTATGTTATACGGCATTTCTTGCTTTAAAATATAGATGTTACACAACATGTAATAAATAAATTATGATTGCTATATGTCTAATATTCTGTTATATATAAAATACAACCAATACTTAAAAGCATCTACATTGTTGCATATATGAGAAATGTAATCAGATTCGGAACAATAAAAAAATATATTTGAGCAAATCAATATTCACTTAAAAAATAGGAGGAAACATGCTTCACGAACCGTCAGTAGTAATCGGAACCGACAATGCTGCACCAAAAAAAGCCAAGCTTGGGGTTATTTTGTTTTTTGTTTACACATTTATCTATGCCAGCTTTGTATTTATCGGCTTAAGCAATCCAGAATGGATGGGCATCGAAATACTAGGAGGACAGAACCTTGCTATCATTTATGGTTTTGGGCTTATTGTCTTAGCTATTGTGATGGGGTTTGTTTACAACTTTTTCTGTTCTAGAATGGAAGATAAAATGAATAAAAACTAAGGTCTTAGACCTAAATAAAAGTAATTATTAAATTAAACTAAGAACTTATGATTTACGAAGTATCAAATTGGGCCATACTCATATTTGTTTTTATTGTTGGGTTGGTATTGGGTTTATCGTTCTATTTTGCACGAAAAACAAAATCAGCAGCAGGATATTATGCAGCAGGAGGTAACATCCACTGGGCAGTCAATGGAATTGCATTTGCTGGCGATTATTTATCTGCAGCATCATTTTTAGGTATCTGCGGAATGATTGCTTACTCAGGTTACGACGGGTTTTTGTACTCGATTGGTTATTTAGCGGGCTGGGTTGTTGCTTTATTTTTGGTAGCAGAGCCACTCAAAAAATTGGGTAAATATACGTTTGCCGATGCACTCGATGCTAAATTTAACTCCAAAGGGATAAAACTAGCGGCATCTATCAGCACCCTAATTGTGTCTATTTTTTATTTAATTCCTCAGATGGTGGGAGCTGGCGATTTAGTGGTTCCATTACTGGGCTTACCTCACTGGATGGGTGTAGTGATAGTAGGTTCAATTGTTATTTTGATAGTGGCTACGGCTGGTATGACCTCCACCACATATGTTCAGTTTGTAAAAGGTGCACTTTTGGTGGCTTTCTCTACCATTCTAACGGTTTATATTCTAAAAAATGGGTTTACACTCACTCCAAACGACCATTATCATCAATTCGACAAAACAGCTGTGCTTCTAACCAACGACACGGTGGTGTCGATACCTGACTCGACTTATGCCTTGCAAAACACAAAGATTGTCGATAAATTAGTGTTTGTAAAAGCTCAAAAAAATGGCGAGTCTAAATGGTATAAATTAGATAGAAAGGGCGACCAAACATTTATTAACGAAATGTTGTACACTCAAGTGGGCACCGATGGAAAGAAATTATATAACGGAGCTCCACGCGAAGAGAAAAAGTTCTATCAAGTAGGGCATCTAACCAAGATTATTGTCGATGGTAAAGAAGTAGACAAAACTGGACCTGTTGGACCATTCGAATTCTTAAAAACAATGAAATCGACCGAATTGGTTAGATTCTCGAAAAAAGCTTTCAAAGACGACGGTAATCAAATCACGGTTTGGTATCAAAAAGCAACCAAAGGCGAAGATGTGATGAAACCTGGATTATTGTATAAAATCTCGGCAGCAGCAGGAGCGACCATTTGGGATAAACTCAACTTTGTATCTTTAATGCTGGCTTTATTTTTAGGAACTTCGGCCTTGCCTCATATTTTAATTCGATATTATACAGTGTCTAGTCAACGTGCTGCGCGAAAATCGACTATCGTGGCTATTGCTGTGATTGGGTTCTTCTATATTTTAACTTTGTATATGGGCTTGGGTTCAATGATAAGCGGTGTGCTCGATGTCGAAAGTAGTAACATGTCGGGTCCATTATTGGCCAAATCGATGGGAGTAGGTCTGTTTTCGATAATTTCGGCCATTGCCTTTGCCACCGTTCTAGGAACAGTAAGTGGATTAATTGTAGCTTCGTCTGGAGCTATTGCACACGACTTTATCGACAAATATTTACAAGTCGAAATGACAGACCACGCCAAAGTACGTGCTGGAAAAATTTCGGCATTTGCTGTGGGTATTCTGGCCATAATCTTAGGAATATTGTTCCAAGGGATGAACGTCTCGTTCTTAGTAGGATTAGCGTTTGCCGTGGCGGCTTCGGCTAATTTGCCCGCCATTTTATTCTTGCTGTTCTGGAAAAAAACCAATGCAAAAGGTATTGCATGGTCCATCATCGTAGGTATTATTTCGTCGATAGGCATCATTTTGTTATCGCCCACCATGTACGACAAATACGGTTTAATTCCTGCCGATGCACCCATTCCGCTCGACAACCCAGGCATTGTGTCTATTCCATTAGCCGCACTTACATTAATTATAGTTTCTTTAGCCACTCAAAAAAAGGAATTGGCAAAATAAGCAACAAAACTTCTGCGAGCAATTCGACCTAAGAATCGATTCGAATAATAAAATATTTCGGTACTAAGAAAATTCCGTCTTTTGTAAATTGTTAATAACCATTTGTTTATCTTTGAAGCTCATCTGTTGAGAATTAAAAAAAGCAAACCTAACAAGATACAAGACGGAATTTTTTTATGATTTACAAAAGCCTCAATCGTTGCAATATGCTTATCTAAACTTTCAGAATAAAATCCTTAAACACTCAAAATAACTAAGAGAAAAAAAGAATCGCTATTATCTTAAAATCTTTGTGCCTGTATTTATTGCAATCTTACTTTTTGTAATAACCATTTTCGGAATGGTGATTCCGTATTTTAGACAGAGCATTATGTAGGGTTGACAAGTAACAAAAATTAGACTTTTACGTCACTAGTTGCTATGGAAAATAATTGGAGCCAAGAAATCGAAGACGAATTGACTTTCAAAATTGAGAGTATGTCTCGTTCTAAAACAAGTTTCTTAAATGTAAGACTGTTAAATCTGAGTGCTAAAAAAGTAGATGAATTTAGCACAACTTGCCCTCATTGCAGTGCATACAAATCCAAATACCATTCATGGGTTAACCAGCTCGATGTTTTGTTAGAATCTGAAACCGAACGTAAAATTTACGAAGCACAATTGATGGAAATCGTTAGCCATCTCGAAAAACAGCATCAAATAAAATCGAAGCGATATTACACCGCCCTATACACTTTCTTAGGCTTAATGACCGGAGCAATAGTAGGCTTTATTCTCGACTGGTTCATTAATAAGGAATTTTTGTCATTTTTAGGTTTATATGGGGCATTAATTGGCCTGATAGCTGGTCGGATTACTGGTTGGCTTGTCGATAAGAAAAAAATTAAATTAGGTCTAACTTATTAAGATGAAGGACAATTATGAATTTTGAACCTGTCTGTCACCAGATAGATTAAAGATTTTAAAATCAAAAACTTTTATCAACTTTAAACCTTTAATCTACCTGCGGTAGGCAGGCCTGAAACTTTAAACAAATAAACAATCAACCATAGTAAATAGTAAATTATAAAAATGAAACCAATCATTCTTACATTAGTCGCAGTTGGCTTGTTAAGTGCATGCCAACAGCACACACAAATCGAACAAAAAAAAGAAAAAATGACGGTCAAATACCCTGTAAGCCAAAAAGTTGATAGTGTTGACACTTACTTTGGCACAAAAGTATCGGATCCATTCCGATGGCTCGAAGACGATAACAGTGAGCAAACTAAAGCATGGGTACAAGCTCAAAACAAAGTAACATTCGATTACTTAAATGCATTGCCTTGCAAAGATACCATTAGTAAACGATTAACCTCAATGTTCAATTACCCTCGTATGTCTGCTCCCGAAAAAGTAGGCGAATATTTCTTCTATTCAAAGAACGATGGTTTACAAAATCAGTCGGTCACATTCTATCGAAAAGGTGAAACCGGAGCCGAAAAAGTTTTTATCGACCCCAACGCCATGTCATCAGACGGTACTGTAACAGCTAGTTTGGCAGGTGCCTCAAAAGACGACAAATACATGGCTATAGCCATCAATAGAGCCGGATCTGATTGGAGCGAAATTCAAGTTAAAGTTGTAGAAACTGGCGAGTACCTTAGCGATAAAGTTGAGCGCGTCAAATTTTCAGGAGCAGCTTGGTTTGGCGACGGCTTTTTTTATAGCCGTTTTCCCGAACCAAAAGATGGTCGCGATTTTTCGGCAGCCAACGAATACCATTCTATCTATTATCACAAATTGGGCACGCCTCAAAAAGAAGATCAGTTAGTTTTTATCAACGAAAAACAACCCAAACTCTATTACGGTGTGCATTTGACCGAAAAACAAGAGTATATGTTCTTGACAGAGTCAGAAGGAACCGAAGGCGTTAATATTTATTATGCTTTACCATCGTTAAAACCAGAATGGAAGCTCCTAGTGGGCGACTTTAAACAACAAGGTGGTGTGGTCGATTATCAAAATGGTCAATTTTTATTTTTGACCGATAAAGATGCTCCAAATTACAAGTTGCTTGCCGTCGACCCCAAACAACCCGAAGAGGCCAAATGGAAAACTGTGATTGCCGAAAAGAAAACCAAATTGCAAAGTGTAACTACTGGTGGCGGACAAATGTTTGCTTCTTACCTCGAAAACGCATCGACCAAAATTTATAGCATGAGCTACGATGGTCAAAATATAAAAGAAATTACACTACCTACATTTGGTACTGCCGACGGATTCGCAGGCAAAGCCGAAGAAACTAAGCTATATTATGGCTTTACTTCGTTTACTTATCCCTATACTATTTTTGAGTACGATGTAAAAACAGCACAATCTAAAGTATATTATCAGCCTAAATTGGCTTTTAATCCCGAAGATTACGTAGCCGAGCAAGTTTGGTATCCATCAAAAGATAAAACACCTGTTTCGCTGTTTATTGTGCACAAAAAAGGTATAGCACTCGACGGAACGCATCCGACTTTGCTTTATGGTTATGGCGGATTTAATATCGACTTAACCCCTTCGTTTAGTGTGTCAAATATTATTTTGTTGGAAAATGGCGGTGTATATGCTGTTGCCAATTTACGTGGTGGAGGCGAGTACGGTCAAGAATGGCACAAAGCTGGCATGAAAACCAAAAAACAAAACGTGTTCGACGACTTTATTGCTGCTGGCGAATTCTTAATCGAAAAGAAATACACTTCTAAAGAGCGTTTGGCTATCTCTGGGGGCTCTAATGGCGGCCTTTTAGTTGGAGCTTGTATGACCCAACGCCCCGATTTATTTAGAGTAGCCTTCCCTGCGGTTGGAGTATTAGATATGCTTCGCTATCACAAATTTACAGTGGGCTGGGGATGGACACCTGAATATGGCTCAAGTGAAGAAAGCGAAGAAATGTTTAAATATCTTTATGCTTATTCTCCTTTACATAACTTGAAAAAGGGTGTAACCTATCCTGCTACCATGGTGACAACAGCCGATCACGACGACCGTGTGGTTCCTGCACATTCTTTTAAATTTGCTGCCACCTTACAAGAAATGACAGGCAATCAATATCCAGCGTTAATCCGTATCGAAACCAATGCAGGTCACGGAGCGGGCACACCCATCGGCAAAACCATCGAGCAGCAAGCCGACAAATGGGCGTTTATGTTTTACAATATGGATTTTAAACCATACAGTAAATAAGTGCCCAGAATAACAAATAGCTCGAAGACCTTAAATTCTTTTAACTCAACTTGAAAATCAAT
>DYOK01000162.1 GCA_020720565.1 Acetofilamentum sp.
TCATTCAAAATTCAAAATTCATAATTCTTTAAATTGAGCAGCAACTTATTGCATTTAAGTCTGTTACCGGAGCGTCGAAAAGATTTTCGAATGCTTTTTGTGCTTTATTCCAATTATCTCGGTTAATGCAATATTTGATATACGGTGGCTCAATTTCGCCTTGAATCAAACCCGCAAATTTGAGTTCTTTTAAATGCTGCGACAAAGCCGATCGGCCAACAGGGACTTCCAAAACCAAATCGCCACTGTAACAGCACGACTGCATTTGCGATAGCTTTTTTAAGATGTAGATTCTTACCGGATGACTCATTGCTTTTGCAATTTGAGCCAACTCGCTCACATCGGGCGAATATTCGGGCTTAGGACGCATGGCTTGTTTTCGAAATTAAATTAAAAATCTCATCTTTCGAAGGGATACGTCCACTCACAACTGTTTTGCCTTGCACCACCAATGCCGGAGTCGACATCACACCAGACTTCATAATCTCGACAATGTCTTCAACTTTTTCGATTTCGGCATCGATAGCGTATTCACTAACCACTTCTCGGGTTAGCTTTTCTAATGTTTTGCATTTGGTACAGCCAGTTCCCAATACTTTTATTTGAATGCTCATTTTTGTGTGTATTTTTGTATTTCGCAAAATAACGAAATGTTTTTGTAATAAATCATGAATTAAATCGTAAAAAATCTATTTAACGGGATGAATTCTTTTTTGAGGTGCTATAAAAATCTTTGATACTTCTTTGTGCACACCAGCCTGCTGGCGGCCGGTGTGTATATCAGCTATGCTTTGTACTTGCCTGAACGGATCCTTTTTACACTATAAATGTCGAATTTTATACCAATATATAAACAATATAAAATCCAATCAGATGTTTACATTAACTCTTGACGAAGTGCCAGTTACAAAACCAATTAATTGGTCTTATACCTTAATTCAAAATTCATCAATCGTAATTTAAAATTTCAATTGGCTGCTATCAAACATTAGCTATTCCGAGCAAATTGATAAAAGTCATTTAAAATTCTAAGGTTTAAAAGGGTTTTACATATACATTTGCATCGATATTATCGACAACATAATGGTTTAACAAAAAAAGTAAACACTGAAAACAGCATCAAAAACAAATAAAGTTTATCTTAGCAATACGTACAAAAAGCGAAGTCAAACAAGCTCAGATAGCTTATTTTGAAACAGATGCAAAATATTTATCCATCTAATATTAACGAAAAAATTCATCCCATAGGTCGTAAGACCTTAAACCACACAACATATGCAAAAGCTCTTTGAGGAATTCAAACCCATCAGTGCCGAACAATGGAAAGCCCAAATTGTGGCCGATTTAAAGGGTGCCGATTACGACAAGTCGTTGGTTTGGAACACGCTGGAAGGTTTTAAAGTACAACCTTACTATCGAAACGAAGATTTAAAACAATGGCCTGTCAGCCAGTTAAAACCCAATCAATTTCCCTACTTAAGAGGGCATAAAAGCAACAAAAATCAATGGTTGGTGCGTCAAACATTTGAACTTAAAAAAGATTTGGACGGACATGCCGCCATCGACGCGTGTAATGCCTCTATTCTTGATGGTTTAATGCGTGGAGTCGATTCGGTCAATATCAAAATCGACTCGCAAGCCATCCAAAGCCAAGCCGAATTCGATCGGCTTCTTCGAGGGATACAACTGACAGCCATAGAGTTAAACATCGAAAACAAGGGAGCCAATGCCGACTTAATTAGCATGCTGGTTAATTTTTTACAACAACAAAAAATTGACAAACAACTCGTTACCGGTAGTTTTAACATCGATCCATTAGCATGGATTACCACCGAAGGTTTTTGCGAGCACAATACCATCGAACAAGCCTATGGCCGTTTAACCGAACTGATCTTATTTGCGAAAGAACATTTGCCCAAGTTTCAGATTTTAAGCATCAATACCCGAATCTTTTCGAATGCGGGTGCTTCGTCGGTTCAAGAGATTGGCTATGGGTTGGCTATGGCTCAGAATTACATTTCCGAATTATCGGTCAAAGTGCCCATCGATATTTTATTGCAAAGCATACGATTTAATATTGGCGTATCGTCGAATTATTTTATGGAAATAGCCAAAGTAAGAGCCCTACGTTACTTGTGGTCTAAACTCGGCGAAGCATGGGGTGCCCAAGCCGAATCGACTCAGGTTTGGATACACGCCGAAAACTCGCTTTGGAATAAAACCATTTTCGATCCCTACGTAAATATGCTACGTGTGACCACCGAGTCCATGTCGGCGGTTATTGGTGGTGTCGACTCGCTCACCGTTCTGCCATACGATGCCATTTACCGAGCAACCAACGAGCAATCGGAACGTGCCGCGCGTAACACACAAATTATTTTAAAAGAAGAAGCTTATTTCGATAAAGTTGCCGATCCCGCTGGCGGTTCGTATTATATCGAGAATTTAAGCCAATCGATTATCGAACATGCTTGGAAGCTTTTGCTCAAAGTGGACGACATGGGAGGCTATTTTAAATCGCTTGAACAAGGATTGGTACAATCCGACATTCACGAGCTCGCCCAACAACGTGATATGAATATTGCCACACGTAAAGAGATCTTTTTAGGCACCAATCAATATCCCAATGCTGCTGAGCAAATGAATACTCAAATCGATAAACGAGCTAACGTATCTAAAAAACCTGCCAATAAAATCCAAACACTACGTCAATACCGTGGGGCAGAAGCATTCGAAAACATACGAATTGAAGTCGAACAACATGCCAAAACACCTAAAGTTTTGATGCTGACCTTTGGCAGCCCTACCATGCGACGTGCACGTTCGCAGTTTGCAAGTAACTTTTTTGCTTGTGCTGCTTACCAAATTTTCGATCATAATGGCTTTAAGACCGTTGCCGAAGGGGTACAATACGCCAAAGAAATTAATGCCGACATCGTTGTAATGTGTAGCGAAGACGACGCTTATCCAGAAATGGTGCAAAGCTTAAGTTCTGAACAAAAATCAGAATTTATTTGGGTGATAGCCGGTTATCCGAAAGACCAAATCGAGATGCTGCAACTATCTGGAATTGAACATTTTATTCACATCAAATCGAATGTTTTGGCACAATTAAGTCAATTCAATCGCCTTATTTTAAAATGATGCTGCAAATGAAGCCTAATTTACACCAAGTTGAGCTCAATAACTCATCCGAAAACAAAGCCACAAGCTCGCCAACAAACGAGTGGCTTACGCCCGAAGGTATACGCGTAAAACCCGTTTACACCGCATCCGACTTAGAAGGCATGGAGCATTTGAACTATGCCGCAGGTATAGCCCCGTTTTTACGCGGTCCGTACTCAGGAATGTATGCAATGCGCCCTTGGACCATCAGGCAATACGCTGGTTTTTCGACAGCCGAGGAGTCGAATGCATTTTATAGACGAAATCTTGCAGCAGGCCAAAAAGGTTTGTCCATTGCCTTCGACTTAGCTACCCATCGGGGATACGATTCCGACCACGAGCGTGTGGTTGGCGACGTTGGAAAAGCCGGAGTTGCGGTCGATTCTATTTTAGATATGGAAGTGCTTTTCGACCAAATTCCACTCAATAAAATGTCGGTATCGATGACCATGAATGGAGCCGTTTTGCCCATTATGGCCTTCTACATTGTAGCCGGACTTGAACAAGGTGCTAAGCTAGAAGAGTTATCGGGAACCATCCAAAACGACATTTTAAAAGAATTTATGGTGCGGAATACTTACATTTACCCACCAGAATTTTCGATGAAAATTATTGCCGATATTTTTGAATATACCTCGAAGTATATGCCCAAATTTAATTCGATTTCCATTTCGGGTTATCACATGCAAGAAGCCGGTGCAACCAACGATATCGAGTTGGCTTATACCCTTGCCGATGGACTAGAATACTTACGTGCAGGTGTAAAAGCAGGCATGGATATCGACACGTTTGCCCCTCGATTATCGTTCTTTTGGGCTGTGGGGATGAACCATTTTATGGAAATTGCTAAAATGCGTGCGGGTCGTATGCTTTGGTCGAAATTGGTACAACAATTTAATCCCAAAAATCCAAAATCTTTGGCCTTACGTACCCATTCGCAAACCTCGGGATGGAGTTTGACCGAACAAGATCCCTTTAACAATGTAGCACGAACTTGCGTCGAGGCAATGGGTGCCGCTTTAGGACATACCCAATCGTTACATACCAATGCCTTGGACGAGGCCATTGCTTTACCGACCGATTTTTCGGCTCGAATTGCCCGTAATACCCAAATATACATTCAAGAAGAAACCCAGATTTGCAAAGCTGTCGACCCTTGGGCTGGTTCCTATTACGTCGAAAGTTTGACCCACGAGATTGCACAAAAAGCTTGGGCATTGATTCAAGAAGTTGAAGCACTCGGTGGAATGGCCAAAGCCATTGAAACAGGCTTGCCAAAAATGCGTATCGAAGAAGCCTCGGCACGAAAACAAGCCCGTATCGATTCGGGCAAAGATACCATTGTGGGGGTAAACAAATACCGCTTAGAAAAAGAAGATCCCATCGATATTTTAGATGTGGACAATTCGGCAGTTCGACTTTCGCAAATTGCTCGCATCGAAAAACTGAAATCGCAACGCGACAATCAGGCTGTTAAAAAGGCACTCGATGCCATAACCGAATGTGTTAAAACCGGCCAAGGCAACCTTTTGACATTGGCTGTAGAAGCTGCTAAATTAAGAGCTACTTTAGGCGAGATTTCGTATGCGTGCGAAGTGGTTGTAGGTCGATATAAAGCAAAAATAAGAAGTATTTCAGGCGTGTATTCAAAAGAAACAGGAACAAACGACGAATTTGCAAAAGCCAAACAATTGGCAGTTGAATTCGCAAAAATTGATGGGCGTCAGCCACGTATTATGATTGCCAAAATGGGTCAAGACGGGCACGATCGCGGTGCCAAAGTGGTAGCCACAGGCTATGCCGACATAGGTTTTGATGTTGACATCGGTCCCTTGTTCCAAACGCCAGCAGAAGCCGCTAAGCAAGCCGTAGAAAACGACGTGCATGTGTTAGGTGTATCGAGCTTGGCCGCTGGACATAAAACACTGATTCCTCAGGTAATTGCGGAACTTAAAAAACTGGGTCGCGACGATATTATGGTAATAGCAGGAGGTGTTATCCCCGCTCAAGACTATCAATTTTTATACGACTCGGGCGTGGTAGCTATTTTTGGGCCAGGCTCTTCGGTAAGCAGTGCCGCTGTAAAAATGTTAGAGATTTTAATCGCAACTTACAGCGAGTAAGCCATGCTTTTACAGGCAAAATGATACCCTTAGTTCAGTAATCGAAACTGAGCAAGGGGTTTTTTTTTTTGGGTTAATCTGTGATGCAAAACTTCGATATATAAGGCGTTTTACAAAATATGCTTAGGAATTGGGCATCTATAATTCTGACGATTTTTGCATAATAAACAACTTTATTATTGCAAAATATTTTTTGTAATTTCCAGAAGTATATGTTGGTGGCTTTATTATCTCTTTTTGAACAGCTGTCCAATTTGCTGGAATAAGTTTAATTCTTTCATATTTTTGCAAAACACCTTTAAAATCAATATCAATAAAAACAAGTGTATCGTTTTGTTACAATCCATTATAAAAAGGCAAAGACAGCAATGAGAAGACTTTTAATATTTCTAATTTTCATTAGTCCGACAGTTGTATTCGGACAAGGGAAAGCAATTCCAATAAATATTTCATTTTTTAATGAATCAACTGCGATTCCTTTTACAAAATTTGTAACAACACCCATTCACCCTGGACTTCAATTAGGGAGTGAATTTAATTATAAGGTAAAAGAACATTCCCGACTTTTTCAGACTGCCAACATTAGTTATTTCTACCACAACTATCTGGCACAAGGAATTGGACTTAACACTGAATTGGGATATGAATACCGTTTAAAGTTTGGACTTGCTTTTTCTGGACTTTTGGGTATTGGTTATATGCACACTTTTGCAACAGCAGAAGAATTTACGTTTACAAATGGACAATATGTAAAGAAATCTGATAAAGGCAACGCAAGATTATATCCATCATTCTCTATAGATATTGGCTACTACATTAAAAAGACAGAAAAAAACAGCCCTAAAATATT
>DYOK01000369.1 GCA_020720565.1 Acetofilamentum sp.
TATTATTCTTGTTCTTTTATCTGATAAATTGAGCTTTTTAAAAACCATAATTGCTCAAATTTAACGAAAGTAAACACCCAGCCGTCATCTGTCTTTAAAATTAAAGTGTTGTTGGTGATTTCTTTCTTGGCGTTGGGAAAGACATCTTTTAATATCGAAAAAACTTCGATCAAGCGAAGACTGTCTACATCATAAATCAGATTGTCAAAATAATTGTATTTCTTGGTTTTGTAATCTTCTTCAATGTCAATTCGGAAATCGAAGTCGTAGCACATTAGGTACGAAAAGAAATAGTCAAATTTATTCTGATTTAGAATCGTGTCGATGCTTTCGATTAGTGCTTGAGGTGTTTTTTGTGAATAAAGCACCGTATCAAGTTTTAAACCGTTAAAATATTTCTTTCGCCACTCCTTTTTTAAGGGCAAGGGATTTTCGATCAGATTTATTTCTCTTAAAAAATAATCTTTGCTCGATTTAAGCGTTTTAATTTGTTTAAATTTTACATCAATCAAACCGGTGTCTTGTGCACTGGTCGAGTATAAATCGAAACTATAAATATAATTCTTCTGATTGGCATCGCTGGTGTATTTTACAAAAACCTCACCTTGATAGATTGAATTAATTAATGGATATTTTCCACCCATACGCAGGCTTCTTAGCGGGACTATCGATATTTTATGGGTGGTTGCATCATATTTTAGTTCCGAAATTAACAATACTTTTTTATTGTCGGCTTTGGTTAAATAGACTTGTTTGGTTACCTCATCAACAAAAAGACGAGTGTAAAATGATAAATATGTGCCGGGTGCAGTATCCAAAAAATTGAACTGAATTTGCTCCGACAACAAAGAACGACTTAGGCAATTCATTTTACGGTCGAAGACTAAGAGGCTGTCTGTTTCACTCTCGTACATCCAAAGTACATTTTTCGATTTAACCATCTGCGGCATAGTAACATATCCACCATAATTGTTTTTTTTAAGTCCGCTCGAAATGAGTTCTTGTTCGCTGTTAGAATAAAATTTTCTATAAAAAAATTCGGTGTCGGGTTTGTAAAATATGGTGTTGTAATCTACGATTGAGTCAGTTCTAATAACTTCGTTAAGCCTATGATACTTGTCTTTCCTATCTTTTTTATACCGGTAAGGGTTTTTTTGGAATAGAATATATTTTAA
>DYOK01000163.1 GCA_020720565.1 Acetofilamentum sp.
AAAAGTTCTAATTATTAGATCGTTAAAAAAGATTAACGAACTATTGTTTATTAATCCTCTAGCTTAATAAAATACGACATTAAATTATTCTAAGTACTTAATCCCAAAAATACACAATTGTCCGATTTTATCTATTCGTAACAAAGGCAAAGGTATCGGTAAGCCAAAAAGTTACATAAAATATTAAATATCTGTATGTTATATAGATTAAGTTATAATCTATATCTATTTAAAAACTTATCGAATGATGAATCAAAAATCTGATTGTTTATTTAACTTTATCGCCAAAATATTTTTCACCATGAAACACATCTTATTGACATCGGTTTTGTTCGTCGGACTAATCGGCTTTTCGCAAAATATCGACATCAAACATTACGAGTTATCGCTCTATGTTCCCAATTCGTACAACACTTACATCGAAGGTGCAACAAGAATTGATTTAAGATCAAGCATCAATAATTTGACTCATTTCGAATTAATGCTTCAAGGCTTAATTATCGACTCGATTAAGTGCGAAGAACAGACATTGAGTTATACACATAACGATACCATTATCGACATCCAATTAGGAGCAAGCTATCAGACCAACGACTCACTTTCGGTAACTGTTTATTACCATGGCAATGCAAAAGCTGACCCTAGTGGTTGGGGCGGCTATTTGTCGCAAAATGGAATTGCATACAATTTGGGTGTGAGTATGGTCGAAGACCCACATGGATACGGACGTGTTTGGTACCCATGTATCGAAGATTTTAACGAAAAAGCCACCTACAATTTTAACATCAGATGTCAAGAACAACGCACCGCAGTATGTGGTGGGACTTTGGTAAACGAAACCGTTCATGGCGATGGCACCAAAACCTACAATTGGCAGCTGCCTCGCGAAATACCAACTTATATCGTCTCGATTGCGGTTGGTAATTTTCAAGTGTATCGCGATACTTTTGCGGGTTTAGAAGGACAAATCCCTGTGGCGATATATGTTCCTGCCGCTATATTAGCCAACGTACCCGGTAGCTTTGCCAATTTGGAACAAGGTTTCCATATGCTCGAAAACAGATTTGGGGCCTATCGTTGGTCTAGAATTGGTTTTGTGGGTATTCCATTTACCGGAGGGGCGATGGAACATGCCGAAAACATTGGCTATCCGAGCAGTACGATAACAGGCAACAACACATACGAAACCCTTTATGCTCATGAATTGTCGCACCATTGGTTTGGAAATTTGGTCACTTGCTCCACGCAAGGCGATATGTGGATGAACGAAGGCTGGGCCAGATATGTCGAAACCATTTTTAAAGAAGAATTATACGGGCTCGATGCGGCTAAAACATACAACAGAGATCGCCATCACGAGAATTTAAAAGACTTGCACATTCAAGAAGGTGGGTATTTACCGCTTTACAATATGCCCGTCGATCTAACTTATAGCAGTCACGTATACGAAAAAGGAGCTGACGTAGTGCAATCGCTTAGAACATTCTTAGGCGATCAAGTATTTTATCCCACCATGACCAACTACCTCAATCAATATCAATTTAGTACGGCAAGCTCTTATAACTTAAGAGATTACATCAACAACCACACGACATCGAATGTAACTGGTTTTTTTGATGCTTGGGTTTTCGAAGGGGGGTGGTTACATTTTGCCATAGACTCGTTTTTGGTCGAAGAAAATGGAGGTGCATACCATACGACGGTTTATGTACGCGAAAAACTTAAAGGCCGCACCGAATTTGGTTTTGATCAACGCATACCGATTCAGTTTTTTGGATCCAATGGACAAAGAATCGATAGTTTGATGACCGTAGATGGAGCAACCGACCATCAAACCTTTGTATTGCCATTCGAACCCATTGCTGTTTTTTGCGATTTGGACGAAGAGGTAGCCGACGCCACAATTGACCAATTCGACTACTTAAAAACTACAGGATCAAAAACATACAGTAAAGAATTTTTTAAAACCAATGTTACTCAATTGAGCGATTCGATTATGTTTCGAATTCAACACCATTGGGTGGCTGCCGACGATTTTAGCCCAAGCAATCCCGAAATTATGGTCAATCCGTTCCGCTATTGGAGTGTTGAGGGGATATGGAATCAAAATTTCCGTGCCAATGGTCAATTTTACTACAACCGATCTTCTTCTGGTTCGCCTATCGACTATGGGTTTATTTCTACAATCGATTCGGTGGTTGTGCTCTACAGAGCCAAAGTATCTGACCAATGGGCTATTGTGCCGCATACCAAAAGCGGCTCATCCATCTCGGGATATTTAATTGTTGATACATTAAAAATTGGCGAATACGCTTTTGGGGTTAGAAATCGTTCGCTCAAAATCAATCCTACAGGTCAATATAATGGCTTAAAAGCGTATCCCAATCCAGTAACCCATTTTTACGTGGTATCCTTAGAGCAGAATCAAACCATCGAAAGTGCAGAATGTACCGACATGCAAGGCCGTACATGGGATATTGAATTTACCAAGATTGGAAACGATCAATGGCAATGCGACATGAGTCAATTGCAAAAAGGGACTTATTCTCTGTTAATCCATTCTGGAGAAACCGCTTTTAATCTAAATGTGATTAAAGAATGACGTTTAAGCTTTAAAAGCATTCAACGTTAAATATCGCGAATTAAGTTTTTGACAATCCCCAAACACAAAATGGTATCCTCTTCTTTTATTTCGATAGGCGGATAGGCTGGGTTATCGGCTACAAAACGGTTTTTTCGTTTGCTGTAACGCTTTACGGTATAATCGGTGTTGTTTATTGAAATGATGGCAATTTTGTTGTCTTTTAAATCTAGATTTGATTTAACAATTAGAATATCGCCCACTTGAAGCGTTGGAGACATCGAATCGCCACGTACTCTAAGTAAAAATGTATGATTGGGATTCTCGATATAATGCTCGTCTAAACTAAGTTTACGTTCCACAAAATCTTCGGCCGGCGACGGAAAACCCGCATGTACCCCACCAAAATAATTAGCATATTGTTTGGTAATGGCTGGTGTGATGGGAATTTGTTCCAATTCGCTGCCAAATTGTGGTATCTTAATCAATTTCATATTCCATCTCTAAAAGTGCTACAAATTAAACACTTATTTTTCTATTTGAAAGCTACAAACTACTGATTATTTACGCAACTATTTGTTAACTAGAAATATACATAAAAAAAGCAAAAATAGATGGTTAATTCTTTATTTGAGGTGCTATTTTTACTTTTATGCAATTTTGTAACTTCATTTCGGCTACGCTCACTTCGACAAGCTCGGTGCATCGCAATGCACCGCATTCCGACACTTCACTTCGGCAGGCTCAGTGTAAACTAGCTCAGTGCAGGCAAGCCAATGCGTCGCTTTGTGTTTTTTGTGATTTTCTTTGTGTTTTTTGTGGTAAAGCTGTTACACAAACCTGCCTGACGGTAGGCAGGGGTGCACAAAGAAGACACGAAGCTACACAAAGATTTTTTTCATAGCACCTCAAATAAAGAATTAACCAAATAGATTGATTCGTTTACAAGGAATGCACTACCCTTCAATCTGTTTTTTAACATATCGACGCATCTATTTAATTTTCTATATTTGTAATAGTTACAAACCAATTTAAGTACTTTGAATCATATAACGACGTACATAATTTACAGAATAAGCTAAAACATGTAGTGATCTAAAACAAACAGACGAACTAAAAAAAACTAGGGATGAGAAAGTTAATCGTGCATTTTACCATATTGTCATTAGTGATAATAAACTACTCATGCGAGAAATCGATTACTGTCCCCGCCGACGATGCTAATCCGAATAAACGAACCTATTCTTACATAAAAAATGAAAGACAAAAAACTGTAGAAGTAATAAATTCTTATAGTGATATTAATTACCACGACACTATAGTTATTAAGCCAAAAGAAACAAAGTTATATATATATGATGTGCAATTTCATGTTAATGAAGTTGTAATTTTAGAAGAAGATTCTGCTATTTATCAATACCATGTCAATGGTTCAAATTCTTATCCTGATTTTTTTAAGACAACAAGCTGGGATAAGCTTGGTTACTATACTCCATATTACGACAAAAATCAAAACATAAGATACAAAACAACAAATTATTGGTTGTTTATCATCGAATGATCTAATAATCGATTTTATGCAACAGCAGTGTTTGTTATCCTTGGGACAATTCAAACCATAAAAAGATATCTCTAAGTTAACGAATTGAACTCAAACAGCACATATATAAAGCATTAGACCCTCTTAAATTAATTTTTTTTAATGAAAAAAGAACTGTTATTTCTACTAGTGTGGCTCAATATCCAAAGTCTTTATGCTACTTTGCCTAAAGACTCCACACGTTTTTTTGCAGACACAAGTTTGCAAGTATTAAAAGAGCATCCAGTTAGTTTTTCTTTGCAGGTTTTCGGGCCTTTTTTTCCGGCTTTTAATGCACAAGTCAATTTGTTTTCGCACGCTCGATACTCAGCCGGTTTAAAAGTTGGAGGAACGTTTCAAAGAATAAGATATTTGATCGACGAAAATGATGGTTGTGAACTCGAGGCACATTGCAGCCCGATATATGGATACTATAAATCATCGGGTGGTTTAATTTCGCTCGTCGGGCAATACCAAATCTTGCCGTTTTTAAGCAGTTCGGTAGAAATGGGGGCAATTTCGATTGAAGACACAATCGGATCGGGCAAAAGAAGAACATCCTTTATGTTTGGTGCTTCTGTTATTTGGCAAATACCCGATTACCATTTCTACTCTACATTGGATTTTAATCTGTACAATTATTACGGGTCGAAAGATTTTGTGTTTTTTGGATTAAATTTTGGCTATCGTTTTAGCGAATCTGTCCGATTAAGAACCGGAAAGGTAATGCCCGTATACATCTATCAACTACCCAAAAACTCAATTACTATTAACAATATGGCCGGAGTGGGGTACGAGCGTTTGTTGTTTCACAGACGCAATCATGGGTTTTACGCGGCAATATCTACCGATTTTTCGAGGTTTAAGCGCTTTGGTAGTTACGGTTTATATACGCTCAGCACCCGAGAAGGGCATTATCTTTATGCCACGGTAGGTTTGAATTATGTACAGAAGTACAATCCTTATATCAGTAGCGAAATGGGCATATTTCACGCCAATTACGAGCAAAAATTTGATTTAAATGGCCAATGGTATTACGAAAAAACCAGAATAATCGGTTTGAATATTGGGGTTCGTTGGGAACCCTTAAAACACCTTTTAGTAAAAATTAATTTTGTTCCACCAATATGGGCCAGCAATCAGAATTATACCAAATCAGAAGCTCAATCGGAACATTACGAGTTTTACGATTACTTACTTGAGTCCGAGTATATGACCCAAGCTTTCAAACTAAGCATTGGCTATAACTTTTTCTTTACCAAAAAATAAAATCAAACCTATGAAAAAATCAATCTTATTTCTAATCATCAGCTCTGTATTTGTGTTCTCAAGCTGTTGCAAAGACAGAGAAGACCGAACAGAACGCATGCCGGCTTTATACCGTCAAATATTTGAGATGAATCAATTGGGAGACACCTTATATATGCTCGAAAATGATACCGACACCGTAATGTTGGTGGTTGGGATGCATAGTTTTTGGGAAGAATCGTCGGGTAGCTTTTGTTCCAAAAAATGGAAGGAGGAGGCTTGGGTAACATACGACGTCTATATTAAGCCTTACACACTTGGATATCGTGTTACAACATGGTATTTGATGATTGGGACTTCAAATATTTCTATGTGGGGTAGCGTTGGAATACCTATGCCATACGATACCACCGGATTCACTGATGCGTATTTCTTGGATTATATAAATCATCCGGATGAAAAATTTTATTTTTCATTATCGAAAGGAATTTTGCAGAATAAAAAATCGATATTTGGTATTTATAAAAGGATAGAAATATGAAATATTTTGTTTGGTTATTAAATCAGCCATAATCTTTATGGCAATTGTCGGCAAACACACCTTTTCCAAAACAGTAAATATGACTATCTTTGCAACAAAAAATTGACATAT
>DYOK01000370.1 GCA_020720565.1 Acetofilamentum sp.
ATCATCCTACTCCATAATTCTGTGATTACTCAAAAAAAGACAAATTGCTTATATATTTTGAAAATGTCCAAAAAACGTGAATATAGGCTTCTGTCAGAAACATAGTCGAGAAGAAATGATTTGGCGTTATCTACGTTGAAAATATTTTTCAGGCGAAACCATTTAAGATAATTTCCAAGGTACTTGGTCGACACTCCTTTGAATTTTTTCAGCCATTCGCGCAAATGCGACATCGTATTGTTAATATTGTTGTTGTGGATGTTCTTTTTTATTATTCGCCCTTGTTTCACATCTTCCGATTTGAATGTTTGGTGAATGACGTTTTGCTGTTTTTTGAAATATGCAATTAAAGGTCGCCCGCTGTCCGTAATGACTGTTTTCCCTGTAAAATCGGTATCTTTTAGGACCCTTGCCAAATCCGACTTTGATACGTTTCCTTTTTTGAGAATTTTAATAGTTTCAAACGAGAAGTCTTTGTTCCTATTGTGCTTGATTATACAAACCGCCTGGTGTTTGTCTTGTTCCATCTTCTTTTCTTTCAATCGTAAATCGCTCTCGACATTGTCGGGGTGGTGCTCTTTTATGTAAGTGTCGAACTTTTCCTTCCCAATACGACCTTTTACGCAAAAGGGAAAGTATACCTCGTCAAGTTCCAGCTCACATCCAATTTGTATGCCTTGGTGCTCGTTTAGGCAAGAAAGCATTTTAAGTCTCCATTGGTGGGCGGTCTTTTCGTTTATGTGCAATTCCTTGCTTATCGCAATGCAGCTGGTTGCATGGTCTTTTTCCAGCATTATTGCCACGAAATCGACCCATTTGTCTTTTAGCTTTAAATTGTAAAGTGCCGTGTTGGCATCAGGGAATTGGGTAGCCCTGCATTTTTTGCACATGTACCTTTGCTGTTCATTAAAATGTCCGTTTTTTACAAAATGGTCATGTCCGCATTTTCTACATTTCATCGGAAATCCCGACACTTCCTCCTGCAAGTCTATACTGTTGAGTTGTTTGTACTTACCAATAAGTCGAAATATTATTTCCTGCTGGTACTGTTTTAAATCACTTGTTTCCATGGTGTCTTTTTTTAGGAACATAGTGTTAATTTACAACATTTTATCTATGTTTGCAAATAATTCGATATTATATCACAGTTTTACGGAGTAGGACGA
>DYOK01000371.1 GCA_020720565.1 Acetofilamentum sp.
ATATAACGATTTAGTATATGTAAGAGGCTGGGGATTAAAAGACCTTATCGAATTCAGAATCTACAATAGATGGGGCGAAGAAGTATTTTTTTCCGATGATTTAAAAGTTGGTTGGGATGGCACGAAAAACAGTGTCCAACAAAATATGGATTCTTACGGTTTTATTGCAAAAGCACTCACATACGGCAACGAAGTACTCGTCAAAAAGGGAACCATTACACTCCTGCGATAATTAGCTCATATGTAAGATGAAAAAAACAGTATTGTTTTTTAAATAGAACGGATTAGCCTATTGATTTTGATGCGATAAGATACTACCTTTGAAATCTAAAATTAACAAGAATGAAAAAAAATAAATTGTTTTTCCTGATGCTTATAGGGTTAATTTCTTTAGCCATGATACCCCAAGACAGTAAGCACCGTAATTTTTACAAACAACCCGCAGCTATCGAGAATGAGACTTATAAAGCCGAATTTTTAGATATTGTAGCACGAATGTCAGAAGCAAAATTTGCTGTTAAAATAACTAATAAAACAGATGGATATCTGTTTTATAGAACCAACGAAAGCCAGTTTGTTTTCGATTTTGGAACTTCGGCAGATAAACCCGATTTTACGATTATCGACCCGGGCAAAAGTAAAACAAAGACCATCGGAACGTCAACCACAGGAAATTTTCATGTCGACCAATTTAAATTTAATTTAGATGGTTTATACTGGGTCTCGGCAAAGGGTGAAGGAGTTAAAACAGAACCATTTACGCTACCCGCCACCACCAACGAAATTGACAACGGCCTTTTTAAAATCAAATTACTCGACTCCAAACAAGAAACCCAAGAAACTTGGGCTCGATTCGAAATCACATACATAGGAAATCAAGTTGGCTTGGTGTCGTCAAATTTAATCTCAGTAAAAGTAGATGGTAAGGATTTGCAATACGCCAACGATTACAAACGAAACGAGGTCGAAATTTTACAGAAAGGTGAAACCTGCAAAATTAATGTGAGCTTTCATATTCCTGGTAAAATAGCCGATATGCAATTTTCGAAATTGTTAATCGATTGGGGTGCTGCATTTAAAGAATCAATTGCAAAAAAACAAAACCCGGTTTCGGTCGATTTTGTTATCGATTCCGAATTAACTAAAGCCAAAAAC
>DYOK01000006.1 GCA_020720565.1 Acetofilamentum sp.
ATGCAAAAAGTGTAAAGTATAATTTTTTCATATGGTTATGGTTTTAAATGTTTCAAGCGCATTCAAGTAATAAATGCAATTTATCCTTTATTATTAATAAAGTGTAAATATACTTGATTTGGCGATAAAAAACCAAATCATTTTCTTGGTCTGATATTTAGTTTATTTTCTACCATATTTTATATCATTTTCTGTTAATTAACAGAACGTAAAGTTAATTAAGAGCTATTTATAGTAGTGGGTTAAGTAATTTCGGAATTAAATTGCAAGTTTTCATATCGGACAGCGATATGTTTTTGTTGCCGATTTCGGAGCATGTCACTGTCAAGCCACGATGAAGTTTGAAGCGAGCCACAGACGTTGATTTCAGCACTATCTCGGCAATAAAAAATACCGCATGTTACCAGTAGGCATTTATTCATGTTTTAAGTTATATCTGAGTCCAAAATTTACTGTCAACCATTTTGTCAACCAAGGATAATCCCAACCACCCATTTCATGTGCAAATGTGCCATAAGTTATTAATCCGGCATTTATTCTTGAAAAAAGGCTTATTCTTTCAACCACAACTGATTTTATTTCAAATTCAATAAATATGTCCAATCCTATTCGATTATTTTTATTATAGGTTGATTCTGATACAGTCTGTCGAATAAAGTTGTCTGGATATGGTCGGTAATGTGTCAATTCTGTTTTTCTGTCATAAAAAAAGTAGTAGTAAGACAGTCCCGATCCAATTCCTAAAGATGAATTATCATTTTCTATCAAATTGTGGCAGAAATTGATATGCAAGCCAAGTCTCTGATTCTTGGAATTTATTTTATAAAAATAATACTCTGGAAATTGAGGACCATTACTTTCTTTATCTACATTTATGTCGTTATACAATGCGTCCTTTAAGCAATGTGTGAAATGAAAAGAAATTCGATTTTGATTGTGGTTTTTTAAACCATAGCCTAAGTCATAACCAAATGCATTCTTAAAATCATTTATTTCAGTTGTGGTAAAGAGTCCTGATAATTCAAATGATTGTCCTGTCAGGGAGCAATAACTTATGGCAAATAATATGGTCAATAAATTTTTCAAATCTGTCTGTCTTTTATGCTTACTGGTAACTAACAAATATAAGGATATAAATAAATTACCCACCGCTCTCATTTTTATGTTTAACAGCAGGTTTTGTAAAAACATAAAAGAAGCCATCTACAAAAGGGTAGATGGCTTCTTTATTTCACGGATTACGACTATGCTTGTCCCTTTGGTGTTCCAAAGTTTAATGGCATCATTGGGGCGGAGTCTACTTTAATGGTACCATGAGTCGATTCAAACTTACGAATATTGTCTTGCAGTGCCATCATTAAACGTTTTGCATGTTCGGGTGTCATAATAATTCTCGACTTTACCTTTGCTTTGGGAACGCCTGGCATTAATCGAACAAAGTCGATTACAAATTCGCTGTGCGAGTGTGTAATAACAGCCAAATTAGAATAAGTACCTTCGGCAACTTGCTCATCTAACTCAATGTTAATTTGTTGTTCTTTATTCTCGCTCATATTTATTCAGAATCGGTATAATTAGCACTTACTAAAATATTATCGTAGATACGAGCCCCAGTACCAGCGGGGATTTTGTGTCCAACAATAACGTTTTCTTTCAAACCTTCTAAACCATCGACTTTACCGCTAATAGCTGCTTCGTTAAGCACTTTGGTAGTCTCTTGGAACGATGCTGCAGAAATAAAGCTTTGTGTTTGAAGCGCTGCTCGAGTAATACCTTGTAAAATCTGATTCGATGTGGCAGGTACTGCATCGCGAGCATCAACTGGTTTTAAATCTTTACGTTTAAGTTGCGAATTTTCGTCGCGTAATTTACGTGCAGAAATTATTTGACCAGCTTTGAAATTCTCAGAGTCACCAGCATCTACTACTACTTTCTTTCCATAAATTGAATCGTTCTCTTCGAAGAATTCCCATTTATCGACAATCTGATTTTCCAAGAAGATGGTATCGCCTGGTTCAACAATGCTAACTTTACGCATCATTTGTCGAACAATGACTTCGAAGTGTTTATCGTTAATTTTAACACCTTGTAAGCGGTAAACGTCTTGAACCTCGTTAACGATGTATTCTTGAACTTTTGTAGGTCCTTGAATCGCTAAGATATCGGCTGGCGTAATGGCTCCATCAGAAAGTGGTATTCCAGAACGAATGTAATCGTTTTCTTGAACCAAAATCTGTTTTGATAAGGATACCAAATACTTTTTAATTTCACCAGTTTTCGATGTAATTACAATTTCGCGGTTACCTCTTTTAATTTTACCAAAAGTAACTTCTCCATCAATTTCGGAAACAACTGCGGGGTTAGAAGGGTTACGTGCTTCGAATAATTCGGTTACACGAGGCAAACCTCCAGTGATATCGCCTGCTTTACCAATTGCTCTTGGGATTTTAACCAAAACCTGTCCTTGTTCAACTTCAGATTTTTCGTTCACCACAATGTGAGCACCCACTGGCAAGTTGTAAGTTTTCAAAGTATCTTTCGACTTACTTACAATCAATAACTCAGGGTTTTTAGTTTTATCTTTAGTTTCGATAATTACTTTCTCGGTAAATCCAGTTTGCTCGTCCGATTCTTCGCGGAAAGTAATCCCTTGAATCAAATTTTCAAAAACAATACGTCCAGAAGTTTCTGCAATAATAACCGCGTTATAGGGATCCCAATCGCAAATGGTGGTACCTTTTTTAACTTCGGAATTATTTTCGACATACAATTTAGATCCGTAAGGCACAGAGTGAGTCGAATAAACCACTTTAGTTTTCTTATCAATCAATCGTAATTCGCCCATTCGACCAATAACAACTTTCGAAACTTCGCCTTGTTCAGAGGTTGAATCGATGGTACGTAGCTCGTCAATTTCGACAAATGCATCATAATTTGATACGATACTGGAGTTGGTTCCGATGTTACCGGCAGTACCCCCAACGTGGAATGTTCGAAGAGTCAACTGAGTACCTGGCTCACCAATTGATTGAGCGGCGATTACACCAACAGCCTCTCCTATCTGTACTTTTCGTGCTGTGGCTAAATTTCTACCATAGCATTTTGCACAAGCACCTTTACGAGCTTCGCAAGTTAATACCGATCGAATCTCGACTTGGTCGATAGGTGATTGGTCTATTAATGCGGCAATATTTTCTGTAATTTCTTGACCAGAATGTACCAATACGTCTCCTGTTAAAGGATGAATCACATCGTGTACACTGGTTCTACCAACGATACGCTCATTAAGGGTTTGAACCACGTCTTGGTTCTTTTTAATGGCTGTTGCCACAATACCTCTTAACGTTCCGCAATCGTCTTCGTTAATAATCACATCTTGAGCCACATCGACCAAACGACGTGTTAAATATCCTGCATCGGCAGTTTTAAGTGCTGTATCGGCCAAACCTTTACGAGCACCGTGAGTTGAAATAAAGTACTCTAATACAGAAAGGCCTTCTTTAAAGTTCGAAAGAATTGGATTTTCGATAATCTGACCAGTGGTAGCACCCGACTTTTGTGGTTTCGCCATCAAACCCCTCATACCCGAAAGCTGACGAATTTGTTCGCGTGAACCCCGTGCACCAGAATCCAACATCATGTAAACAGAATTAAATCCTTGATTGTCAGATTTCAACTGATTCATTAATGTGGTTGTTAAGCTGGCGTTAACGTGTGTCCAAATATCAATAATCTGATTATAACGTTCGTTGTTGGTAATGAAACCCATGTTATAGTTGTTCAATACCTCTTCGACTTGCTCGTATCCATCTTGAACCATCGCCTCTTTTTCTTCTGGAATAATAATATCCCCTAAGTTAAACGACAGACCGCCTTTAAAGGCCATGAAATAACCCATGTCTTTGATGTCGTCGAGGAATTTAGCCGCTTTGGCAGTTCCCGAAACTTGAAGAACAAGAGCAATGATATCGCGCAACGATTTTTTTGTTAATACGGTATTAATAAAACCTACCTCGTCGGGTACATGTTCATTAAATAGAACTCTACCAACTGTCGATTCGATAATGGTCGTACCTTTTTCCCCTTTTTCGTTGTAAGGATAACGTACTTTAACGCGAGCATGCAAATCTACAGCTTTCTCGTTGTACGCAATAATAACCTCTTCGGGTGAATAAAAAATAAGACCTTCTCCTTTAGCACCAGGACGTTCTTTGGTGATGTAATATAAACCTAAAACCATGTCTTGCGAAGGAACTGTAATAGGTGCTCCGTTGGCAGGGTTTAGAATGTTGTGCGACCCCAACATCAACATTTGAGCTTCCATAACAGCAGCGTTACCCAAAGGTAAGTGAACAGCCATTTGGTCACCGTCGAAGTCGGCGTTGAATGCAGTACAAGCTAAAGGATGGAGTTGAATGGCTTTACCCTCGATCAATTTAGGTTGGAAAGCCTGAATACCCAGACGGTGCAGTGTTGGAGCACGGTTTAGCAATACAGGATGACCTTTTAAAACATTTTCGAGAATGTCCCAAACGACTGCATCTCTACGGTCGATAATTTTTTTAGCTGATTTAACGGTTTTTACAATACCACGTTCAATCAACTTACGAATAATAAATGGTTTATATAATTCGGCAGCCATATCTTTTGGCATACCGCATTCGTGCATTTTTAAATCTGGACCAACGACGATAACCGAACGAGCCGAATAATCGACACGTTTACCGAGCAAGTTTTGACGGAAACGACCTTGTTTACCTTTCAAACTATCGCTCAAAGATTTCAAGGGTCTGTTGGCATCTGTTTTTACAGCGTTCGATTTACGTGAGTTATCGAACAAAGAATCAACTGCCTCTTGTAACATACGTTTTTCGTTACGTAAGATGACTTCTGGTGCTTTAATTTCGATAAGTCTTTTCAAACGGTTGTTTCTGATGATAACACGACGGTACAAATCGTTTAAGTCGGAAGTTGCAAAACGGCCACCATCGAGAGGCACCAAGGGGCGTAACTCAGGAGGAATAACAGGAACGATTTTAATTACCATCCATTCTGGTCTGTTTTTGCCTTTAGATGCACGGAAAGCCTCAATAACTTGTAGTCTTTTAAGTGCTTCATTTTTACGTTGTTGCGAAGTTTCTGTATTGGCTTGATGTCTTAAATCGTAGGATAATACATCGAGGTTAACACGAGACAGCAACATATGTAAAGCATCGGCACCCATTTTGGCAATAAATTTCTCGGGATCTGCGTCATCTTTATAATGGTTATCGGCAGGGAGACGCTCTAAAATATCGAGATATTCCTCTTCCGATAAAAATTCAAGATACTTAATGGGTTCTCCATCGGCAGTTACTGCTCTACCCGCTTGAATAACTACATACTTTTCGTAGTAGATAATTGAATCGAGTTTTTTAGATGGTAAACCTAATAAGTAACCAATTTTATTTGGTAAAGAACGAAAATACCATATATGAGCTACAGGAACCACCAATTCGATGTGTCCCATACGCTCACGTCGTACTTTCTTTTCGGTTACCTCAACCCCGCAGCGATCGCATACGATACCTTTGTAGCGAATACGTTTGTATTTACCACAATGACACTCATAGTCCTTAACAGGTCCAAAAATCTTTTCGCAGAAAAGACCTTCGCGCTCAGGCTTATAGGTTCTATAGTTAATCGTTTCGGGTTTGAGCACTTCGCCTTGCGAACGCTCTAAAATTTCTTCTGGAGAAGCCAAACCGATACGGATTTTTGAAAAACTTTGGTTTGTTTGTTTATCCTTTCTAAATGCCATGTGAAGGAAAAGTTTATGGATTAAGGGAGCAAGCCAAAGGGCTTGCTCCTAAAATTATTCTTCTAAATTGATACTTAGGCCTAAACCTCGTAATTCGTGCATCAACACGTTGAACGACTCAGGGATACCAGGTGCTGGCATACTTTCGCCTTTAACGATTGCTTCGTAAGTTTTAGCACGTCCAATCACATCATCGGATTTGACGGTCAAAATCTCTTGTAGAATATTAGACGCTCCGAAAGCTTCGAGGGCCCATACCTCCATCTCTCCAAATCGCTGACCTCCAAAGTGTGCTTTACCACCAAGCGGTTGCTGTGTAATAAGCGAATAGGGGCCAATAGAACGTGCGTGCATTTTGTCGTCAACCAAGTGACCTAACTTAAGCATGTAGATGACACCAACAGTTGCTGGTTGGTCGAATCGCTCGCCAGTACCACCATCGTGTAGATAGGTTTTACCAAATTGAGGTACACCCGCTTTGTGGGTATAACTAGTAATCTCGTCTAAAGTTGCTCCATCAAAAATTGGTGTCGAAAACTTCATACCTAATTCCAATCCAGCCCATCCAAGTACAGTTTCGTAAATCTGTCCAAGGTTCATACGCGAAGGTACACCAAGTGGGTTAAGTACAATGTCAACAGGCGTTCCGTCTTCGAGGAAAGGCATATCTTCTTGGCGAACAATTCGCGATACAATACCTTTATTTCCGTGGCGACCTGCCATTTTATCACCTACTTTTAGTACACGTTTTTGTGCAATGTATACTTTAGCTAATTTAATAATTCCTGTGGGGAGCTCATCACCTACTGTAAGATTGAACTTTTTACGTTTGGCTTCACCTTCAATTTCTTTGAATTTTAATAAGAAATTATTGATTAATCGAATAATCAAATCGTTTTTATCTTTATCGGTAGTCCACTTAGTCGGGTCGATATTCATATAATCGATTTCTTGTAAGGCTTTAAGAGTAATTTTAGAACCTTTTGCAATAATTTCGATACCTAAGAAATCGGTAATTCCTTGTGAAGTTTTTCCGTTTACAAGACCAAACAATTTTTCGATAAATACAGAACGTAAATCGGTAATTTTCGCAATTGCTTCGTCATCGATTCTATCCATCAATGGTTTCTCGAGTTTTTTCGACTTACGATCTTTATTGGCTCTAGAAAATAATTGTTTTCCAATGATAACACCTTGCATCGATGGAGTGGCTTTAAGCGAAGCATCTTTCACGTCGCCAGCCTTGTCACCAAAAATTGCACGAAGTAATTTTTCTTCAGGTGTAGGGTCAGATTCGCCTTTTGGAGTAATCTTTCCTATTAGAATATCGCCTGGTCTAACTTCGGCACCAATACGAATGATACCATTTTCGTCGAGGTCTTTTGTGGCCTCTTCGTTAACGTTTGGTATATCGGACGTTAATTCTTCAACCCCTAGCTTGGTATCACGTACTTCCAAGGTATGTTCCGAAATATGGATAGAAGTGAAAATATCATTTCTAACAATTTTTTCAGATATTACAATTGCATCCTCAAAGTTATAACCTTTCCATGGCATAAACGCCACTTTTAGGTTACGACCCAATGCCAACTCGCCATCTTGTGTGGCGTAACCTTCGGTTAATACGGTACCCTTGCTTAATTTTTGACCCCTTGTTACAATTGGAATCAAATTCATGCAAGTGTTTTGATTGGTTTTGCGATATTTTGGCAAATTATATATGGTAGCTTCGTCGACAAAGGAAACAAATTTTTCTTCTTCGGTTCTTTCGTAACGAACTACAATTTTATTAGCATCAACGTACTCAACAACGCCATCGCCTTCAGCTACAATCTGAATACGAGAATCGTGAATCACATGACGTTCGATACCCGTTCCAACAATTGGAGATTCTGCTTTGAGCAACGGTACAGCTTGACGCATCATGTTTGATCCCATCAATGCACGGTTCGCATCATCATGTTCCAAAAAAGGAATTAAAGAGGCTGCAATTGAAGCGATCTGATTAGGTGCAACGTCCATAAGTGCAACTTCTTCGGGAGTCGAAACTGGGAAATCTCCGTTGAAACGAGATTTGATACGATTATTTAAGAAGTTACCATGATCGTCAATTGCGGCATTGGCTTGTGCAATAACTACACCTTCTTCGTTTTCGGCACTCAAATAAACCGTATTAGAATCCTCTAAATTGACCACTCCTGTTTCAACTTTACGGTAGGGAGTTTCGATAAAACCTAACACATTAATTTTAGCATAAACGCACAACGAAGAAATCAAACCAATATTGGGTCCTTCAGGAGTTTCGATGGGGCACAAACGTCCATAGTGTGTATAGTGAACGTCACGAACCTCGAAACCTGCACGCTCTCTCGATAAACCACCTGGTCCGAGTGCAGACAAACGACGTTTATGAGTCATTTCTGCCAATGGATTGGTTTGATCCATAAACTGAGACAGCTGATTGGTACCAAAGAACGAATTAATAACTGAAGATAAGGTTCTTGAATTAATCAAATCGACTGGTGTAAACACCTCGTTATCACGTACATTCATGCGTTCGCGAATGGTACGAGCCATACGAGCTAAACCTACGCCAAACTGGTTGGCCAATTGCTCGCCAACTGTTCGTACACGGCGATTACTTAAGTGGTCGATATCATCTACCACCGTTTTGTCGTTGATTAATTGAATAAGATACTTAATAATTTCTATGATGTCAGCTTTGGTTAAAATACTCACATCCATTTCGACATTAAGACCTAATTTTTTATTTATACGATAACGACCTACGTCACCTAAATCGTAACGTTTATCAGAGAAAAATAGTTTATCAAATACGTCACGAGCAGTAGCCTCATCTGGTGGTTCAGAATTACGCAACTGTCGATAAATATGCATTACTGCTTCTTTTTCCGAGTTACAAGGGTCTTTTTGTAATGTATTATATATTATTGCAAAGTCAGATGTATTAACATCTTCTTTGTGTAATAAAATCGATTTTACACCTGCATCAACAATAAGATCGATATGATCTTTATCGAGAATGGTTTCGCGATCGATAATCAATTCGTTACGTTCGATAGATACCAATTCACCAGTATCTTCGTCGACGAAGTCTTCGATCCAAGATTTTAAAACTCGAGCAGCAAGTCTACGACCCACTACTTTTTTAAGTCCAGTTTTGGACACTTTGAACTCGTCGGCCAAATTAAAAATTTCGAGGATATCTTTATCACTCTCGTAACCGATTGCACGAAGCAAGGTAGTTACAGGTAATTTTTTCTTACGATCGATATAAGCGTACATCACATTATTAATGTCAGTAGCAAATTCAATCCAAGAACCTCTAAAAGGGATAATACGTGCCGAGTAAAGTGTTGTACCATTGGCATGGACATTTTGGCCAAAAAATACACCAGGAGAACGGTGTAATTGGGACACAACAATACGTTCAGCACCGTTAATCACAAAGCTACCAGCAGGAGTCATATATGGCACAGTACCCAAGTAAACATCTTGGATAACAGTTTCGAAATCTTCGTGATCTTCGTCTGTACAATATAACTTTAGCTTAGCTTTGAGCGGCACACTGTACGTGAGTCCTCTGTCGATACATTCGTCAATTGAATAACGAGGCGGTTCGACTTGATAGTCCAAAAACTCTAATACAAAGTTATTTCGGGTATCGGAAATTGGAAAGTTCTCGGCAAAAACTTGATACAATCCCTCGTGTTTACGTTTTTCGGAAGTTGTATCTTGTTGGAAAAAATCTGCAAATGATTTTAATTGAACCTCGAGAAAATCGGGATAGTTCAATTTCTTTTTAATCGAAGCAAAATCGATTCTTTCGTGACTTGTTATTGGCATTTTAGAATATTTTAAAGAACTTAAAGAAATAACGACAAAAGGTTTAGAACCCTAAACAGGTTCTAAACCCCTAAATATTGTAAAAGATACAATTATTTAAGTTCAACTTCTGCTCCTGCTTCTTCAAGTTTAGCTTTCAATGATTCAGCTTCTTCTTTAGAGCAACCTTCTTTAATGGCTTTAGGTGCAGCGTCAACTACTTCTTTAGCTTCTTTTAATCCAAGACCAGTTAATTCTTTAACTAATTTTACTACTTGTAACTTTGCAGCACCACCGTTAACAAGAATTACATCGAATTCAGTTTTTTCGGCAACAGCGGCACCAGCAGCAGCAGCAGGAGCAGCTACTACAGCAGCAGCAGCAGGTTCAATACCGTACTCATCTTTAAGTACATTAGCTAACTCGTTTACTTCCTTAACAGTTAAATTAACCAATTCTTCTGCAAGTTTTTTAATATCTGCCATTTTATAAAAATTTATTTATTTCTACTTTAATTATTTTTCAGCTCTTTCTTGTAATGTTTTAACTAGGCCACCAATAGTATTGGGTGCTGATTGTAATGCTCCAAGTACATTTTTGATAGGAGACTGTAAGATATTGATAATATCCCCAATAACCTCTTCTTTCGACTTGATGCTAACAAGTGTATCAATTTGGTTGTCACCAATATAAATACCATCTTGTACAAAAGCGCCTTTTAAAATAGGTTTATCACCAGTTTTACGTAGTTCTTTGATCATTTTAGCCGGCTGAGTGGCATTTTCAGAGAACATAATGGTGGTATTGCCTTTAAGAATCGTGTAAAGTTGTTCGAAATCGCCATTGGCTTGCTCTAAAGCTTTTTTGACTAAAGTGTTTTTAGCCATTACCAATTCAACATTATTTTCGTAACAACTACGACGTAGGGAGGTAGTACGTGCAGCATTTAAACTTTCGATATCTGTGATATAGAAATGTGCTGCATTATTGATCTGCTCGGTTAAGCTGTCGATAATGATTGTCTTTTCTGCTCTATTCATGTTGATTCAGATTAAAGATTCATAGATTTAGGATCAACTTGAATGCCCGGGCTCATTGTAGACGATAAGTATATACTAAGTACATAAGTTCCTTTTGCTGCAACAGGTTTTAATTTCTGTATAGTTTGTAAGAACTCGTGGACATTTTCTTCTATTTTTAAAGCCTCGAATGATACTTTACCAATATTTGAATGTACAATACCGTATTTGTCTACTTTAAAATCGATTTTACCAGCTTTAACTTCTTGTACGGCTTTACCGACTTCCATTGTAACTGTACCAGTTTTGGGGTTAGGCATTAAACCACGTGGTCCTAAAACTCGACCTAGTTTACCTACTTTGGCCATAGCCGAAGGCATAGTAATTACTACGTCGAAGTCGGTCCAACCCTTTTCGATTTTTTCGATCATGTCATCCATACCCACAAAGTCTGCACCAGCTGCGGTAGCCTCTGCTGCTTTATCGGGAGTACAAAGAACAAGTACTTTAGTATCTTTACCTGTACCGTGTGGTAAAGTAACGATACCTCTAACCATTTGATTAGCTTTACGTGGATCGACACCTAAACGAACTGCTACATCAACCGAGGCATCAAATTTTGCATAGTTAACTTCTTTAACTAATTTTGATGCTTCTTGTAATGTGTATTGTTTGTTCGGCTCAATCTTAGCGTTTGCTAATTTTTGCTTTTTTGTTAATTTTGCCATTGCCTTTACCTTTTAGTTAATTTCTGCAGGTACATTGCCTTCGACACGTAAACCCATACTTCGCGCTGTTCCGGCAACCATTTTCATGGCTGAACCGATAGTAAAAGCGTTTAAATCGGGCATCTTATTTTCGGCAATTGCTCTCACTTGTTCCCAAGTTACGTTACCTACTTTTTTACGATTCGACTCAGGTGATCCTGATTTAATCTTGGCGGCTTCTAGCAATTGAACAGCTGCAGGTGGTGTTTTTACCACGAAATCGAAAGACTTATCACTGTAATATGTGATTAACACTGGTAATACTTTACCGGGTTGGTCTTGAGTTCTGGCATTAAACTGCTTGCAAAATTCCATAATATTCACACCTTTAGAACCCAATGCTGGTCCTACTGGAGGAGATGGATTTGCGGCGGCACCTTTAATCTGTAGTTTGATAAAACCTAGTACTTCTTTCGCCATAATTTATAATTAAAATAATTCAAGTTGATTAATTTTCTTTTTCAACTTGTAAAAAACTTAGCTCTACAGGTGTTTTACGATTGAAGATTTTAACAGTAACCGTGAGTTTTTTCTTCTCATTGTCAACCTCTTCAATTATACCAGTAAAGGTGTTGAATGGACCATCAATAACTTTGACAGTTTCTCCAACGAAAAACGGAATGGTTATCTCTTCGGAACTATCAGAAAGCTCGTCGACTGTACCTAAAATTCTTTTAACCTCTGCAGGCCTCAAGGGTACAGGCTGACCACCTCTTTCTTCTCCAAGAAATCCAATCACGCCAGTGATACTTTTGATAACGTGCAGTACTTCTCCTTCGATGTTGGCTTCAACCAAAATATAACCAGGAAAAAAACTTCGTTCTTTACTAATTTTTTTTCCGTTACGAATTTGGTACACCTTCTCTTTTGGAATAAGTACTTGAGATACTTGATTAACGAGATTAAATGCAGCAACTTCACTTTCGATGAGTTCTTTCACCTTCATTTCTTTGCCACTAACCGCACGAACCACGTACCATTTTTTATCGATATCTGCCATGATAATTTTTTAAATGATTAAAACATGGAATATACCACCTGCATAGCATTGCGGAAAGAGTAATCCATGAGCGCGATAACTATCGCAATCATGAAGGAAGCAACCATCACCACAATACCACTACTTTGTAATTCCTTCCAAGTAGGCCAAGTCACTTTGTTGACCAACTCGTTATAGGACTCTTCAAAATAAGCTTTTATTCTCAACATATTGAATAATTTTGCACGGGCGGAGAGGCTCGAACTCCCGACCAACGGTTTTGGAGACCGCTATTCTACCAACTGAACTACACCCGTATAAAAACTCCTACCCAAAGATTTGAGTAGAAGTTTAATATTATAATAATTACTTAATAATTTCGATAACCTGACCAGCACCAACTGTACGACCACCTTCGCGGATAGCGAAACGTAATCCTTTGTCGATAGCAACTTCGGTAATCAATTCTACAGTAATGGTTACGTTATCACCTGGCATTACCATTTCAACACCATCACCTAAAGTAATTTCACCTGTTACGTCAAGCGTACGCAAGTAGAATTGAGGACGGTATTTGTTATGGAATGGAGTGTGACGTCCACCTTCTTCTTTTTTCAAGATATAAACCTCAGCTTTAAAGGTAGTGTGTGGAGTAATAGAACCTGGTTTGGCCAAAACCATACCTCTTCTAATATCTTTTTTATCTACACCACGAAGTAAAAGACCAACGTTATCACCAGCTTCGCCAGTATCGAGAATTTTACGGAACATTTCAACACCAGTACAAACTGTTTTCTTGTTCTCTGCACCTAATCCGATAATGTGGATTTCGTCTCCAGTGTGAACAACACCAGTTTCGATTCTACCAGTAGCAACAGTTCCACGACCAGTGATTGAGAATACGTCCTCAACAGGCATCAAGAAAGGTTTTTCGATATCACGAGGAGGAATTGGAATCCATGAGTCTACAGCATCCATTAATTGCATAATGCTATCAACCCATTTAGGATCGTTGTTCAATCCACCAAGTGCCGAACCACGAATGATAGGTGTCTCACCTTCGTATCCGTAGAACTCCAAAAGGTCAATCATTTCCATTTCGACAAGTTCGAGCATCTCTGCATCATCAACCATGTCTACTTTGTTCAAGAAAATAACCAATTTTGGTACGTTAACCTGACGAGCTAAAAGAATGTGCTCGCGTGTTTGTGGCATTGGACCATCGGTAGCAGCAACTACAACAATAGCACCGTCCATTTGAGCCGCACCAGTAACCATGTTTTTAACATAGTCAGCGTGACCTGGACAGTCTACGTGAGCGTAGTGACGCTTCTCAGTAGTGTACTCTACGTGAGCGGTATTGATGGTGATACCTCTTTCTTTTTCCTCTGGTGCGTTATCGATTGAATCGAATGAACGCAATTCTGACAAACCTTTGCTAGCTAAAACGGTTGTAATAGCGGCAGTTAAGGTGGTCTTACCGTGGTCAACGTGACCAATAGTTCCAATGTTTACGTGTGGTTTGGATCTATCAAATTTTTCTTTAGCCATAACTTAAATTTATTTAACTACTTTTAACAATTTACTATTTAATATCTTTAAAATCAATTACTTGATAAAAAAAAGAGCCAACGATGGGAATTGAACCCATGACCTTTTCCTTACCAAGGAAACGCTCTACCCCTGAGCTACGTCGGCTTGTAATAAGAGCGGGCAACGAGGTTCGAACTCGCGACCCTCAGCTTGGAAGGCTGATGCTCTACCAACTGAGCTACACCCGCTTATTACTCGTGGGAAGAGCAGGGTTCGAACCTACGTAGGCGTATGCCAACAGATTTACAGTCTGCCCCGTTTAACCACTTCGGTATCTTCCCGGTTATTTTTACTATCTTAAAGAACTGAGCCGGTGGAGGGATTCGAACCCCCGACCAGCTGATTACAAATCAGCTGCTCTGGCCAACTGAGCTACACCGGCATTCCTTTTCCATTTTCAAAAGGTTTGCAAATTTATTAAATATTTTAATTGTAAACAAGGTTTTGTAATCTTTTTTCTTGCTATTTATTAACCAAAGCAAATTCCTTAGTTATACTATGGTAATAACTAAGGAATTTGCTCCCAATAAATATCGAAAAAAATTGATGGGATCACCCACTCTTGTTTATTCCTATTATACTTATTCAAGTGTAACTCGTCACAAAAGTACACTTTTAAATTGAATTCGAAAGCATCTTTTTTCAATTTGATTGTTCCCTTTAGCTTAAAACTACCATTTTTCAATTATGATTTTAAGCCCGTTTCAACAACAGCACATTTCTACGCTTAGTGTTATTCTTTGTTCAAATGTTGTATCTATTTGTATTTCTTATCATTATATAATGATATTAAAAATTTAACTATTTTTTATCAAAATTATAGTACTATGTATTGCACAATACTATTGTTTGTATATATCTTTGCATTATAAAATTTAAAAGCGTATGTCGGAACGTCAAAACTTTGAATCGCAAATTCGAAAAGGAATTTTGGAATATTGCATCCTCAGCGTTCTTGGGAACGAGAGGGCTTATGCATCAGATATCATAAAAAAATTGAAAGAAGCTAAACTGATAGTGGTCGAAGGAACGCTTTATCCACTTCTTACCCGCATGAAAAATGCCGAACTTTTAACCTACGAATGGGAAGAAAGCAACTCAGGGCCACCGCGTAAATATTATTTTTTGACTGCTAAAGGCGGCGAATTTCAAAAAGAATTACACCAATATTGGCAAGAATTAGTAGAATCGGTTGCATTAATCACTCAAAAACAATAATCACCATGAATAAAACTTTTAACGTCAACATAGCAGGCCAAGTGTTTCATATTAACGACGACGCCTATCAAAATTTGGAACAGTATTTAGACAATATTAAGCGGCATTTCGAAACAGAAACTGGAGGGCAAGAGATTGTAGCCGACATTGAAAGCCGTATGGCCGAAATATTTACAGAACGTTTTGCAGGACGACGCTCAATAATTGAATTTGCCGATGTCGAAGCCGCAGTTGTAATATTGGGAAAGGTAAACGACATGGAATCTAACGGGGTCGAAGAAAATGGCAATCCTACGTCAAACGAAACTCAAGATACAGAAGAAAAGAAATTGTTTCGCGACATCGACGATAAATATTTTGGAGGCGTGTCGACTGGCTTGTCGCATTATTTTGGTTTAGACGCCAACATTATCAGAATTATATTTGTGATTTTGGCATTTAGCACCGCTGGGATTTTAATTTACTTAATTTTATGGGCTGCCATACCAGGTGCAAAAACGAATCTCGAAAAAATGCAAATGAAAGGCGAACCCATTACCTTATCGAACTTAGAAAAGAACATCACTAAACAAATAAACGAGGTTGCTGATGGATTTAAAAAGAAAAATATTGGGATAACGATTAGCTCTCTTATATCAAGAATTATCAAAGGAATTGTAACAATATTAAATGGGATCTGGAAAATTGTCAGTAAGATATTTGGAATATTCTCTATATTAATAGGTATTATATTGCTTGCTATCATGGTTAATATTTGGTTTTTCGATGCTCAAGCCATGGTACACATTAACGACAGCGAATTGGAATTTGTTGCGATTAAGCCTTTTGTAACACATTTTTTCCAACCCAATTCGAGTACCTTATTTATATTGACTACTTTGGGATTGGCCTTGATACCTATTATCAGCATGTTGTCGGTGGGGGTCAAAATTCTTTTGAATATCAAAAAATCGTTTAAAGCATTTTATCTAAGTCTAGGAATGGCTTGGTTTTTCTTAGCCATCATGTTGGCTTTTTACATGATACCATTTGCCAAGGAGTTTAAACACGAACGTGTCGTGACACAAGTTATCCACGATTCACTAGAGCACTCTAAAATTTATGTACAGTTTAACGATAATAAGGCAAATCTAACGAACCCTCATTGGATATTATCGCTGTCGGATGACGCTTTGTATATGAATGAAAGTTCGACATGGATGCATCCGGAGATGGAAATTTTGGAAAGTGAAGACAGTTTATGGCATTTCGAATTGGTAAACGAATCGAAAGGAAGGTCGGTAAAAGATGCATTAAAACGTGCCGAATCTATTCAAAACTCAATGGTTTTTCGGTCGGATACCTTGTTTGTTAACGAATTTACAGTATTCCCTAATCCTTACCGTGGGCAAATGAGTCGATTAAAGATATATAAGCCATTTTCATCTGAAATTCAGAGCAATAGGCCAGAGCTGATTATTGAAGCACTTGAAGATTGTAACAATGATGTCGAAATGGATTTCTAATCGTGACATAATGCAAAATTCAATCCTCTAAAATAAATTGAGTCAAATCGACAATAGGTGGATAATTCCATTTGCTTACAATCCGTTTTAGAAAAAACTAAAGCGGATTCTTTTTGCAAGCATGTTTAAGGCATATCGACAATCCACACAAATGATTATCTTTGCAAATTATTTGAGTTAAAGCATACATCCACATATGAAGCACATTAGAAATTTTTGTATTATAGCCCACATCGACCATGGCAAAAGCACTTTAGCCGACAGGCTTTTGGAATATACAGGCACTGTTACCGGACGCGATGCCCAAGAACAAGTTCTCGACAACATGGATTTAGAGCGTGAACGAGGCATTACCATTAAGAGCCACGCCATACAAATGGATTATAAATACAATAACGAAAAATATGTTCTTAATCTAATCGATACCCCTGGACACGTCGATTTTTCGTACGAGGTATCACGTTCTATTGCGGCATGCGAGGGCGCTTTATTGATTGTGGATGCTACTCAAGGTATTCAAGCACAGACCATTTCTAATTTATATCTGGCCATCGAAAACGATTTGGAGATTATTCCAGTTATGAACAAAATGGATCTTGACAGTGCCATGCCCGACGAAGTTGAAGAGCAAATAATCGACTTAATCGGATGCAAGCGCGAAGACATTATCAGAGCTTCTGGCAAAACGGGCATGGGTGTGATGGATATTTTGGCACAAATAGTTGAACGTGTCCCCTCGCCTTCTGGAGACCCCAACGCACCGCTTCAAGCTTTGGTTTTCGATTCGGTTTTCAACTCGTTCCGCGGCATTATCGCTTATTTTAAAATCACCAATGGCGAAATTCGCAAAAATGATTTGGTTAAATTTTTCAATACCAAAAAAGAGTACAATGCAGACGAGGTTGGAATTTTACGTTTAAAACCAGAACCCCGCGATGTAGTCAAAACAGGCGATGTAGGTTATATTATTTCGGGTATCAAAACCTCGAAAGAAGTTAAAGTTGGCGATACCATTACCCACCCCCACCGCTCTTGCGACAAAGCTATTGATGGTTTCGAAGATGTAAAGCCAATGGTATTTGCAGGGGTTTACCCGATTGACGCCGAAGATTATGAAGACCTGCGTGCTTCGCTCGAAAAACTACAATTAAACGACGCCTCTTTAACATTCGAGCCCGAATCGTCGGCCGCATTGGGTTTTGGATTCCGTTGCGGTTTTTTAGGTCTTTTGCACATGGAGATAATTCAGGAGCGTCTCGACAGAGAATTCGAAATGAATGTAATTACAACAGTTCCCAACGTGTCGTATTTGGTTTACACCAAAAAAGGCGAAGTTACGGAAGTTCATAATCCTTCGAGCTTACCCGATTTAAACTTGCTCGAGAAAATTGAAGAGCCATTTATTAAAGCCCAGATTATCACCAAATCGGACTATTTGGGAAATATTATGACACTTTGTTTATCGAAAAGGGGGATATTGAATAACCAAACATTTATAACGGGTAATCGTGTCGATTTAAGTTTTGATATGCCATTAGGCGAAATTGTGATCGACTTTTACGATAAACTCAAAAGCATTTCGAAAGGGTATGCTTCGTTCGACTATTACAGAATTGGATACCGACCAGCTAACCTGGTCAAATTAGATATTTTACTCAACGGCGATGGCGTCGATGCTCTTTCTGCCTTAATCCACCAGGACAATGCTCAAAACTTTGGCCGAAGAATTTGCGAAAAACTAAAAGATTTAATTCCTAGGCAACAATTCGACATTGCCATACAAGCGGCCATTGGCGTCAAAGTGATTGCTCGCGAAACCATTAAAGCCGTTCGTAAAGACGTTACCGCAAAATGTTATGGTGGCGACATTACTCGTAAGCGCAAACTACTCGAAAAACAGAAAAAAGGTAAAAAACGAATGAAACAAATTGGTAATGTCGAAGTGCCACAAAATGCCTTTTTAGCGGTATTAAAACTAGATTAAGGTTTTTAAATTTGACTTCTATACATACCTTAAATCATGGTATAGATTTTTGAAATTGCAGTTAACTTGTCAAAAATATATCGTTGATTTCGACGATAATCTGAAATATCGTTAATTTCGACGATAATCCGAAATATCGTTAATTTCGACGATAATCTGAAATATCGTTGATTTCGACGATATTTTGAAATATCGATAATTTAAACGATATTTGTTGCATGATAGCAGTTATTACAGGCGATATAATCGCGTCGAGGCATTTGGTGAACCAAGAAATATGGTTAGCACCACTTAAAACGCTATTATCTACATGGGGTGAAAGACCCAAAACATGGAATCTGGATCGTGGTGATTTCTTTCAAATTGAGATTTCTAATCCAGAAGATGCTCTTATAAAAGCGTTTGAAATAAAGTCGTTAATCAAAAAAGCAACTCCACTCAATAACCACAAGAAAATAAGCACTATAGATGTTCGAATGGCTATTGGAATAGGCGATAAAACATATTCTGGCGAAACCATATCGGAGAGTAACGGCCAAGCGTTCATATATTCTGGCGAAAAGTTTGATGTTTTAAAAAAAGAAGGCATAACGATCGGCATTAAAACGCCATGGATAAATTTAGATGAAGAAATCAATTTATACCTAAAATTATCTCAAACTTTTATCGATAGTTGGTCGGTTTCATCAGCCGAATTAGTTAATCTAATCTTAAAAAACGGAAACACAAGCCAAGAAGAAATCGGACAAAAATTAAGTATAAAACAAAATTCTGTAAGCGGCCGATGGAATAGATCTCATGCTGAAGAATTATTGGAGGTTGAAAAGATGTTTCGAAAAAAAGTAATGACGATACTCAAGTGATAATACTCATCAAACTAATATTAGCACATTTAATTGGAGATTTTCTTCTACAGCCAAAATCTTGGGTAGAGGACAAAGAAAGAGCCAAAATCAAATCAAACAAATTATACCTGCACACATTAATCCATGGGCTATTAATCTTAATATTATTATGGAGTTTTAACAATTGGCTTTTAATGATATCTATAATGCTTAGCCACTATTTTATAGATCTTATAAAAGTATATGCCCAAACTAAAAAAAATAATGCAAAATGGTTTTTGATCGATCAAATATTGCATTTTATTAGTATTTTAATTCTTTGTAAATTATTATTAAAGTGTGATTTGCAATTGATTACGTTATTTCAAGATGTTACTATATGGATATATTTAGTGGCATTACTATTAATTACCAATGTTTCAAGGATACTTATACAAACCGTCTTACAAAATTGGGCAAAAGCATTAGAAACAAATAATAACGAAGCCTTAAACGATGCTGGTAAATATATAGGAATATTAGAACGCTTATTTGTCTTCATTTTTGTAATTACTAACAATTGGGAAGGAATTGGATTTTTATTGGCTGCAAAGTCGGTCTTCCGCTTTGGCGATTTAAAAGAATCAAAAGACCGAAAATTGACAGAATATGTACTTATTGGGACATTATTAAGTTTTGGACTGGCAATTCTAACGGGCTTAGCAGTGTTAAAATTAATTACAATAGTTAATGCTTTGTAAACAATTTCCAAACAACAGAGATCTTTTTAACAAACGTTTAAATGAAATGAAACGAGAGATAAAATGAATATTTATGAACTAAAAACTTGAAACATTCAACGTATAACAAATTAACAATAAAACCATTTAAGACATAAGAATCATTAGGAACTTCTGAATTAACACTTAGAACTTTCAACAAATAAACAACTCAATCTACCTAAGGTAGACGGGCAACTCAACAATCGTCAATCAAAAATCGTAAATTACAAACAGATGAGACTTGTACTGGCATCAAATAACGCACACAAACTGGAGGAAATACGTTCTGCCGTAGGTTCGAAACACGAGATTTTAAGTTTAAGCGACATTGGTTTTGTTGGCGAAATACCTGAGACCCACGACACATTGCAAGGCAATGCTTTCGAAAAAGCCGAATATATTTATAGCCGATTTGGATTAAACTGCTTTGCAGACGATACTGGTCTCGAAATAGAAGTATTGAATGGCGAGCCTGGAGTCTACTCGGCACGTTATGCAGGAGAAAAACCAAGTTTCGACGACAACATGAACAAAGTGTTGCTAAAAATGGAAGGCAAAAGTAACCGTAAAGCTGTTTTCCGTACTATAATTTCGTGTATTATCGAAGGAAGAGAATATACTTTTGAAGGCAAGTGCCCAGGTCAAATTGTAACCAGTAAGCAAGGTGAAGTAGGTTTTGGTTACGATCCTATTTTTCGACCCGATGGATTTGAACAAACCTTTGCTCAAATGTCGATTGAAGTTAAAAATAAAATTTCGCACAGAGGCTTAGCTATGGTGCAACTGATTCAATTTTTAAATTCGATTTAAGCCACATTTTATTATTTACATCCAACAACATCCACCCAAAACACATCAATTAAAACCATGAATCAAATTCAATTAAACGATAGAATAATACCTCGCCAAGATATGATCGAAAGCAAGATTGATGGCGATTTAGTGATGATGAATCTCGAATTAGAACATTATTTTGGTTTAAATTCTGTCGGGACAGCTATTTGGGACATGTTGCCTAAACAACCCACTTTTAACAGTTTGATAGAACAATTGATGCTCAAGTTTGAAATTGACCACGATACTTGTGTGAAAGAAACATCGGATTTTATAACGCTTCTCGAAACTCAAAAGTTAATAAGCATTGAAAAAGCGCATTAAATGGAGCCGTTTTTCAAAATGGTCGAGCATAGAGTACCGATACTGGTTAAAAGGTCTTGGCTTAAGCATATGGTATCTCATAGCTATCAAAATTTTAAGTTTTAAAACCATTGCCCAAAACAAAAAAAACAGTTCGATAGTTACAAACAGCATCTCTACAGAATTACTCATCAAAACCCTTGGGCGAGTAGAACGAACAGCTCCTTGGCCAGTTACCTGCTTAAGTATTGCCCTTGTGGCACGCAATTTATTTCGTTCTCAAGGATTAGATTTGACCATACATTTAGGAGTTTCGAAACAAAAAACCGACACTTTAGCAGCACATGCTTGGACCATTTCGAACGAACACATTATTACAGGAGGAGGTAATTTGCAAAACTACACAGAACTGTTTACCTTTGAATAACAAAGTTTTAGTTTTTGCTAATTCACTCGCTTAATCAATCTTTAGGAACATGTCTGGTAAGAATTTTCGTATTGCTGTAGTATTGCTTCAAATTGGCATAAATACTCATCTGCTGACTGGTCAGGTTTTATACAACAAAGCACCAGAGAATAAAGGGGTTGACCATTTAAAACAAATTTATCAACTCGACCAACAAATATTAACGAAATATACCGAAAAAGACACACTTTCTTATCGGAATATCATGTTGGGCACCATAGATGCAGTTGACATAAGTAATCCTTTACGAATTTTAGTTTTTTCGAAAAGTTCAAATTCTTTGGTCTTTTTAGATAACACCTTGTCGCCAATTGGCGATGTTATTTTACTCGATCAATTAAATGCGTTTGATGTAGCGGCGGTCTGCAATGCCCAAACAAACGGCTTTTGGCTATATAATACTCACAAAAGATGCTTAGAGCATTACGATAGCCAACTTAAACTGACCCATCAAAGTGCACAAATTGCGTCCGAACAAGCATTTAAATTCTCAGACATGATGCTTCAAAGCCAGAATGGCAATGTGTTCTTGTATCAACCCAATAAAGGAATCTTAAAATTTGACCGATTTGGATTGTATCTTAAAACTTATTTTTTAAACAATGTGACCTATTTCGAACCTTTAGAAAAAGGTTTACTAATTGTTCTCGGCCAACAAATTTTGTTTTGGGCCTGGCAAAATGCCGATTCTGAGGTTATATTAGAGTCGGAAAGTACAATTACTTGGGCTAGCAGAATCGGAAATCAGGTATGGTATACCGAAGGTAACACCTTAAAAAGCAAGCTGATAAAAAAAGCTGAACTTGAATAAGTCCAGCTTTGGGTGAAAAATGGGGCTCGAACCCACGACCCCCGGAACCACAATCCGGTGCTCTAACCAACTGAGCTATTCTCACCATTTTTGCGGCTGCAAATATAGAAGGATTTATCGACGCTTCAAAATTTAAACAGAATATTTTTATACATTTGTTTCAAGTTTAAAAATCACTCTAAAATCTGGTTGCATCAGACCAGAATAATGTTTAAAAGTAACGAACTGTATTTTTCGAGAACCAACACTTAACCAAACCGCTTAAGCATCATCACCCAAAACGATACAGATCTAAAACAAATGAAAATAAGACTGATACAAATAGGGAAAACCGACGATAAATCGATTCAAGCATTAGTCGATTTGTATCATCTGAGAATAAAAAAATATCATCCTTTCGAAAGCCTGATTATTCCCGACATTAAAAATTCGAAAAATCTACAAGCCGAACAACAAAAAAAACTCGAAGCCGAATTAATACTGAAGCAAATATCGACCACTGACCGCGTGATACTTTTAGACGAGAATGGGCTTACACCCGATTCGGTAGGTTTTGCAAAATTTATCGAACAACAAGCTTTGCAATCGGTCAAAACACTTGTTTTTATTATTGGAGGCCCCTATGGTTTCGACCAAAGTGTATACCAACGAGCCAATGAGCGTATTGCTTTATCTAAAATGACATTTTCGCATCAATTGGTGCGAGTGATTTTTGCAGAGCAATTGTATAGAGCCAATACCATCATCAAAAAAGAGCCTTACCACCATGTTTAACTATTTAAAAATATCGGGACTGATTGTAGGTATTATGCTTGGTTTGTTTGTGGCTTCATACCTATCGAACCACCCAATAAATTGGATGTACGAACATCTCGATGTACAGTTGGTACAACAAGAAATTATTGAAAAAACAGAAACTTCGAAACCCTTTGAAGTGCTATTAATTTCGAAAAAGTCTGAATATCATATTCGCCAATTGCGTCAAGAAAGTGACTGTATTTATGTGTTGTACGAACATCAAAAATTACTGTATTGGACTAGTAATGAGCTCAATTTCGAAGTGTTACCCACCATTAGCACCGACGGATTGTACAATTTAGCCGGTCGGGTTTATTTGGTTTGGATTAAACGAGCCGAAAATAGAATTTTGTATAGTTTGTTACCTCTAAAAACAAATTTTAGAATCGAAAATGCTTTTCTCAAAAACAAAGCCTTATCGGGTTTAAGTATTCCCGATAATTTCTTACCCACCGCACATGCGGGGTCGCAAAAAATCACCATTCCCATCAATGGGAAATCGACCCGATTTAGTTTTATTCAAACTTCCGAGAATAAAATTTATCCCTATATTTATTACACGTTAAGCGGCTTGTACCTGCTATTGGCTGCTCTATTTTTGATTATACTTACTCGATTTGTTTTGTATCAAAACAATTTAAACCATTGGCTCAAGCTACTTATCTGGACCGTATTGTATCTAATCCTATTTACCTTTGTGCTTAATACAGAACAAATCCCATTCTCAAGTACCTATCCCATATTTAATGCTTTTGATTTTGCCAATCTATACATCAGTTCTTTGGGGCAGCTGTTTATTTATGTCATTGGTTTCTTTATATGGGTATTTATCATTTTAAATTTTTGCAAAACATTCTGCATTTTTCCAAGATTTTCGTCTTGGTTGATTCACGCTGGTGCAATGCTGTTATTGATTTTATGGAGCATATTTATCGAAAATATTATTCAAAATTCGACCAGTCAATTTGTCAACTTTGATTCGGTCATTATGCGATGGCAAGATATTTTGCTTTTAATTTTATTTGGTCTGCCCATACTGTCAATCATCAGAATCCAACAATTTGCCATTAATCAACAGAAGATTTTAAAACGAACCGATTGGTATGTGTATTTTGGTTTAATAACAGTTTTTGGGCTGATGCTTTACATTTTTCAAAAACAACTCATGGTTGTGATTGTGTTGAGTAGTTTAACGGCATTCTTACTTCACATTCATCAAAACCGCCCCAACAACAAAGAAACGTGGCGACTTATCATCATCATGCTGGTAAGCTTTTTCTTGACCATTCATATTTTGCACATTGCCAACATTAAAGATGCAAAGCAAAGCGATTTGTATCTTGAAAAAAGCAAAAGCGATTACAACCGTCTGGCCGAATATTTATTGCACGAACTCGATCACAAAATAAGTAGCGACACAGAGCTTTCGCTTTTAATGGAACAGCTTCCTGGTAATGAATCGGATATTTATCAATATATTAGGATGCAATACCTGACGGGTTATTGGTCGCAATTTCTGTCAGAGATTACAATATGTGGTTCAAAAGAAATATACGAGTCGCCCAATGACTTAAGCAGTTGTGATGCTTTTTTTGAGCATAAAACCCAAAACCGCGAAAAACAAATAGAAAAAACACAATTTGTGTCGATTAACGAAGGTGGTGTTTCGCATTATTTGGGTCGGTTTGCATATAAAATTAAAAACAATTCGATCGATATCAACCTTTATGTGTTTCTGCAAGCCAACGAGACCCACAAAAGCATGGGCTATCCATCGGTTTTGCTTAACCACGAAATTGATTTAAATTATCAATCTGATCGACAGTCGTTTGCCAAATATGTCGATGGTGTTTTGGTAAACCAGCAAGGGGCCTACAATTACTCGACGCGGTTTAAGTCCAATTCGAAAGACGCCGTTTATGCTTTCGAAGAAAACAATTACGAACATTTGGTCGAGAACGTCGACAAACATGTGGTGAATATCGTCAGCAGACCTAAACTCAATTTCTGGGCTTTGGTGGTGGCTTTTTCTTATATCTTTATACTATACACAGCCATTTTCTACAGTATTGGTTTTGTGATTAAACTCTTTAACTTTAACACAAAAGTCCAAAATACAAGTTTAAAAGATAAGCTAAGATGGTCGTTTATTGGCGTTTTAAGCGTCTCTTTTGTTTTGACCGCAACGGCCATTCTCTACAAAAGCACCGAAATATCGGAAAACAAAGAGCAACATTTGTTGAACGAAAAAATGCAGTCGATTTTGGTCGAAATCAAACATAAATTTTCGGAAAATAACACCATCAACACCAATAACGCCAACTATTACAATTACCTGCTTACCAAATTTTCGTATGTGTTTTTTTCCGACATTAATTTGTACGATTTAAACGGTAAAATTTTAGCTTCGTCGAGACCCGAAATCTTCGAAAAAGACCTAATTGGCAATCAAATGCACCCCGAAGCATACGAGCATATGCACTTTAAAAACGAGTCTGAGTTTTTACATCACGAGCAATTGGGAGAGCAAAATTATTTGTCGGCCTATATTCCCGTTAGAGACTCTAAAAACGTGACCGTTGCTTATCTTAATTTGCCATTTTTTGCCAGAAATAACGAAATACAACGCGACATAAAAGATTTGATAACAGCCTTTCTTAACCTTTTTATTATTCTGTTTATCATTACAGGTGTGTTTACTGTGTTTATTTCGAGTCGGATTACATCGCCTTTAAGCATCATACAGCAAAAGCTTAAAACTTTTAGTTTAGACCAACCCAACGAACCTATTGCCTATCAATCGAAAGACGAAATTGGAGATTTGGTAAAACAATACAACTTAATGGCCGAAGAACTTAATAAAAACATTGCTCTGTTAGCTCAAAAAGAACGCGAAGGCGCTTGGAAAGAGATGGCCAAGCAAATTGCACATGAGATTAAAAATCCGCTCACACCCATGAAGTTAAGCTTGCAACACCTGCAATATATTTGGAATTCTGACAAGCCCGATAAAAACGAAAAAGTGATTAGTACCACCGAATTGGTTATTAAACAAATCGACCGCTTAGCCGAAATTGCTTCGGCATTTTCCGATTTCTCGAAAATGACCCAATCGAACCGAAAACCAATGGAATTGTGGCCTCTAATCATCGAAACAGCCGAACTATACCATAACGAAATCGAAATTATTTTTGATGCTCAACTAAACCAAAAAGCACTGATTCTTGGCGACGAAAAACAAGTATCTCGCGTGTTGCAAAACCTAATTACCAACGCCATTCAAGCGGCACATCCAGAACGCAAACCCGCATTAACCATTCGACTGATGGCTTTGGAACCCAGTTGGCGGCTTTCGTTATGCGACAATGGAATGGGAATCGAGGCCCAAGTGATGGAACATATTTTTGAGCCCAATTTTACGACCAAAACCAGCGGAATGGGGCTTGGCTTGGCTATCGTAAAACAAATAATCGACCATCACAATGGAAAAATATATATCGAGTCGATCCCCGAAAAGGGTACTTGTATTACCATAGATTGGCCAATTTTTGAGGGGTAAATTCATTAATTAAAACTTTGTGATTATTTATCCTAATGACAAGGCATATGCCCGTAACATTTTGCGTATGTATGTCGTCAAAACGCAAAACTTTGAGAATGGTCCATTTAAAAAACATTCATAAATACTACCAGACGGCTAGTTCGTCGTTGCATGTCTTAAAAGGTATCGATTTAACTATTGAACAAGGCGAACTGGTTTCGATTATGGGTGCATCGGGCTCAGGCAAATCGACCTTATTAAATATTCTTGGTATTCTTGATAATTACGACCAAGGCTTGTACGAACTCGACCGCATACCCGTACTCAACCTGAGCGAAAAGAAAGCGGCAGAATACCGCAACCAATATATTGGTTTTGTGTTTCAATCGTTTAATTTAATCAGTTATAAAACCGCCGTCGAAAATGTGGCGCTGCCCCTCTATTACAGAAAAGTTTCTCGTAAAAAAAGGAATCAAATTGCATTAGAATACCTCGAAATGTTAGGTATAGCCGACCGAGCCAACCACTTACCCAACGAATTATCGGGTGGACAAAAGCAAAGGGTCGCTATTGCGAGAGCCTTGATTTCGAATCCGAAAATTATTTTGGCCGATGAGCCCACTGGGGCATTAGATAGTCAAACGTCGGTCGAAGTAATGGATTTATTCAAACAAATACACCGGCAAGGTAAAACCGTCATAATCGTAACCCACGAAGCCGACGTAGCCTCGCAAACCGATCGAATTATTCGCATAAAAGACGGTCTAATTCAAGATTAAGTATGATAGTCGTGTTTTTTATATTAGAAGGCTGATATATGGCAAGTTATAATAACAAAAAATAGGTCGAAGACCTTAATTTTTAAACTATTCGAGCATGTTCGATTACGACAAATGGACAGAGGTCTATTATTCGATAAAACAAAATAAACTCAGAGCTTTTTTGACGGGGTTTAGCGTAGCATGGGGAATTTTTATGCTCATAATCTTGTTAGGAGCAGGACAAGGTTTGCAAAATGGGGTCGAAAAACAATTCGAATCGGATGCTGTCAATAGCGTTTGGATTGGAGCTGGCACCACCGAAAAACCATTCGAAGGCTATAAATCGGGTCGTCAAATTATATTTAAAAATAAAGATTTCGAAAGTGTAAAAGCCGATTTCCCTGAGGTTAGCAACGTTTCTGCTCGATTAAACGTTTGGGGAGGTAGCTCTATTGTTTACAAAAACGAATACGCCACTTTCGATTTAAAGGCGGTTCATCCAGACCACAGATATGTCGAAAATGTTAAAATAAGTAGTGGCCGCTTTATCAATCAAACCGACATTGACGATTATAGAAAAACGGCTGTAATTGGTAAATTAGCTGCCGAAATATTGTTTAAGGAAGAAGACCCTATCGGGAAATTTGTTCAGATTTATGGCATTAACTTTTTAATTGTCGGTGTTTTTGTCGACAAACAAGAACAAGAAATGAAGCGATTGTATTTGCCCATTTCTGTGTTTCAAAAACTGATGTCGGGCAACGAAGACATTGGACAAATTTCGATGACAGCCCCATTACAAAACCAATCCGAAATGGATAGTTTAGAAAAAACCCTTCGCACCTATTTGGCTACACGCCATCAATTTGACCCTACCGACCAAAGAGCTATTTGGGTTTGGAGCAATTTTAAAGAATATTTACAAGTCATGAAGTTGTTTGGTGGGATTAAAATGTTTGTTTGGATTGTGGGCTTACTCACCATTATTGCAGGTATTGTAGGCGTCAGTAATATTATGCTGGTAGTAGTTAAAGAACGAACTAAAGAGATTGGGATAAGGAAAGCCATTGGTGCACAACCATCGCATATTATAGGTCTGATTGTTTTCGAATCTGTTGTGATTACTTCGGTAGCCGGATATATGGGCATGTTGCCTGGAATATTAATTTTAGAATTGATTTCGAAAAATCTACCTGCAGGAGATTTTTTTGCCAATCCTTCGGTCAGTCTCGAAGTGGTATTATTAGCTATGTTTATTTTAGTTGCGGCTGGTGTAATAGCAAGTTATCTTCCTGCTCGGCACGCAGCACTTATCAAACCAATTGAGGCCCTCAACGAAAAATAAAAACCAACATGATACTATTCGAAAGAGACACCTGGCACGAAATCTACATCTCACTAAAAAAGAACAAATTACGTACTTTTTTAACTGGATTTGGGGTATCATGGGGCATTTTTATGTTAGTACTGATGCTTGGTGCTGGCACTGGCTTGAAAAATGGGGTAACAGCCGGATTTGGTCAATTTGCAACCAATAGTTTTTTTGTATGGACACAAACCACTACCATTCCGTACAAAGGTTTTCCGCGAGGACGAAATTTTAATTTCAATACCGACGACATCAAAGCTATTAAAGAACAAGTTCCCGAAGTTGGTTTATTAGCACCCAAATTAACCGCTGGTAATTGGGGTTCGGAAGGAGGCAATGTCATTCGAGGTAAATTCAATGGAACTTTTACCATTAACGGCGATTATCCTGAGACTTTTTTAATCGACCCCGTTCATGTGGATGCGGGAAGAACTTTAAATATTAAAGATATTGACCAAAACCGAAAAGTAGCTGTAATTGGTATTCGTGTAAAAGAACTATTATTTGAGCCAAACGAAGATCCCATAGGCGAATTAATCACCATTCAAGGCGTCTATTTTACAGTTATAGGCATCATTTCGCCCAAAGGTAACGCCAACATGAATGGTGACAAAAAAGAAATGATATGGGTGCCTTTTAGCACCTTGCAACAAGTGTTTAACTATGGCAATATTGTGGGCTATTTTGCTATAACAAGCAAAGACCATATTCCGGCATCGGTTGCAGAAGCCAAAGTTAGGGCGCTTTTAGCCGAACGTCACCAAATTTCGCCCGAAGACCATATGGCCCTGGGTGGTTTTAATATCGAAAACGAATTCAACAAAATGAATGGCTTATTTATGGCTATCAACCTGATTATTTGGCTTGTAGGCAGTGGCACATTAATGGCTGGTGCCATTGGCATCAGTAATATTATGTTAATTGTAGTGAGAGAACGAACCAAAGAAATCGGTGTCAGACGGGCTATAGGTGCAACACCACGTTCGATTATTGTTCAAATTATGGCCGAATCGACCACATTAACCATCGTAGCCGGACTAGCCGGAATGCTAATTGGGGTTTGGATTCTGGAGGCTATCAGTCCATTTTTCGCAGGTGGCGAGGACAGTTTTTTTAAAAACCCGAGTGCCGATATTGGTGTAGTAAGTACTTCATTGGTTATTTTGGTTTTTGCAGGTGCTTTCGCCGGTTTTTTACCAGCCCGACGTGCGCTTAAAATCAAGGCTATCGATGCACTCAGAGATGAATAATTTTTGAATTATCAATTTTCTATTATGAATTAAAGATTAAAGATTTAAAATTAAAGATTAAGAATTAATAATGAATCAACAAAAGAATTACCCTGCAACATTAAACCTGAAACCTTCAACAAATCGATCTACAAGAGGTAGATTTATCGACCGAAGGTAGACCAGCAAATCAACAAACTAATCACGACAAACTTTTAACTTGAAACTTTAAACAAAACAACAAACCGCACTCAATTCCCCATTCGGGGGTCAGGGGGCTAAATACAAACAGATGAAAAAGATTATTAGAATTTCGGGAATTGCATTGTTCTTTATTACAGTTATTTATACCATTTACTACTTATACCAAAAAGACCAAAAGTCGCCGATAAAATACGAATTGGTAAATGTTGAAAAAAACGTAATCACTAAAAGAACTGTGGCTACAGGATCGGTGGTGCCAAGAAAAGAAATCGAAATTAAGCCTAAGATTTCGGGAATTGTCGAAGTGCTCTATGTGCAACCCGGCGACTTGGTTAAAGCAGGCGATTTAATTGCTAAAGTAAGGGTAATCCCTAATATGCTCAGTTTGAACGAAGCCGAGTCGAGACTCAATCGTGCAAAGCTCAGTTTAAAAGAAGTTGAACTCGAATTCAACAGAAAAAAACTGCTTTACGACCAAAAAGTAATTGCAAAAGCCGAATTTGAAACCATCGAACTCAAATTAGACAACACCAAAGAAGAATTAAGTACTTCGGAATCGAACTTACAATTGGTAAAAGAAGGTGTCGCTAAAAGTCAAGGTGCAATTACCAACACGCTAATTCGTTCGACCATAACCGGAATGGTTTTGCAAGTGCCTATCGAAGAGGGAAATTCAATAATTGAAAGTAATAACTTTAACGACGGAACAACTATTGCGACAGTGGCCAACATGAGCGAAATGATATTTAAAGGCAAAATCGACGAATCGGAAGTCGGAAAACTAAAAATTGGCATGGATCTTATTTTGCGTATTGGTGCACTCGAAGGCCACGATATCGAGGCCAAATTAGAATACATCTCGCCCAAAGGGGTTCAAGAAAACGGTGCGATACAGTTCGAAATTAAAGCAGCCGTAAAATTGACCGATGCTGCATTTATTCGGGCAGGATACTCGGCCAACGCCGACATTGTACTGGCTAAAACCGACAGCGTTTTGGTAATTCCTGAGCGTCTTTTGATTATCGAAAATGGAAAAAATTATGTCGAAATCGAAATCAAACCACAAGTTTTCGAACGAAAAGAAATTCAAACGGGCCTATCGGATGGCATATCGGTTGAAATTAAATCGGGCTTACAGCTTAACGACAAACTCAAAGGTAAAAGCTTAGAATAGGGCTGTTGACTGTATTAATGAATTAACGGGAGTTCTAAAAATTGCTTTTTCTCCGTTGGACTTCAGAATTTATAAACGTAGCAAGCTACACGCAGGTGGAGATTCAAAAGAGCAAAATTTTCAAGTTAAAACTAATGAACTTAATAATTCAGAACTCCCCTTAACACATAACTCCCTATTGGGTTTGTGCCTTTGTTAGCACCTGGACTTTTATTTACCTTGAAAGTTGATAAT
>DYOK01000372.1 GCA_020720565.1 Acetofilamentum sp.
CAAAGAAAACACAAAAGACATAAAGGAGTTCAAAATTCCAATCAGTGCTTCAGTCGAATAAGAGCTGTAGTTTCGATAAAAATATCTACCTTTATCGTTTCAATCTAAAGATAGCATTTAAAACGTGTATTTTTGGAACGAATAGCAATCTTTCTTTCAGTAAATGAGGCCATTGAATGAAAAAACTTGGTCTCAAGAACTAAATTTAAAAAAATGAATTATTCAACACTTTATCAAGGCAAAGTGATTACCTACTCATTGAGTGGCGAAGGTCCCGCTTTGGTGTTTTTGCACGGATATTTAGAAACAAAGGCAGTTTGGGAAGCATATACCAAACATTTTGAAAGCACCCATCAGGTACTCACCATCGATTTACCTGGGCATGGAGGATCGGAAGTACTTAGAACCGTACATTCGATGAAAGACTTGGCCATGGTGGTTAAATTTTTGATGGACAAGCACAGCATGGGGCAAACCGTGGTAGTGGGGCATTCGATGGGAGGCTATGTGGCTTTGGCCTTTGTCGACCATTATCCTGAAAAAGTTCGCGGTTTGGTGATGTTCAGTTCCACAGCCATGAACGACAATACCGACCGTATTTTGGCACGAAACCGTGAGATAAGTTTGATTCGCTCGGGCAAAAAAGACCAAGTGGTCAATCATAATATTCCCAATTTATTTGCCGCTCAAAATTTAGCGGAGTTTAGCCATCAAGTAGAGGCCATAAAAGTTGAGGCTAAAAAAATGACCGATATTGCCATGATAGCGGCTCTCGAAGGGATGAAAACACGGGTAAATAATGTTAATATGATGAAGCATTTACCATATTCTGTTTTGTTTATTGCCGGAAAGCACGATAACTTAATTCCACTCGAAAATTCGCTTCGACAAGTCGAAAATGCGCCACGCATTATACTTAAAGTGCTCGAAAACTCAGGTCACATGGGCTATATCGAAGAGGAAACTGTATCAGCACAGTATGTTTTAGACTATTTAAAAAAATTACCATAAATATTGGGCGTGCTGCTTGGTAAATACAAAATAGTTATTACCTTTGCAACGCTTTTGGAGAGATGGCAGAGTGGTCGATTGCGGCGGTCTTGAAAACCGTTGAGGGTCATACCTCCGGGGGTTCGAATCCCTCTCTCTCCGC
>DYOK01000373.1 GCA_020720565.1 Acetofilamentum sp.
AGAATCTTTCCTTAATCCCTTAATATATTCTAATTTTGTCGAAGATTAACAATATTAATATTATGTCAAAAATTAAAGTTGGTATTAACGGGTTTGGCCGTATAGGCAAAAACGTTTTCAAAATTATACGTGAGAGAAATGATATCGAAGTAGTCGGTATTAACGATTTAACTGATACTAAAACATTGGCTCATTTGTTAAAGTACGATTCTACACAAGGACCTTATGTAGGTACTGTTTCTTACACCGAAGATTCTCTGGTTGTCGATGGTGAAACCATTAAAGTGACAGCCGAGCGAAGTCCATTAAATATTAAGTGGGCTAGTACTCCAGATGTGGTGATTGAGGCAACTGGAATATTCGTAAAACGCGAAAGTGAAAAAGGTGGTTATGGCGATCACATTAAAAATGGTGCTAAAAAAGTGATTTTAACGGTCCCTTCGAAAGACACTATCGATAATATGATTGTTCTTGGTGTAAATGATGAGATGCTACGTCCAGAAGATGTTTGTGTTTCTAATGCTTCATGCACCACGAATTGCCTGGCCCCAATTGCTAAAGTACTTCATGATGCTTTTGGAATCGAAGAAGGCTTTATGAACACGATTCATTCGTACACAAACGATCAACGTGTTCTCGATCAGCCACATTCAGACCTACGTCGTGCTCGTTCTGCTGCGGTCTCAATGATTCCAACAACAACTGGTGCAGCTAAAGCTGTGGGTAAAATTATTCCCGAATTGAATGGTAAACTCGATGGTATTTCTGTACGCGTACCAACCCCAACGGGATCATTGGTAGATTTAACTGTTAAACTTAAAACAGTTGCTACAAAAGAACAAATTAACGCTGCTATGAAGGCTGCGGCTAATGGTCCAATGAAAGGAATTTTAGAATATACCGAAGATCCAATTGTTTCTGTAGACATTATCCATAATCCACACTCTTCAATTTTTGATGCGCAAAGCACCATGGTAATTGGGTCAATGGTAAAAGTTCTATCATGGTACGATAATGAATGGGGATACTCCAATAGAGTTGTCGACTTAGCTGTTCGCTTGTTCGAAAAGAAATAAAAATTAAGAACTCAATTAAGAGGGGTTCTGAAAATTAGATTTTTTGAGGCGGACAAGATTTTAAAACC
>DYOK01000164.1 GCA_020720565.1 Acetofilamentum sp.
CAATTTTGAGGAATAGCTTAATCGTCAGGATTATTAATGAATAATCCGGGTTAGTTGTTCTTTATTGTTAATCATTGCTTATATTTGACATGGTTGTTCAGAAATGCCATTTCAATTGCCACGCATTGGTGTTTGAAGATAAATCAAAACTAAATTGGAATTAACATCCATTCCAACTAAGTTGGACTTCCATTTATAAAAAAGTATGTGTAATCTTATTAAGAAATTATTTTAAATGTCGGCTAAGTTTTTTACCAACAATAACGAACGCAACCTTTTCGATAAATTCAAAGGTATTTTAGAGCAGATGAAGGATTTATACGCCTTTCATGCTGTAGTGGGCTATTTCCGTTCGTCAGGATACTTTGCTCTTCAACCTTATTTGGAAAACCTTAAAGAAATAAAGATTCTTGTAGGTATAAATGTCGATGAAATGTTTGCCGAAACTCAACGCAAAGGGCAGATGTTTTTAGGTAACGATGAACGCACAAAGAAAGAATTTTTAGATTGGTTTATTCAGGACATAAAAGAGGCCAAGTATTCTGAGAAAGTGGAACAGGGAGTTTTAAAGTTTGTAAACGATTTAATTGAGGGGCGCATTGAAGTAAGGGCGCACAATTCAAAAACATTACATGCTAAATTCTATTTATTCCTTCCTCAGCATCATACTGAGCATTCCGATGGTTGGGTGATTATGGGTTCTTCGAACCTTACAGATGCTGGATTAGGAATTAAAAAAGCCCCGAATTATGAATTGAATATTTCTCTAAAAGACTTTGACGATGTTACATTCGCACGTCAGGAGTTTGAACAGCTTTGGAAAGAAAGCACCAGTATTTTACCTGCCGACATTCAGCAATTCAAACAAAAAACGCACATCGGGCAAATATTTACCCCATTTGAGTTATACATTAAATTTTTAATTGAGTATTTCGGTAAAAATATTGACTACGACCCCGATACTGTAGGGGATTTGCCTAAGACATATAAGAAATTGAGTTATCAGATTGATGCGGTTAACCAAGGTTTTCAAATGCTTTTGGAGCACAACGGATTCTTTCTTGCCGATGTAGTAGGTTTGGGCAAAACCGTTGTTGCTGCAATGATTGCTAAGCGTTTCATTATTGCCAACGGCTCTATAAATACTAAAATACTGGTGGTATATCCTCCGGCAATTGAAAAAAACTGGAAAACCACATTTCGGCAATTTGGTATCGACCGCCACACCAAGTTTATTTCAAACGGTAAATTAAACAAGATTCTTGAAGGCGACCTTAATTATTGGGCTAAGGAAGATTACGACCTTGTGTTGGTTGACGAAGCACACCGCTACCGCAACCACACATCGCAGATGTTTAGCCAGTTACAGCGTATTTGTAAAGCTCCACGAAATGGTGAGGGTTTAATAACAGGAACTAAGAAAAAGGTAATGCTAATTTCGGCAACCCCATTAAATAATCGCCCACAGGATTTATATTACCAGCTTCTATTATTTCAGGATGCTCGCCGAAGCACTTTGCCGGTTACCAATTTGCAAACCTTTTTTGGTCCCATTGTAAGAGAGTACCGCGACATTATTAAAAATGAAAAACCTGACATTCAGCGAATACGCCAATTATATTCTGTAATACGGGAAAGGGTTATATCTCAAATCACAGTTCGCCGGACACGAAGGGATTTGCGAAACTATCCTAAATATCTTGACGACCTTACAGAACAAGGTATTGTATTTCCTGAAATTGCCGCACCCAAAGCTAAATTGTATGTTTTAGATGCCAAACTAAGCAAGCTTTTTTATCACACCATTTTTTACCTTACCGATGACGATAAAATTAACTTTTTCCGCTATCAGGCAATCCGCTATTTAAAAGAAGATTTACGGGAACAGTATTATGAAAAAGCTGTTTTAATTTCTCAATCTTTGGCAGGTATTATCAAAACCCTAATGGTAAAACGCCTCGAAAGCAGTTTTAAAGCGTTTAAGATAACCTTATCAAACCTTACCGTGGCTACTGGTCGAATGATTGAGATGTTTGAACGAGGCAAAGTATTTATTGCCCCGGATAAAAGCGTAAACGAAATGATGGATAATGGCATGAGCTTCGATGAAATAGAAGAAATAATCATGCAGTTAAGCATCGAAAATCCTAAAAATAATGTATTCACTGCCGAAGATTTTGATGAAGCATTTATCAAAGGGTTACGCAAAGACTATGAGCACCTGACCGAACTCGGAAAAGCATGGGATAAGGTTGAGCAAGACCCTAAACTCGATGCGTTTATTGATACCCTCAAAAACGAACTTTTTAAAACAGATAGTAACCCTTCGGGCAAATTGGTTATTTTTACTGAAAGTACTGATACAGCAGGTTATTTGCTCGAAAAACTCGAAATTGCTTTAAGCCAGAAAATTCTCTTTGTATCGTCTGCTAATCGCAGCAAACTATTTGAAGTAATTCAAGAAAACTTCGATGCCAATTACACAGGCGAGCAGAAAGATGATTATAAAATTGTGATTACTACCGATGTATTAGCCGAAGGTATCAACCTGCATCGTGCCAACGTAATTGTTAATTACGATACTCCCTGGAATGCAACCCGTTTAATGCAACGCATCGGACGTGTAAACCGTATTGGCAGCGTGGCAGGGGTAATTTATAACTACAATTATTATCCTTCACAGCAGGGAGACGAAGAAATTAATTTATACAACAACGCTCTGGTAAAATTACAGGGCTTTCATACTGCTTTTGGAGAGGACACCCAAATATACACACACGAAGAATTGGTTGAACAGTTCGAATTGTTCAAGGAAGGGGTAAAAGACGATGAAGACAAACGCCTTTTATTTCTGCGCTTTATTCGGGAATTTAAAGATGCCAACCCAAAAGAGTATAAAAGGATTAAAAGCTTTCCAATAAAGGCACGTACCGCCCGTAGTGCAAAACAGGCTGGCATACCCGATTTAGCAGCCAATTCTGTTATTTTTCTGAAATCGCCTTATAAAACGGAGTTTTACAGGGTCGAAACCAATGGAAAAGTAAACAGCCTCACATTTATCGAAGCTGCCGAAATATTTAAAGCCGAACCCTCAGAACAACCTTTTTCTTTGCCCGATAGCCATTACAAACAGGTTCAAAGCGCACTCGAAACCTTCGAAAAAGATTTTTTAAGCGTAGCTGCTGAAGTAGTTACAACCACCGACAAAGCGGATGCAATTTCGGCGCAAGCCCGTAAATTCTTGCGTGATATGAAGGCAATTACAAAACTACCAAATGTAAAAGCAGCTTGCGATAACCTAATGCAATCCATAGAGAAAGGTGAGCATACACCGCTACCAAACGAAGTACGTAAAATTCGTCAACAGCTCGAAAAGAAACAAATTACTTACGGACAGGTGGACAACCTGATTTTATTATTGGCTAAAAAATACGATGCCGGAGAACCCGACGAAGCTGAATCAAGCAATAATTCCACCATTGATTTTAGCATATATCCCGAAATAGTTTTATCTCAAACTTATATTGACTAATGGACAAAAAACACCTTCAACACAATATCCTTTCTGCTTCATACGATAGAGCTACATGGCAGGAGGTGTTAAAAGAATATTTTGGGGTAAAACGCTTGCACCAAAACCCAACACCAATATTACTAACTGCTAACGATATTGCTAAAAGTGCTGTGGAATTAGGCAGTTTCGATACGGTTGACGACCGTTTGGTTGGTATTTATGAAATAACCCTTAAAGAAGATGCCACAACAAAAATTGCCATCAATAAAATAGGCTTGCGCAATCTCTTACGCAGTGTTTACAAGTACGATGTTGATGGTGCTTTAATTGTTTTTATACATGGCAATAAATGGCGCTTTAGTTATGTATCTGAAATTCGCACCGAAGAAGGTAAAATAGAAACCGAACCCAAAAGATACACGTACCTTTTTGGTGAAGGAGAAGGTTGCCGTACCGCATCTGACCGGTTCGAAAACATAAAAGGCAAACCAATTTCCCTGATTGATTTATCTGATGCTTTTTCAGTTGATACGCTTACCAAACAATTTTACAAAGAATTATTCGATTGGTACCAATGGGCTTTATCGGCCACCGATGGTTTTGCTGTAACCTACCCCAACGATACCAGTACGGAAGTCGATGACCGAAAAATTGAAGAACACATTATTCGCCTAATAACCCGTTTAATGTTTGTTTGGTTTATAAAACAAAAGAAATTGGTTCCAAACGAACTATTTTCTATGGTGGCACTGAAACAAATACTTAAAGATTTTGACCCACAAAGTAAAAAACAAGGCAATTATTACAATGCCATATTACAAAATCTGTTTTTTGCTACACTCAATAAAGCAATTGATGAACGTGCCTTTGCAAACGACGGGGAACATAAAAGCCGTAAAGAACATTATGGTATAAAATCGCTATTCCGCAATCCAAAAAACGATACTTGGTTTGCTAAAACGAACGAAGAAATAGTAAATATTTTTTCCTCTGTGCCATTTCTAAATGGGGGGTTGTTTGAATGTTTAGATAAAGAAACTGATTCGAAAGGCAAAATAATGTATTTCGACGGTTTTAGCCGTGAAGCAGGCAGGCAGCAAAGGGCATTTATTCCAAATTGTCTTTTCTTCGACCCATTAAAAGGCATCATTCCGCTACTCGAAAAGTACAATTTCACTATTGAAGAAAACACGCCTACTGAAATAGAAGTGGCACTTGACCCCGAACTATTGGGTAAGGTTTTTGAAAACCTGTTAGGGGCATACAACCCCGAAACCAAAGAAACGGCACGCAAGCAATCGGGTTCGTTTTACACGCCTCGCGAAATTGTTAATTACATGGTCGATGAATCGTTGATTGCACACCTTAATACCAAATGTCCAAAGGTGGGTGAAGAGCAAATACGCCAGTTATTTAAACCGGAAGCAAATTCAATAAACCTTGACAATTCAACACGGTTGGCGATAATTAACGAATTAAAATCAGCTAAAATACTTGACCCCGCCTGTGGTTCAGGGGCATTTCCTATGGGTGTGCTAAACCGGATGGTTAACTTATTGCAAAAGCTGAACGACGAAGAAGCCTCAACCCCTTACCAACAAAAACTTCATTTAATTGAAAATTGTATTTATGGGGTCGATATTCAAACTATAGCAGTGCAGATTAGCAAACTCCGTTTTTTTATTTCGTTGGTGTGTGAGCAAACGCCCAACGCAAACAAAGCCGATAATTATGGCATTACGCCACTGCCCAACCTTGAAACCAAGTTTGTGGCAGCCAATACCCTGATTGGGTTGGAAAAGGCTTTTACCGACAAATTAGACCTCGGTTTTACTGAAATCCGCAAGTTAAAAGAAAGCCTTTGGAATATACGAAGCCAGCATTTTTCGGCACGTAATGCCAGTGTAAAACACGAATTGCGCAACACCGACCAAAAACTGCGTAAAGAAATACAAACCAAATTGGTTGATATAGCTACCAAACCCGACTTAGAAAAAATGGAACGTTTGCAAACCGAAATAAAAGCATTGCAAACCGAAAAGGAACAATATAAAGGTGAAAATTGGGTATCGCTGTTACCCCCACAGGCAAAGCAAATATCTATGTTCGACGACCACAAAGCCCCCGAACAGCAAAGCCTGCAAATTGACAAAAACAAAGAAGAGCGTACCCGGATTGAAAAGCTTATAAAAGAAAAACAAAAAGAACTCGAAAAAGAAACCGCCAAAACCAAAATACCCGGTTTCGAAAACGAAGCAGCACAGCTTGCCGTGTGGAACCCTTATGACCAGAACACCTCTTCACATTTTTTTGATGCCGATTGGATGTTTGATGCCAAACAGGGGTTTGATGTGGTAATTGG
>DYOK01000165.1:0-3605 GCA_020720565.1 Acetofilamentum sp.
TTATCGTTAATTTTGAAAAGATGTTTAAGATTCCTATTTTCAGTTGAAATCAAACGCACACATGAAATTGTTAATCAAGATTGGATTTGTTTTGGCATTATCTTCTGCTTCAGCACAAAATGTAGATACTGTTAATTCAAAGCGGATGTCAGTAATTGTAGGTGCGAATGCAATTTTTCATGTCGGGGCCTATTCTGCGCTTAATCAATTGTGGTATAGTCAATACGAGCAAAGCAATTTACATTGGTTCAACGATGGTAGAGAATGGATGGGTGTTGATAAATTAGGGCATGCTTTTACAAGTTACCAACTGAGTTTGCTTTGGCATTACCAGTTTAGATATGCCGGATTGAACCAAACCAAAAGTGCACTTTGGAGTGCAGGTTTGGCATGGGCTGGTGTTTCGATGATCGAACTTTTTGATGCACGTTCTGCAGCTTGGGGAGCTTCACCTTTCGATTTGATTTCGAACACGCTTGGTGTTGGTTTATTTGTTTCTCAGCAATTGACATGGAAAGAACAAAGAATAAAAATGAAATATAGTTTTCATACCACAGCATTCGCAAAACAACGACCCGACGTTTTGGGCGATAATCTGCTTTCGCAGGCTTTGAAAGATTATAACGGACAAACTTACTGGCTGAGTATTAATCTTAAAACAATGACAGGCTTCGAATTTATGCCAGCTTGGCTCAATTTAGCTGTTGGATATGGTGCCGACGGTATGATAGAGGGCGAACGCAAAAGCAATATCTCAAATGGCAGATATCCGCAATTTTATTTGAGCCCAGATATCGATTTAAGCAAAATTAAAACACGAAAAATGTGGTTAAGAGGTATGCTTGGTATTTTGAATATGTTTAAGTTCCCTGCACCATCTATTGAATTTCGTAATGGTACGGTAGTCGGACATTGGTTCTAAGTACTTCGATCCCAATATTGTCATTTTTGTATTAATTTGTAAGATCTTTTTGTAAAATTGTAAAATATTATCTTTCGTTAAACTTTTCAAAAGTGATTTCTTAAAACGACATAAGTGTCTGATAAACATCAATAATGTGTGATTTGTAATACTTTTCAAAAGTATTGAATATTAGGTCGTTAATATGGTGCTTACGAACTATTACCAATAGGTCGAAGACCTTATTTCTGAAAATTAAGTATCTTCGCAAAAAAAACGCTTATGATTATCCATATTGTGTCATTTAAGTTAAAACCAGAATTTAAAGATAAGGCTATTCTTATTAAACAAGCATTAGAAACTTTAAAAGATTGTATCCCTCAAATTGTAAAAATTGAAGTAGGAATAAACTTGTCGAAACAAGCCAATGCCTTCGATTTGGTTTTAAACTCTGAATTTAACTCGCTCGACGATATAGAAATTTACAGAGTACATCCCGAACACGAGAAAGTTTTAAAATTGATTGCATTATATAAACAAGAGACTATGGTGGTCGATTATCAGATATAGAAACTATATTTAAGAATATCCGTAACTTACGAAATTAGGACTAAAAAAAGGTCGATGACCACAAAAATATTTCACATGGAATTATACCCATTAAAATTTAAACCCATTTTAAAAGAACGAATTTGGGGCGGGAACAAACTCAATACGATACTTGGCAAAGAAAAAACTAAATCCGTAGTAGGAGAGTCGTGGGAGTTATCTGGAGTTGATGGCGATCAAAGTGTGGTTGCAAATGGCTTTTTAAAAGGAAATACGCTCGAAGAAATAATTGAAATATACATGGGCGAATTGGTTGGCGATGCAATATATGAAAATTATGGCACCACCTTTCCCCTTTTGTTTAAGTTTATAGATGCCACCGATGTTTTGTCAATTCAGGTGCATCCTGACGATACTTTGGCAATGGAAAGGCATCAGGCCTTTGGTAAAACCGAAATGTGGTATATTCTCGAAGCGGAACCTGAGTCGGAAATTATTGTTGGATTTAAAGAAACAACCAATGCCGAAGCCTACACCAAACACTTAAACGAATCGAAATTGGTTCAATTACTAAATATCGAAAAAGCCCAATCGGGCGATGTGTTTTACATTCCTGCAGGAAGGGTGCATGCCATAGGAAAAGGGATTTTGTTGGCAGAAATTCAACAGACATCGGATACCACTTATCGTATTTACGACTGGGATAGAGTAGATGCCAAGGGTAAAGCACGAGATTTACATACCGAATGGGCCCTCGATGCCATAAATTATCATTGCGAAGCCCCATATAAAACGGCCTATACATCCCGTGTAAATGATGCCGTAAACTTGGTCGATTGCGATTTTTTTACCACAAATCTTATCGAACTCACTCAATCTATCGAAAATAACTATACCATGCTCGATAGCTTTGTCGTACTCATGTGTGTCGAAGGCTCGGTATTTATAAAAATGTCGAATGGTACCGAAGAAAAACTATCGAAAGGCGAAACCGTTCTTATTCCATCTGTAGCCGAATTGGTTCAATTGATAGCCATTACACCTTCCAAACTAATCGAAGTATATATGAAGTAAGGTCTTCGACCTATTTATTTTTTCTAAGAACATTAACTCTATCTCTCAGTCAATAAAGCCCGAAATAATATTTTTTTATATGTTTAGTTTGTCACAATTTGCATTTATTTGTACATTGTTTAGGATTGATTTTGTATAATTTAATATTCCGTATCAACAATTTCCCTATTTTGTGGGATACTGTCATTCATTCATTCATTCATTCATTCATTCATTCATTTATCGAGTTTAACCACATGATCATAAAAACAGCTACATTCGAAATTAGCAATTCGGATTATAAGAAATGTCCAACCCACCAAAAAATTGAGATTGCATTCATAGGGCGATCGAATGTAGGGAAATCATCACTGATCAACATGTTAACCAATCATCAAAAATTGGCTAAAATTTCAGGTTCGCCAGGCAAAACTCAATTAATCAATCATTTCTTGATAAACGACACATGGTATCTGGTCGATTTGCCAGGATATGGGTTTGCGAAGGTTTCGATAGCCATGCGAAAAAAATTCGAAGAAATGATTAGGTCATATATTCTTAAACGAAAAGAGCTGACCATGTTGTTCGTTTTAATCGATATTCGTCACGATGCACAGAATGTCGATCTCGAATTTATTCAATGGCTTGGCGAATCGGGTATCCCATTTGGACTCATTTTTACAAAATCGGATAAACTATCAAAAGCCAAAGCCGTTCAAAGTGTCGACCGGTATAAAAAAGAATTACTTAAAGCTTGGGAGGAATTACCACCTGTATTTATCAGTTCGTCAGTCGATAAAACAGGACACGATACGATATTGGACTTTATCGATTCTTTATTGATTGGGTAAAAGATATGGAAGCGGCATTTCCGTATAAGGAACCAATTACTTAGGGTTTGCTGAAAATACATTTCTGATTAGGAAGCAAATTTAGAATTTCTGGCACTACAAGTTTTTGAGTGAAAAAATCTATCTAAGTTTTAGCAGAAATATAAATATATTTACAATTTAGAGCCGACACCACGCTTGTGTTTATGAATTTAGAAAGCGAAGAAAATTCGATTATTCGAGAATATGCAAGCCTAAATTTCGAAGAGTTT
>DYOK01000165.1:3705-5780 GCA_020720565.1 Acetofilamentum sp.
AATTTTTTCGAAAGACCCTTGGAGCTTAAAGCTGAATTTCCGCAATTATTTGATGAAATAAAAGAATTGCTTAACCAGGACACTACAAAATCAAATCCTTTAGAGCAGTCGCGACATGTAAATCTGATTCTTAAATATTAGCTTTTGGCGAGTGTTGATATTTTGTAGACAATAGTTAGTAAGATATTGCATCTAAAACGAAACTACATTTGTATTTTTGTAAACAAAAACACATTTAAAACAAACAACCATGTCGCACGAATCACCTATTAAATTCTTTACGGGCACAGAAACCCGATATCTGTCAGAGAAAATTGTCCATGCCTATGGCACAACCCTCGGAAAATCGTCAATTACCCGTTTTAGTGATGGTGAGTTTGTGGTGTCTTTCGATGAAACTGTTCGCGGAAATACAGTCTTTATTATTCAATCGACCTTTTCGCCAACCGAAAATTTATTCGAACTATTACTTTTAATTGATGCAGCAAAACGTGCATCAGCCTACAAAGTAGTGGCTGTTATACCTTATTTTGGTTTTGCGCGTCAAGATCGTAAAGATAAACCGCGTGTGGCCATTGGAGCCAAATTAGTTGCCGATATGTTGGTAGCAGCGGGTGTTAGCCGTGTGATGACCATGGACTTACACGCCGACCAAATACAAGGCTTTTTCAATATCCCCGTCGATCATATTTATGCATCGACTTTATTTTTGCCTTATGTAAAGTCGCTTAATTTAGACCATCTTGTGGTTGCGTCGCCCGATATGGGCGGAACTAAACGAGCCAATGTATATTCAAAATTCTTGAACGTTCCGATGGTTGTGGCACATAAGAGTCGCGAACAAGCAAATGTGGTAGCCGAAATGACTGTCATTGGAAACGTAAAAGGTAAAAACGTGATTCTGCTCGACGATATGATCGATACTGCTGGTACTATTACAAAAGCAGCCGATATTATGATGGAGCAAGGTGCATTAAGTGTTAGAGCCATTGCTACCCATCCTGTTTTGTCGGGCCCTGCTTACGATAGAATCAGAAACTCATCGATTACCGAAGTTATTGTAAGCGATTCTATTCCTTTAAAACAAGAATGTGGAAAAATTAAAGTGCTAAGTGTGGCCAATTTGTTTGCCGACACCATTAATAAGGTTTATAACTTCGAATCGATAAGCTCAAATTTTATCATCTAAGGTCTTCGACCTATTTTGTAAATTCGCAACAAAAGGTAATATTTTTTATAATTAAAAACGATCAGAACGTATCTGGTCGTTTTTCTTTTGTGCACTACGCATACCACCAATTTTATAGGGTTAAAGTCCCGAACGAGCCATCTAATGGGAATCGTCAGCCCAAAGCGAGGGTGTTTGTTGCGAGGCAAAATCTGAAGGAAGCAAGAGGTAAAGTCCCGAACCGAGGAACACGAACTGTAGTAGGCATATTCAACAGGACGAGGTTGCCAAACAAACCGAAATCCAATAACTGCCATATGTTGAGGTGTATATGCAGCGGTTACATGGGATGAAAGGGAATAGATTTCCCACGGGAGACCTGACGGTCGTGTGGAAGCAGAGTATGAAACACGGCGAACAATTGCCGTCAGGAGTCAGCAGAGACCAAAGTACGCATCACGGGCTGATGAGGGAAGGGGCGAATCTTAACCCAACTTGAAAATAAAGGCCAGATGCTTCAACTGGGAATAAATTTACATAAATTCTAATTAGCAGATAATTAAGCACATACAAAAATTACAAAAAAAATTATCAATTTTTAATATCTACACAAAGTACTTATTAACAATAATAGAAAGATTTTCAAGTTCCAAAATAGTCCCCCATAGATTTACGTGTTAAATTTACAATACGTTACTTTGCTGAATGTATATCGAAGAAATAAAAAGACAAACAAATCCTCCGTTACGTTTTACACGCATTACAGATTGGTGCACAGCTACGAAGTAGGTGCGAAAATCCGCCATCAGAACATCGTCGGACTTGGTACATTGGAAGGAGTAGATAAACAGAACTTTAAGATGCTTGCGGATAGAATAGAGGAATTGATAACAGGTAACTCCAGCTT
>DYOK01000166.1 GCA_020720565.1 Acetofilamentum sp.
GGACACAGTAACTTTTTAATGGTTAAAACTATTGAGATGTGTTTTAAGAGCTTTAAAAAACCAAAGGTAATAAATAGTGTAGATTAACAGTGCAGATTTAAAGCATAAAAAAAGCCCCAACTAATGTTGAGGCTAATATTTTGTATCTTCTAAAAAAGATTAGAACGACATCATTACGCCAATGTTAAGACCAATTGCAGAAAAAGGAGCACGATTTGCTAAAACTTTTCTAGGTGCATCCACATTTGTATTGTCAGTATTTTTTACCTCGTCTACATATTCAGTTTCTTTTTGTATAGTTTTTAAGGTAGAAAGTACATCAGTACCATTCATGGTATATTCTGTAATAGATGATGTGCCTTGTTTTATGGTTAAACTTAAATATTCAAGTTCACCAAACACTGAAAGATTGTCAGAAACTTTGTAGCTATATCCAATTGAACCAATAAAACCAACTGAAAACGATCCTTTATTTTCAACACTAATTTTAGTCTCAACTCCTGTGTTTGATTTATCGTTAACAGTTGCAATTGTTGAACCCATAACAGGAACTACTAAACCCATTCGAGAATACAAGCCGTTTTCCAATCTAAAAGTCAATTGAGGCGATAATCTAAGACCCGATGATTTGCCTTCTTTTAAATAATCTTCGTCCTTCTCAATAGTTTGAGTTGAACCTAACAAATAGTTGGCACCCAATTCGAAACCTAAATTATCGGTAAAATTATAACCCAATTTAAGGTTAATATTCATGCCGTTACCAAAACTGCCATAAAGATTAATGTCAGATGTCGATGTGGTTTCAACACCTAAAACTTGTTTGTCGGCACCCAATGCATAACCTGCACTTAAACCTGCATAAAACTGAGCACTTACGCTAGAAGCCACAAATAATGCAGCAATAAAAAATAAATTCTTCTTCATGTTAAAAATGTATTTGAGTTAATAAAAAATGATTTCTTTGTTTTGTTTTTGAGTAACATCGATACCAAAAGTAAATGTTTTTTAACATTATGCAAGTTTTTAGGTATTATATTTACGTCAATTTTTGAAAAAAAAATAAAATAATCCTTTAATAGTTGTCATTGGTCATTTTTTAGAATCAATATAGCATTCGAAAACCTACTTTGGCGTAACTTTGCCTTTCATAAAAAAAGAACTATGTTTTTACAAAATTCGAATCGACCTGCCATACATTTTAAAAATTCAAGCTATACTTTTGCACAAATTCACGAAAATTTAAGCTTTTATTCAAGCTTGTTTTCTATTGAACCACAAGCTAGAGTAGTAATCTTTTCGGAAAATAGACCTGAATGGATTTTTGCATTTTACGCCATTTGGAATCAAAAAGGAGTTGTTATACCAGTCGACTACTTATCGACTGCTAAAGAGCTTGCCTATATTCTTAAAGACGCTCAACCTTCGCATATTTTTTACTCAACCGAACGCGAAACTGTTGTTAACGAAGCCATTGAGCTATCTCTATCCAAAACCACATTAATTTCGTTAGATCAGCCTTATCTTAAACCATCGGTAGTAAATGATACATTACCTGCCCGTGATATGGTCGATACTGCGGTAATCATCTACACTTCGGGGACTACCGGTTCCCCAAAAGGCGTCATGTTATCGTATGGAAATATTTGGGCCAATATTACAGGGGTTTCGGAGCACGTTAAGATTTTTGCTCATGACCAAAAAGTGATGATTTTATTGCCTTTGCATCATATCTTCCCATTAATTGGTTCTATGGTGGCCCCGCTTTCGGTAGGTGCTCAAGTAGCGATTGCGGCATCGATGGCATCGGAAGATATTATGGACACTCTAAATACCCATAGTATTACATTGATTATTGGTGTGCCTAGACTATTTGCAGCTATCCGAAAAGGCATTGTCGACAAAATCAACAAAAGTTTAATTGCCAAAATACTTTTTGGAACTGCCAAATTGATCAATTCAAGAAGCTTCTCGAAGAAAATTTTCAAAAGTGTCCACCTAAAATTTGGAGGTCATATCAAATATATGATTTCGGGTGGCGCAGCACTCGACCCTGCGGTAGCAAAGGATTTTAAAGCTTTAGGGTTTGAAATTCTAGAAGGCTTTGGCATGACTGAAGCCGCTCCAATGATTACTTTTACACGTCCTAATGGAGGTAAAATTGGCTCTGCGGGTCAAGTATTGCCTGGTACCGAAATGAAAATTCTCGATGGAGAAATTCTTTCGCGTGGGCCTCACATTATGCAAGGATATTACAAAAGACCCAACGAAACCGCTGAGGTTATTAAAGACGGTTGGTTGTATACGGGCGATATCGGTTCGATCGATAAACACGGATATTTATTCATAACAGGTCGAAAAAAAGAGATTATTGTGCTCTCTAACGGCAAAAATATCAATCCGACCGAAATTGAATTTCAGATTGACGCCCTTCTCCCTTTTGCTAAAGAATTGGCTGTTTTCGAAAAAGACGATATTTTACAACTGGCTATTGTCAGCGACCGCATCAAAGCCAGAGAATTACAAATAGAGAACATTGAACAATCTGTAAATAAAGCGCTTGAACAATACAATAAAAGTGCATCGCAATATAAACGCATATTAAAATGGCACCATGTCCACGACGAATTGCCCAAAACTAGACTTGGGAAAGTGCAGCGTTTTAAATTGGCAGAATTGATTGGACAAACTAAATCAAAAAAGAACAAGCAAGTTAATTTCGACTCCGAAGAATACCGCTTAATCAAAAGCCACATCGAAACCGATAAAAATATCGAAGTTTACCCCGACGATCACATCGAAATTGATTTAGGGCTTGATTCTCTTGATAAAGTTAGCCTTCAGGTATTTATCGAAAATACTTTTGGAGTTAATATCAATGCAGAGAAAATTGCCGACCACGAAACCGTTCGTCTATTGAGCGAATTTGTGACCAAAATGAAAACCAAAATGACCATCGACAAAATAAATTGGAGCGATATCATTAAGGAAAAAGTCAATGTTAAATTACCAAAATCTGACGTCACGTCTTGGTTTATTGTAAAATGGTCGAAAGTTATTTTTAAAATGTATTTCCGATTCCGAACCAAAGGAACAGAAAATATCCCCGAAACATCTTGTATTATTGCCCCGAACCATCAGAGCTATTTCGACGGTATGTTTGTGGCCAGTGCATTAAGCGGTAAAATGTTGCGTCGATCATTTTTTTATACCAAAGCTAAACACATTAAATTTAATTGGTTAAGACGCTTTGCGGTACGAAATAACATCATTATTGTCGATGTGAATCAAGATTTAAAACATTCGATACAATCGCTTGCCGAAGCACTTAAAAAGAATAAAAACGTGGTAATTTTTCCAGAAGGCACACGTTCTTACGACGGTGAGTTGGGCGACTTTAAGAAAACATTTGCGATATTAAGTAAAGAGCTTAATGTGCCAGTTGTTCCCGTTGTGATTAGAGGGGCTTACGATATTTTGCCGCGTGGGACCCATTTCCCAAAGCCATTTAAAAAGGTTAGCGTCGAATTTCTAAAACCAATTTTCCCTTTGGGACAAAGTTATTTTACGATAGCCGAACAAACCAAAGAAATGATTCAGGAAAAACTCTCCTGATTAGGTATTTCGCCCCCTAATAGACATTGCAAACCATGAATTTAGAGACTGAAATACAATTTTTAAAAGGAGTAGGCGACAAAAAAGCGGCTATTCTCAAAAAAGAAATGGAAATATTTCAGATTCGCGATTTGTTATATACTTTTCCTTCTCGATATGTCGATCGAAGCCGTTTAACACCCATTGCTGAGATAGATGCCGATTCAGGTTTCGCAGTTCAATTCAGAGGCCGATTAAAACTTAGCGAAACGGTGGGTAGCGGTCCAGCTACAAGGCTTAGAGCGATTGTAGCCGACCATAGCGGGCAAATTGAATTGGTTTGGTTTAAAGGGATTAAATGGTTAAGCACTCAACTTAAAATTGGCCAAGAATATTTGTTTTTTGGAAAACCAACTATTTTTAATGGCCGCATCAATTTTTCGCATCCCGAACTGGAAGCCATCCAGTTCGAAGAGCAAGAGCAAAAAGGCATTATGCCACAGTACAGTGTACCCGAAAAGCTTAAGTCACACTTTATCAATTCGAAATACATTCAAAAATTGATTAAACAAGTCCTCGATTTAAATATTCCCATCGAAGAACATTTGCCCAGCTCGGTTATCGAATCCAATCAATTGATGTCTTTAGGATGGGCTATTAGAAACATTCATTTTCCACAAAGCGAAAACGACCGTAAAAGAGCTGAACACCGAATTAAATTCGAAGAATTTTTTTACATCCAACTTAAATTATTGGTTCAGAAACAATACCGCATCAAAACCTATCGTGGGCATATTTTTAACACCATTGGTCCTAATTTTAATCGCTATTTTAACGAATGTTTACCGTTCGAATTGACTGGAGCACAAAAACGAGTTATTAAAGAAATTAGACAAGATGTAAAAAGTGGTCGGCAAATGAACCGCTTATTGCAAGGCGATGTGGGAAGTGGCAAAACAATGGTTGCTATTTTTAGTATGCTTTTAGCCATCGATAATGGAATGCAAGCGGCTATAATGGCTCCGACCGAAATATTAGCTCAGCAACATTACAATAGCATTGCTCCAGATTTAGAACAAATTGGCCTCAATGTTTTTTTATTGACGGGCAGCAGCAAAAAGAGTGAACGCGACAAAATTCATCAAGCCTTGATCGATGGCACGGCTCACATCCTAATAGGCACACACGCTTTAATCGAAAACAATGTACAATTTCAGAATTTAGGATTAGTAGTTATCGACGAGCAGCACCGTTTTGGGGTATCGCAAAGGGCCAAATTGTGGGCTAAAAATACCGTTCCACCCCACATGCTTATTATGACAGCTACGCCCATCCCACGTACTTTATCGATGACCCTTTATGGCGATTTAGACGTGTCAATTATTGACGAACTACCACCAGGCCGAAAAGCAATCGAAACCAAGCATGTGTATGACAATCAGCAGAGTCAGATTTTTAAATTCATGCACGAACAAATCAATTTGGGTCGTCAAATTTATGTGGTTTTTCCATTAATAAAAGAGTCGGAAAAACTCGATTACAAAGCTTTGGAGGAAGGTTTTTGGGCTATACACGAGGCATTTCCACCACCGAAATTTAGCATCAGTATTGTACATGGACAAGTCAAAGCAAAAGATAAAGAAATTGAAATGCAGCGGTTTATCAAAGGGCAAGCTCAAATAATGGTGGCCACTACGGTAATTGAGGTTGGGGTAAATGTACCAAATGCATCGGTAATGGTGATCGAAAACGCCGACCGATTTGGACTATCGCAATTGCACCAATTGCGAGGACGTGTAGGACGAGGTGCCGACCAGTCGTATTGTATCCTTAAAACGCCTTTCAAGTTAAGTCAAGATAGTAGAACTCGAATTAAAGCCATGGTCGACAGTACCGATGGTTTTAAATTAGCCGAAATTGATATGCAACTTAGAGGCCCAGGGGCGATTGAGGGTACTCAACAATCTGGTATTCCCTTCGATTTTAAATTGGCCAACCTACTCACAGACCAAGTTATTTTGCAAAAAGCACGTCAAGCGGCCGAAATGTTAACTGACGAGGATCCACAACTTGAATTAGCTCAAAATCAATTAACCCGAGCATATCTAAAAAAACATTACACTTCGAAGGTAAATTGGAGTAAAATTGGGTAGATTTTATCTAAGAGGGGTTCTTGAAATTAGATTTTT